>CAZEDC010000028.1:0-22086 GCA_964510985.1 uncultured Dehalococcoidia bacterium
TGAAATCCGGCCTATCGGCCGACCGAGACCGAGGCAAGTGGCAGGTCTACCCGGATGCAATGAATCTCCCAGCCTCATCGAGCCTGGCGAGGTCTACGAGTAAACCGTAGATATGTGGGAGACCAGCAACGTCTTCAAGGCCGGTCATCGGATACGGGTGGACCTGACGAGCAGCAACTTACCCCGGTTCGACCAAAACCTGAACACTGGGAACCGGCCCGGCATGGACACGGAGATGCAGGTTGCCGACCAGACCATATTCCACGACGCCCGGCGGCCCTCCCACATCAACCTGCCGGTCATTCCGCGGGGCTAGCTCGGGGTGAAAATGAAGCGATGCCTATCTTTCTGAGGGAGAGGAACGAAGAATTCAAGACTAACCAATAAATTAGCGCGGTCACGCGCCACGAGATGGGCGTTCGCTCTGGTAGCTCAATACCCAATCAACATTGAATGAACACACTGTCATGCTGAGAAGTCCTTCCGCGGAAGGACGACGAAGTATCTGGGGGTGGGTGGCTATCGGTGTCTGGGATGGGAGCCCTCCAACCCCAGACCCTGAGCGGAGCGAAGGGTGACAGACGTTAAACTCTTTGTGACCACCTGCTTAGCCCGGCGGTGCGGGCTCCCGGCGGCGGAACAAGTGGCTGCGGGCGGCCCGGGCATCGCAGTTGACCTTAACCTGCTCCAGGTGTTTTTCGATTACCCGCTCGAACATGGGCCTGGTGTACACAAGGCCTCCCAGACGTCCGATCAGCGGCAGCCGACGCCAGATAAATTCGCCGTTGTGGACGAGCTCCGTGTCGCCGTCCACGTCGTTGAACACGAACTCTTCCCAGGCGTAGTGGAGTGGCCCACTGAAGTGCCGGAAGGTTATGCGATTGGGGGGCTCCAGCGTGATCTCCTCGACGGTGGTGTACGTGAACGGCCCCGCCCTGGTCTTGAACTCGGCGATTATCGTGTCCCCGTCGCGGGAGAGGACTTTGGACGACTCGTTGTTGTCGCCCACTAGCCGCCCCCGGCCAAAGGAGGACAGCTTCTGAAATACCATCTCTCTTGGAGCTTTGATGTGCACGCTATGGCTCTTCAGTTTGATCGGCTTCGCCATACCCCACCACCCCGGCGTTTTTTCTGACTGTCTCTAATTTGGATGAACGTCCGCTCACTGAGATTTTTTCAGGCCGCGACTTGCCCTTTGCACTTCTTCAGCGAACGCGGTTATCTTCCCAGGGTCCTTCACCCCGTCGGTCTCCACGCCGGAGGATACGTCGACGCCCCAGGGCTTTGCCGTACCGATGGCCCGGCCCACGTTCTCCGGAGTGAGGCCGCCCGCTAACAAGAAGTCGAACCGCTCGGCCACCTCTGCGGCGATGCCCCAGTCGAAGCTGAGGCCCGTGCCCCCGAGGGCCCCCTTCTCGTGCCTGTCCAGAAGCGCCGTCTGGCCTCCTGAGACGACCTCGTCTACCCGTCTGAGCACTTCCGCCACCATCGCACCTCTTTCCCCTTCGGCACTTACCCGTACCTGCTTGATTATCGGGGCCTCGACGTGCCGCCAGTAGTCCGGTCTCTCATCGCCGCATAGCTGGGCAAAGTCCAGGCTGCACCTCTCGATGATGCGGTTGACTTCCTCCAGCGGCTGGTTGGCGAAGAGGCCCACCAGCGAGGGGCCGCCGGGGCCCTTGAGGGTGCGGTACTCCTGGATGATCGCCGCCGCCTGCTCCTCGGAGAGTTGTCGGCGAACGCCGTGTACGAATACGAATCCCAGGAAATCGGCCCCGGCCTCGGCGGCCGTAACCGCGTGGCCGGTCTCTCGCAGGCCGCATATCTTGAACCTGGTCATACCATCTCCCTCAGCCTGGCGCCCGGGTCCGGCGAGGTAACCAGCGCCTCTCCCACCAGGACGGCGTGGGCGCCGGCTGCACTGACCCGCTGGATGTCCTCCCTGGTGCCGATGCCGCTCTCGCTGACGATTACCTTTTCCCCGGGTATCATGGGCGATAGCCGCTCGGTGACAGCCAGGTCGGTCTCGAATGTGCGGAGGTCGCGGTTGTTGATGCCGACGATCTCGGCGCCGGCGTCCAGTGCTACCCTCAGCTCATCCTCGTCGTGCACCTCCACCAGGCACTGCATCCAGTGTTTTTCTGATAGAGACATAAGGTCTTTTAGTCGCGACGGGGTAAGCATCGCCACGATCAGCAGGATCGCATCTGCGCCGTAGGCGCGCGCCTCGTAGACCTGGTACGCGTCGAAGATGAACTCCTTCCTGAGCACCGGGATACCACGGGGGCCTGCGATCTGACGGGCTGTCTTCATGTGCTCGATGCTCCCCTGGAAGTGGTCTGCGTTGGTCAGGACAGAAATGGCGGCGGCCCCGTTGTCCGCGTAGGCGGTCGCGAGCGAAGCCGGGTCGAAGTCGGCTCTCAGCAGGCCTTTGGTAGGAGAGGCCTTCTTTATCTCGGCGATGACCCGCGCCGAAGGTCCCCACAGCACTCCCGCCAGGTTAAGCGGCTGCGGCTGAGCCTCGATCCGCTCCTCCAGCCTGGCTACCGGAAGCTCGACCTTCAGGCGCTCGACCTCTGCGCGCTTGACCTCGACGATCCTTCGCAGGATGTCAGGTGTCTCTGGCTTGACCAATTTCTTTCCTCTACTCCAGGCGGTTGGTCAGGTCGATCAGGGCGTCGAGCTTTTCCCTGGCGCTCCCGCTGTCGATTGACGCGGCGGCGGCGGCGACGCCCGCCTCCAGCGTCGTCACATGATCGGCGGCGACCAGGGCCGCGGCGGCGTTTATAAGGACGACATCCCTGGCCGATCCCGGTTGTCCATCGAGGACCCCGGTCAGTATCCGAGTGCTCTCCTCCACGCTGCCGGCGGCCAGCGTGTTTCTTGGCTGCCGCTTTATCCCCAGTGTGTCGGGTGCGATGGTATAGGTTGACACGGCACCGTCTTTCAGCTCCCAGACCTGGGTCTCGTCGCCGAGGGTGATCTCGTCCAGACCGTCCTTCCCGTGGACCACCAGGGCGTGGGTGCTGCCGAGCCTGCCCAGGACGTGGGCCATCTTCTCAGCCGTGCCGGGGTCAGCGACGCCTATAAGGTGTGTCTTGGCGCCTGCGGGATTGGTGAGCGGCCCCAGTATATTGAACACGGTCCTGATGCCGATCTCCCGACGGGGGCCGGCGGCAAATCGCATGGACGGATGGTACCGCTGTGCGAACATGAACCCGAACCCGACCTCCTCCAGGCACCGCTGGACGCCCTCCGGACTCAGGTCGATCTTGAGGCCCAGGCCCTCCAACACATCGGCACTGCCGCAGGCCCCGGACATGGCCCGGTTGCCGTGTTTGGCCACTTTGACTCCCGCTCCCGCGACGACGAAGCCGGCCGTGGTTGAGATGTTGAAAGAGCCCGATGCGTCGCCGCCGGTTCCGCAGGTGTCCACCAACGACCCGTCGACCTGGACGTGCAGGGACTTCTCGCGCATGACACGGGCCATGCCCGTGATCTCCTCCGGCGTCTCGCCCTTCAGGTGCAGGGCGGTGACGAAAGCGCCGAACTGGGCCGGTGTTGCGTCGCCGTCCATGATCTCGTTCATGGCCTGGGCGGCCTGTTCGGCGGACAGAGAGTTTCCCGCCACCAGGTCCTCTATAGCTTCCCGTATCATCTCTGCCTCCACGGTTTCCTTTCCGTAAACGGCGGGTGGCATTGTGCACATCGTCCAAAAACCCGTCTTTTCACCCACCCACCCGCCCTCGAATAGTATTTTGGGGGGGTGTCCCCAAACCCCCACCAGAGGGGGTTCAACCCCCTCTGGACACCCCCGTTTCCGAGGAAGTCAACGGAGCCACGGAGGGTCTGTTCCGGGCATCACCCAATGACCCTTTCGGGATTGATCCGGATTATGACCCTGGGCTGCCCTCTCAGGTTGGCCGCGCTGGCACGCCCCTTCTCTTCGCCGTCGTACCGGATGGCGTGCCTGAGCGTTTCCTCCGGTACACCTTCCTCCACGATCTCGGCCTTGCCGTTGACGATTAGCAACGGGCCGTTGTTCGCGGTGTCTACGACCACCAGGGAAACCCTGGGGTCACTCCTGACGTTGCGCACCTTGACCCTGTTTTCGAAGGCGGTCACGTTGAAGTGCTCGCCGTCGTACCGGTACCAGATGGGCGTTGCCTGGGGCGAGCCGTCGGGGTTGACCGTGCTCAACACACCCAGCACCGGCGGTAGTGTGATTTCCGAGAGCTGTTCTTTGGTCAATGACATCGCTCAACTCCTTCATTACATCCAGGGCCAGGCTCAAGCTGGATGGTGCCGTTAGATATCCAGAAAATTCTGGAGCAGGTTGTGGCCGACCTTGGTCATGATCGACTCCGGGTGGAACTGGATCCCCTCCACCGGATGCCGTTTGTGGCGCACGCCCATAATGATATCGTTGTCTGTCCAGGCGGTCACCTCTAGCTCGTCGGGGACCGACTCCCGGTGGATCGCCAGCGAGTGGTACCGTATGGCGTCGAAGGGGTTGGGCAGGTCTTTGAAGACCCCCTTGCCGTCGTGATGCACCATGGACATCTTGCCGTGCATTATCTCGCCCGCGCCACCGACGGTGCCGCCGTAGGCATACCCGATACACTGGTGGCCCAGGCAGACGCCCAGCGTCGGCGTGCTCTCGCCGAAATGGCGTACCACGTCGTTGGAGATTCCGGCCTTCTCGGGCGTGCAGGGGCCCGGTGAGATGACGATCTTCTCCGGCGCCATGCCAGCGATATCCTCGACGGTGGTTTTGTCGTTCCGGACAACCTGGACATCCGCACCCAGCTCGCAAAGGTACTGGTACAGGTTGTAGGTGAAGCTGTCGTAGTTGTCGATAAGCAGTATCATTTTGGTGTCTCCCTAGAGGCTGTCCTAAATACCAAGGTGGCTTCTTCCCACCCACCCGCCCTCGGGTGTTATTCCTTGGGGGCACATCCCCCAGGCCCCCCTACCAGAGGGGGTTGCCCCCTCTGGACTCCCCCCAGGTTCAAGAATTTTGGGATGAGTTCTAGACAGGGGATCGGTTGCTATATCTCTAGCCGTTGGCCTCGGCCTCGTCCATGGCCCGCAGCAGCGCCGAAGCCTTGTCCAGGGTCTCCTGGTACTCCCGCTCCGGCATGCTGTCGTACACGATACCACCCCCGGCCTGAGCGTAGGCCATGCCGTCCTTGACCACCAGCGTTCTGATGGTGATGGCGGTGTCCATGTTTCCCGACAGGTCGAAGTAGCCCACGGCGCCGGCGTATGGGCCCCGCTTGTCGGGCTCCAGCTCGGCTATGATCTCCATGGCGCGGATCTTGGGCGCGCCCGACAGCGTCCCGGCGGGGAAGCAGGCCTTGAGCGCGTCGAAACTGCTGAAGCCCTCGCGCAATTTGCCGGTCACGTGGGACACAAGGTGCATCACGTGGGAGTATCGCTCGACATCCATGAGTTTGGTGACCTTCACCGTCCCCGGCTCGCTGACACGGCCGATGTCGTTGCGGCCCAGGTCCACCAGCATGATGTGCTCGGCCTTCTCCTTTTCGTCGTCGCGGAGCGATTGCTCCTGGGCCAGGTCCTCCTCCCGGTCGGCGCCTCTGGGCAGCGTCCCCGCTATGGGATGGGTCGTCACGTTGCCGTCCTCCACCTGCACCAGGAGCTCCGGCGAGGCTCCCACGATATGGAAATCATCCAACTCCAGGTAGTACATGTAGGGCGACGGGTTGATGGCCCTCAGCGCCCGATATATCTGGAACGGATGGGCCGTTGTGGGCCTTGACAGTCGCTGCGATGGCACCGTCTGAATTATGTCGCCGGCTACGATATATTCCTTGGCAATATCCACCATCTCCGCGTAGCGCTCCCGTGTCGTGTTCGAGGAGATAGTGGGCGGCTTGTCCGGTGCGGGACGCGCTGTCCTGGCGGGCGGCTGCAACGGCGACTCCAGGCGGCCGACCAGCTCGTCGATACGTTCAGTAGCCTCGTCGTAGGCCCGCTCCACGTCTCCGTCCAGGTGGGCGTGACTCACCACACGTATCTTGTGACGGAGGTGGTCGAATATCAGGAAAGTCGTCGTCAGCATGAACACCGCCTCGGGCAGTCCGAGGGGGTTATTCTCGGGTGACGGTAAGTCCTCGAAGTAGTTCACCGACTCGTAGGACAGGTATCCCACAGCGCCGCCGTTAAACCGTTCCAGGTACGGTACGTCCACGAGCTTGTATCGCGACAGCGCAGCTTCGATGGGCACCAGGGGGTCAACGGCCCCATATTGCTGACCGAGGCCCGTTTTGATGGTCTCCATCGGCTCGGTGCCGATGAAGCTGTACCGTGCGATGCGCTCACCTCCCTCCACGCTTTCCAGCAGGAACGAGTAGGGCGGCCGGGCGATCTTGAGGTAGGCCGAGACCGGCGTCTCTAGGTCGGCGTTGATCTCGCGGTATACAGGCACCAAGTTACCCTGGCTGGCCAGTTCCTCGACCTCCTGCAATGTTGGGTGATACATTTTTTACCTCGGTTTCGTCTGCGCTGGCGTGATTGTCATCCTGAGGACCCCGACGTGTCGGGGCACGAAGGATCTGGGGTGGGGCACATGTTGGTCCCGCTCATTGCGCCCCACCTCACCAGATTCTTCGTCCTTCGGTGGAAGAACTCAGAATGACATGATCGTGTGTAGTCAATTTATTTTGTTGCTAGCCATGGCGATGACATCGCTCTCAAGGGATAGGCGTCAGCGGAGTCTCGGCAGAATGAGGCCGGTCTTCCGTTTGATCTCTTCCATCTTGGGCTCGCTGACGGCCGCCGCCTGCTCCGCCCCGCGGGCCAGCAGCCGGTCTAGCTCCGCCTGGTCCCGCATCAGCTCCTCGTAGCGCTTCCGAATAGGAGCGACCTCTTCGGCGACAACCTCGGCGACTCTCGTCTTTAGCTCGCTGTAGCCGACGGCCCCCTCGAAGTCGGCCTCGACCTCCTCCTCGCTCTTGCCGGTAATGACCTTGTAGATCCCCAGCAGGTTGTTGGTGCCGGCCCTCTCGGGCTCGTCGGAGAAGCGTATCTCGTTGACCGAGTCGGTCACCGCCCGCCTGATGGACCGCTCGATCTCTTGTGGATCGTCCAGCAACCTGACGGCATGGCCGCGAATGTGTGCATAGCTCTTGGACATCTTCACCGAAGGGTCGTTCAGACCCATGACGCGGGCGCCGACTCTGGGTATGACCGGCTCGGGGACGACGAACGTGTCACCGTATGTACGGTTGAACCGTTGGGCGATGTCTCGCGCCAACTCCACGTGCTGTTTTTGGTCTTCTCCCACCGGCACCTCGTGGGCATCGTAGAGGAGAATGTCTCCGGCCATCAGTGCGGGGTAGTCGAGCAGCCCCATGGTTACGCTCTCCTGCTCGGCCGATTTGTCCTTGTACTGGGTCATCCGCTCCAACCAGCCCACGGGGGTGATGCAATTGAGTATCCAGCAGGCCTCCGAATGGGCGGCCACGTGACTCTGGATGAACAGTGTGCTCTTGTCGGGGTCGATGCCCGACGCGAAGAGCATCGCGGCCAGGGAAATGGTCTGAGACCGCAGATCCTCCGGGTCCTGGGGCACCGTCAAGGCGTGGAGATCGACAATACAGAAAAAATTGTCCTTTTCCGCCTGTCCCTGAACCCAGCCTTTAACGGCTCCCAGGTAGTTGCCCAGATGGAAATCTCCCGAAGGCTGGATACCGCTGAACACCCGTCTCCTGCCGTTCCCGGCCCCCGCGTCTGGGCTGGCCTGCGCCTTCTCTTTAGTCTGCATATATCACTCTTCTTCCGTGCTGCGAACCGGTGGATTTGCCGTGGCGGTCTGTCTCCGCCACAACCTTGCTCCGATTGTGACCATCGACCATCGACCACTCTGTTACCAACTCTCAGACAAAACAAAAGACCCGTCCTCGAAGGGACGGGTCTGACGTCCGTGGTGCCACCCTTGTTCACCGCCGGCCGGTTACTTTCCAGTCAAACAGCCGACGGTATCTCTATCGGGCACGAGACCCCTCTCCGGGTCTCCGTTATGCCCTGGGCTTCGATAACGGTGCCCTGTCCGTCCAGTCCTACGTCCCGCTTTTTCCAACTCGGGGATTTCGGTTGGAGGCTCCCAGGTCCATTCGGCCTCTGCGCCAGCGCCGGCTCACACCTTACCCGGCTCTCTGGGCCTCGCTGGAGGCGTACTCTTCCTGTTCCCAGCCTTTGAATCTTATGTTAAGTCCAGCCAGTATAGGCAGAGGGCCCGTTACCTGTCAAGCAGGGGAGCGATGCCGGACCGGCTGCCTGGGAAGGAGCCCGGGTCCCTACGCCTGGTCCGACGCTAGGACTCCGGCCGTCGCCCAGTTCTCCTTGGCCACGTCCTCGAACACTACGGTGGTGTGCTCCGGAGTGGTCTTGGCGATGGCCACGACGGCCTCGGTGATGACCCTGGCCAGCTCGGCCTTCTGGGCGTGGGTCCTTCCCGGATACATCTCGACGCGAACGATGGGCATGGTCGGCCTCCTTCTGGGTTTCTTGATCGCCGTCATTCTAACAGCGGGCGGAGGCCACCATCAATGGAGGTTTGGATACCGCTCATCCTGAGCAATGTCGAAGGACATGAGCGGTATCCAGAGAGCGTGGAGCCGATCGGAGAGGCCTACCGTTTGGCCAGTTTGGTGAACCGTCCGCCGATGAGCCACTCAGAGACGTAAAGGTTGCCCTCGCCGTCCACCGCCATGCCGTGCGGGCTGTTGAATTTTCCCGGCTCCAGGAGACGGGACCTGACCGGCTGCCCGGACTGGTCCCGGTTGTTGGGCCAACCGTCCACATCGCACACCTCCTCGTTGGAGCCCAGGTAACAGACGGGACTGTCGTCTGCGTCGAGGACGGTCAGCCGTGCCCGAAGCTCGGCGATAATCAGGCGGTCGCCATCCACGGCAAACCCGCTGGGGCTTGTGAGGAAGTCGGAGCCGAACACCCTTTTGAAGCTGCCGTCAAGGTCGTATACCTGGACGCGGGAATTAGCACGGTCCGCGACGTAAAGCTCCGGCTCAGCACCGCGCCGATCGATGAAGATGGCGTGGGGGCAGTCGAAAGCACCACCGCCCTCTTCGCCGTTGATACTGTCGATGTAGTCGCCGTTTTTGGAGTACCGATGGACGTAGCTGGCGCCGTACCCGTCGGCCACCCAGACGTCCCCGTTGCCGCCGTAGCGCTCCTCGTTGACGGCGACCCAGGTAGGCGAGTACTTGCCGCCGCCCCGGTAGACCGGCAGGTCCGGTCTTATCAGACTCATCACCCGTGTGCCGTCCAGGGTCATTTTAACCACCTGGCCCCCTGCTTCGCCGGTCGCGTACTCGTAGCCCAGCGACGGCTGCCGTTTGGTCCCGTTGTCCGCGATCCAGAGGAACTCGGTGCCGTTCTCTTCGACCAAGGTCATCCCGTGGGCGTCGGTCAGGTCGCTGTCCCAGGAACGCAGGAAATTCCCTTCTCTGTCGAAGACCAGCACGGTGGACTCGCCCTGGTGGAACGCGATGACCTTGCCGGCCTCGGTGACCACCACCCCGTGGTGGGCCCAGCCGCTGCGGGCGCTGTCTGTCTGAGGCCCTCCGGCCCAGTCGTCGATCCATTCGTAGGCGTCGTTTCCGCAATCTAACCGCATCTTTTACCTCCAAGTTTCGGAATAGACGACGGGCGCGGGAGTCGAGCGGGCCGCCGTGCTAATTTGGAATGAGAATCGCACATACTACGCCATTTCGCTCCGCTTGGCAAAATGCACGAGGCTTGGCGTATCGGCGGACCGGGCGGATAAGGTGCAGGCTAGGTGGTCGGCTACTGAAGCAGGGCGACGACGCGGTCGAGGATGCGGTGCGCCACGTCATACTTGGACGCGAGTCCCAGCTTCTCGATTCCGCCGTCCCTGTCCACGAGGACGACCTCGTTTGTTTCGGAGGCGAAGCCGGATCCCTCGGCGGTGACGTCGTTGGCGGCTACCAGGTGTAAACTCTTGCTCTTTAGCTTGGACTGGGCGTTGGCGACCAGGTCTTCGGTCTCGGCGGCGAATCCCACCTTGACCAGGGTCTCCATATCGAATTCGGCCAGGATATCGGCGTTTTTCGTCAACTGGATGCTCAACGCCTCCGAGGCGGTTTTTTTGATCTTGCGGCCGGCCTCATTCACAGGCCGCCAGTCGGCCACGGCCGCGGCCATGATCACGACATCTCCGTCGCGGCACTCTTTGTTCACGGCCTTCCGCATCTCCTCCGCGGTCCCCACACGCACGACCCTTACGCCGACGGGGTCGGGTAGAGCGGTGGGTGCGGATACCAGGACCGTCGATGCCCCCCGGTCCCGGGCCGCCTCGGCGACGGCGTATCCCATCTTGCCCGATGAGCGGTTGGTGATGACCCGCACCGGGTCCACCGGCTCCTGCGTTCCTCCCGCACTGACGACCACCTTGCGGCCGGCCAGATCGCCGTTCCGCCCCAGGGCCGTCCGGATGTGGCCGATAAGCTGGACCGGCTCCAGCAGGCGTCCCACGCCCATCAGTCCGGACGCCAGCCTGCCCTCGGCGGGCCCCGCGATCAGGAACCCTCTGGATTTCAGCGTATCGACGTTGGCCTGAGTCGCGGCGTTCGCGTACATGTTGGCGTCCATGGCGGGAGCCAGGACCACCGGGGCCAGCGTGGCCAGTATCGTGGTGGTCAGCGCATCGTCGGCAAGGCCCCAGGCGATCTTGGCCATGGTGTGGGCTGTCGCCGGGGCCACGATGACCAGATCGGCCCGCTCCGCGATGGCAACGTGGTCCATGCCTATCTCGCTGGTCGGGTCGAAAAGATTGGTTACCACCGGCCTGTGGGTAATACTTGAAAAAGTCAGTGGAGTCAGAAAATTCTCGGCGCCCCGCGTCAGGATGACGTCCACCAGCGCACCTTCCTGGGTCAGCTTGCTGGCCAGGTCAACGGCCTTGTAGCAGGCGATGCTGCCGGTGACCCCGAGGGCGATATTTTTGTCTTTAAGAGGGTTCCGCATTGTGAATACTCTCGCCGCCGGGTTCGTTGGGTCGCTCAACCGGTGTTCAAGCCGTGGATTATCCTTAGCCCTGTCAGGGTGAGGTGCGGGTCGACGGCGTCGAAGATACTGGCCTCCCTCTCCATCAGCGTGGCCAGCCCACCGGTGGCTATGACCTTCGATCCTCCGCCTAGCTCCTTGTCGAAACGGGCGACCATCCCTTTCACCAACTCGGCGTAGCCAAGCACGAGTCCTGATTGAGTTGCGTGGATAGTGTTCTTTCCGATGGCGCTGGGTGGACTGGTCAGCTCGACGCGCCTGAGTTGAGAGGTACTGTGGAACAGGGCGTCGGCTGCGACGGACATCCCGGGGGCCAGGGCCCCTCCCAGATAGTCTCCGTCTTTGGACACGGCGTCGAATACCGTGGCCGTGCCAAAGTCCACGATGATGGCCGGGCCGCCGTACAACTCCAGCGCGGCCGCGGCGTCTGCGATACGGTCGGTGCCAACATCACGGGGGTTGTCGTACAGGATCCGGATACCGGTCTTGGTGCCCGCACCGACCACGAGTGGGGAGACCCCCAGGTAGTCCTTGGACAGTTCGACAAAAGTCGGCGTCAGCGGCGGCACCACGCTGCACATCGCCACGGCATCAACATCTTTCGGCGACACCCCTCTGAGGGGCAAGAGCTGGTTGAGCATCAGGCCGTACTCGTCGGGCATCCTGGCGAGGTCGGTGGCGATGCGCCAGGTGGCCTTTAGCTCCTCGCCGCGGAATACGCCCAGAGTGATGTTTGTGTTGCCGATGTCCAGGGCAAGAAGCATGGGAGACCCTTATCGCGGTAGATGTGAGGTCGCGACCTGCTATTGCTTTACTATCGCGTTGCCCTCACGTCGCCAGTTGGCCCTAAGATACGGGCTGGCGTCGAGCAGCTTGTCCAGAGAGGGGAACCTTGACGCCCCGAGCCTGGGCACGCCCAGGGCCTTGGAGGCGTCTGATGCTGCGGCCTGGCCGGAAAGCCGTTTTCGCTGCCGACTAGACCATGCCGCGTCGATCATCTTCTCCCAGTTTGGGGAGAGTATATGACCGTTGGCGGCATCTCGTTCCCCGTTGGAGGCGAGCTGAACGATAACGTCGCTCGTGTCCGTGCGGTGGGTAACAGACACCTCTTTCTGGGAAGCCAGGTACTTGGCGAAGGTGCCGTGGCCCAGGGCCTTGTAGTTGAAGCTCGGATCGATTCGTTGCATTGTCTGGTACAGCTTCGAGCCCACTACCTGTCCCTGGCCGTCCATGGAAGATTCGACGGCGCGGATGACCAGGGAAGGCGTCTCGGCTCCTCTGCTGCGCTGTCGTCTCGCCCTCCCAGGTGCGGCCTTGGCGTCGTCCAGGTAGATGTACCGATCGCAGGACTTGACCAGTGTCGCGGATGCCGCCAGCCGCCTGCCGGCGCCTACTACGACCTTGCCCGCCGCCCGCATCTTGCTGACCAGGGGTACGAAGTCGCTGTCCGCCGATACGAATACAAAGGTGTCAAGGTCGGCGGTGTGTAAAAGGTCTATCGCGTCTATGGCCAGGCGGATATCGCTGGAGTTCTTGCCGGATGTCGCCGACCGGAAATGATGCACGGCCTCGATACCCAGTTCCAGAAGCTGATCGCGCTTGTTCCGCTCTACCGACCAGTCGGCATAAGCCCTCTTCACAATAATCCGGCCCATGTCGGAAAGCTGGTCCAGAAGATATTGGATGGAGTCCAGTCCGACGTTTTCGTAATCGATAAGGACCGCGACGTTTGGTTCGGTCAAAAATAGTCACCAGCGGCGCTAGTTTGGCCCTTTGGGTACCTGCGCCTCCGAGCGTATTATACCATCGCCTGTCCGCGGCCATCGACGTTACCCGACAATTCACACTCTACGCCGACCTCCATCAACTCGGAACGGCCAGCGTTGACACTGTGCAGACCAGTGGGTAGCCTGGGTGTGAGGGCGGCGATGGACCGGGATCACTCAGGTACCAAGGAGGAGAAAATTGGCGATGCTGACTGAGAAGGTAGCGGCGGGTGATAGCGGGACGACACAAATCGATGACTCGGTCTACGACATGGCGGTCCGACAACTGGACGGAGCCGCCGAGAGGCTGGGCATCGAGGACGGTATTCACCAAATTCTCACCAAACCCAAGCGGGAGCTCACCGTCCATTTCCCTGTGAGAATGGACAACGGCGATGTCCAGGTCTTTACGGGCCATCGGATACAGCACAACATGGCCCGTGGACCGGGCAAGGGCAGCATTCGCTACCACCCCGACGTGACCCTGGAGGAGGTCAAGGCGCTGGCCATGTGGATGACCTGGAAGTGTGCGGTCACAGGCATCCCTTACGGGGGTGCAAAAGGCGGCGTCAACTGCCAGCCCAAGACCATGTCCGAAAAAGAACTTGAGGCGGTAACCCGCCGGTACGCTACGGAGATATCGATAATAATCGGCCCGGACCGGGACATCCCGGCGCCGGATGTCAATACCGATGAACGGATCATGGCCTGGATCATGGACACCATGAGCATGCACCGCGGATTCACAGTCCCGGGAATTGTTACCGGAAAGCCGTTTAGCGTCGGTGGCACCCTGGGTAGAACCGGCGCGACGGGCCGGGGCGTAACCATTGTCGCCCGAGAGGCAGCGTCCAAGATTGGACTTTCCCTCACGGGCGCCAGAGTGATTGTGCAGGGTTACGGCAAAGTAGGCTACGCCGCCACCAGGCTGCTGGCCGAACAGGGATGCGTAATCGTTGCCGTCTGTGACGCCGCCGGTGCGGTCTACTCGGAGAAGGGCATCGACCCCGAAGCACTTAAGAGGTTCAGCGAGTCCAACGGGACGATGGTCGGATATGGGGAGGCCGATGCCATGCCGCGGAGCGACTTCCTAAAGACCCCTTGTGACATCCTGGTCCCGGCGGCAATAGAGTCCCAGATCACCAAACACAACGCCGGCGACATCAACGCCCGGCTGATCGTCGAAGGCGCCAATGGCCCTACTACCCCGGAAGCCGATCCTATTCTCCGCGAACGCGGGATCATGGTGGTTCCCGACATTCTGGCCAACGCCGGAGGCGTCGTGGTCTCCTATTTCGAGTGGGTCCAGGACATCCAGCAGTACTTCTGGGACATAGACGAGATCAACCAAAAGATGGAGTCCATCCTGGTTAACAGCTTCAACGACGTGTATAAGAGAAGCCAGGACCAAAAAATTGGGATGCGGGATGCCGCGATGGACCTGGCCGTGGGAAGAGTCGCGGAGGCGATAAGGTCTCGCGGCTTATACCCGTAGCGACTCTCTGCGGAGTAGGTCGAGTCTCATATCCTTGCCGGGTTGGTCACCGCCGCGCCGCCTGCGCGACTCGGTGGGCTCGTTGAACCGGTGGCCTCCCCGTGCTATACTTATCGTTACCGAAATCGCGGATACGGAAGTTGAGCATGTGGCTGCATAGCCTGCACGTACCGGCCGAGTGTACGCAAGATAGCACCGTTGCCCTGCGCGAGTCCTTGAGTCGGTGGAAAAGGCCGTAACCTAAAGTATTCGGTTCCAGAGTAAACGACGACCGGTCCGGCCGCGTCGACAGGAATCTGAATCCGGCCCCACTCTCGCACTTTGCGTTTGGTAGTGGGGCTTTTTATTTTGCTTAAAATCTTGCGGTCAGGTTCGGGCATCTGAAAATAGGGGCTTCTAAGAGCCCCGGAGTAGACAGGCAACGGAGGAACTTAATTGACAACCCAAACGCAAGCTCTGACCCCTTACCAGGTCAAGCGATACAGCCGGCACATCATCATGGCCCAGGTCGGCAGCCGGGGGCAGCGGAAGCTGCTGGACGCCAAGGTGCTCATCATCGGAGCCGGAGGACTGGGCTCTCCCATCGCCATTTACCTGGCCCTGGCCGGAGTAGGGACTCTTGGCATCGTTGACTTCGACACGGTGGATGTAACCAACCTGCAGCGGCAGATCCTCCACCACAACGACGACATCGGCAGGCCAAAAGTGGAATCGGCTATCGACACGATCCGGTCCTACAATCCCGAAACCAGGGTGATAGCCCACGAGGAACCGCTGACGTCCGCGAATGCCATGGAGATCATGGCTGACTACGACGTGGTCGTCAACGGAGCCGACAATTTCCCGGCACGCTACCTCGTCAACGACGCCGCCTACCTGAACAACAAACCCCTGGTGGACGGCAGCATCCTCCTATTCGATGGCCAGGCCACGGTATACCTGCCGGGGATGGCGTGCTACCGGTGCCTGTTCCCAACGCCCCCGCCGCCGGGCGAGGTCCCGAGCTGCGCCGAGGCCGGAGTGCTGGGCATGCTGCCCGGTCTGGTCGGAAGCATACAGGCCATCGAGACGGTAAAGGTCATACTCGGGATCGGTGAATCTCTTGCCAGTCGCTTGCTGCTGATCGACGCGCTGGACATGGACTTCCGCACCGTCAAACTGCGGCGGAACCCCGAATGCCCACTCTGCGGCGATAACCCCACCGTCACCGAGCTCATAGACTACGATGCCTTCTGCGGATTCCCTGCCGTCGTCTAGGCCGGGCAAGCAGTTGCCGGTGGAGTCATGTCCCTTAAGACCTATAAAGGAAGCGGTTCGAATTTGGTGAACAACGGCATTCTGAACGCCATCGGCAATACACCGCTGGTGGAATTGACGCGGATGAGTCCCAATCCCGGCGTCAACATCTATGCCAAACTGGAGGGCAGCAATCCCACCGGTAGCCTGAAGGACCGCATCGCCAAGTACATGATAGAGAAGGGTGAGGCCGACGGCGGGCTCACTCATGACAAGACCATCCTCGAGCCCACCAGCGGCAACACGGGCATATCCCTGGCCATGATCGGCAAGCTCAAGGGTTACGACGTCGAGGTGGTGATGCCGGAGAATGTCAGCCCGGAGCGCACTCAGCTGCTGGAGACCTACGGGGCAAAGATCCACTTCTCGCCGGCCGAGGGGGGGAGCAATACCGGCGCGCTGGTGGCCCAGGAGATGGCCCAAAAAAACGGCCGGTACTTCATGCCCTACCAGTATGGCAACGAGGCCAACCCGAGGGCCCACTTCGAGACAACAGGGGCTGAGATCATCCGGGACATGCCCGACGTGGACGTTTTCGTGGCTGGTCTGGGTACGGGCGGCACCCTCATGGGCGTCGGACGCCGGTTGAAAGAGCATAACCCGGATGTGAAGATCGTGGCCGTAGCGCCACATCCAGACGACGTGATCCAGGGTCTGAGGAGCCTGGAGCAGGGGTTTATTCCTCCGATACTGGACCTGTCGGTGCTGGACGCGAGAATATTGATTGACAGCGACGAGGCATTCGCCTACACTAAGGGGCTCGTCGAATTGGAGGGGATATTCGCCGGAATCTCCTCCGGCTCGGTCGTAGCCTGTGCCAGGCGGCTGGCATCTCAGATGGAAGGCGGCAAGATCGTCTGCCTCTTGGCCGACGGCGGCTGGAAATACCTCAGCACCGGTCTTTGGACCAAGGACTGGGGTGAGTTGAAAGAGGACGTCGAGGGAACGGTCTGGTGGTAATAATTTTTAAATACACTACATCTTTTTCGAGGGGGAATTGAGTGCCTGCAAAGATAGCCCATCCAGAATCGATTGTAGAGACCGACTGGGTCTCTGAACACCTGAACGATGAAAACGTCCGCCTGATCGAGGTGGATGTGGATACCACAGCCTACGAGCAAGGACATATCCCCGGAGCCGTGGGATGGAATTGGACGACCCAGCTAAACGACACAGTCCGGCGCGATGTGCTGAGTAAAGAGCAGCTACAGAGGATGCTGGGGGTGTCCGGCGTCGCCCGGAGCACGACCGTGGTGTTCTACGGAGACAACAACAACTGGTTCGCCACCTACGCGTTCTGGCAGCTCAAGATGTTCGGTCACCGGCGGCTAAAGATGATGAACGGCGGCCGGCAGAAGTGGATCGACGAGAAAAAACCCGTCACAACCGATGTGCCCAGCTACAAGCGCAGGATATACAGGGCGGCGCCGTCCGATCCCAGTGTGCGGGCGACCCGCGATTACGTCCTGGAGGTCGCGTCCACCCGTAACAACGTGGGACTGGTGGACGTTCGTGCCCCGGCCGAGTTCAGCGGCGAGTTGCTGGCCCCGGCCCATCTCCCGCAGGAGGGCGCCCAGCGCGGCGGCCATATCCCGGGCGCATCCAACATCCCGTGGACCAGCGCTGTCAATCAGGACGATGGCACCTTCAAGTCGGTGGAAGAGTTGCGGTCCATTTACGGCCGCAACGGCATCACCGGCAACAAGGAGATTATTACCTACTGCCGCATCGGCGAGCGGTCGTCCCACACCTGGTTCGTCCTCACCCAGATTCTGGGGTACCCCAAGGTGCGGAACTACGACGGCTCGTGGACCGAGTATGGCAGCATTGTCGGCGCGCCCATCGAGAAGTAGGACCGACACCCCGCACGACAGAAGCCCCGGCACATGTTGCCGGGGCTTTTTTTGTCCGGCGGCGAATCACAAGGGGAGGATCGTCGTGAGGAAACTCAAGCTCTACACAGCCGCGACCCTGGACGGTTACATCGCCGGACCCAACGGCGAGATCGACTGGCTGGAGGCGGGCGACAGTCTCGATTACGGCTACCGTGAGTTCTACGAGTCGGTTGACACCACCCTGATGGGGAACTCAACGTACAGGCTGACGCTGGACTTTGGAGAGTTCCCCTACCCGGAAAAGACAAACTATGTCTTCACCAGGGGCACTCCTCCCCCGGAAACGGACTACGTCAGCTTCATATCGGGCGATGTCGCAGCCTTCGTCCGCTCATTGAAAGAGAAACAGGGCGAGGATATCTGGCTGGTCGGCGGCGGCCAGGTCAACACGATAATGCTAAACGCAGGCCTGATCGACGAGATGGTCATGACCGTGTTCCCTCTTGTGCTGGGCGAGGGTATCCCGCTGTTCGCGCCCGACGCCAAGAGAACAGGATTCAAGACGGTGAGCTGCGAAACGTATGAGACCGGCCTGATCCAGTGGCGGCTGGTGGGAGGTTAAGAGAGAACCTTCTCCCCTTTCGTGCTGCCTGCCCCGGCCCCGCGGTGTGCCCGTCGAACCATCGGCAAAGGACACGATGGACGGGAAATGCCTCACGCAGTGATGCGTGCGGAGTAACAACGCCCAGGCGCCCCTTTGTGACCAGTCGTCCGTTGCGCGGCTCTACGAACCTTCCTGGACCTCCGTCAAGTCATCTGCCACGAGGCCGTGGGCTTCGTGGAGGACGGCAGTGGCCGCCTCTTTGTTGGGGGCATCCACCAGGCAATACACCGTGCCTTCGTCCACATTGAACCAGTAGCTCTGGTAATTCACTCCGTGCTTGCCCTGGACCTCCAGGTCTTTCTGGTGCGCCCCGGCCACCACCTCGGCGGTCAGGCCATCCATGTTCTTGTGCGTATCCATGTACAGTGGCATCTTTTTTTACTACCTCTTCTTTATAGTACGAAGAGGTAATATAACTTGGAAGAAAACCGGTTGTCAAGCGCCAATGGACGACACCTGCCTTAGTGTCCTGAGCCAGGCATTCGTGAAGTAAAAGAGCAGCTTTTGTCATGCTGAACGAAGTGAAGCATCTGGTGGGGTGGAAATCCCCCTCCCCAGATTCTTCACCCCGACAGGTCGGGGCTCGAGATGACATATGCCCCGCACTTTTGACTCACCACACTAGGTCCCTTGGTGCTATCCCAAAGGGGAAAAAAGAGTCTGGCTTTGTGAGATTCTGGTAGATCTCTTGGCAACAGTAAAAATGGCTCCCCAGGCAGGACTCGAATTTAGACTGCTGTGCAGCCGACAGTACTGATCGCCGGGAGGACCGCTACACGTAGTTACCCCGGTCCACTCTGCCGCCGCCCTGGAAGACATCCGCCACGTTCCAGAGCGCATTGATGTCCTGAGACGGGTCGCCGTCCACGACCAGGATGTCGGCCTGCTTGCCCGGCTCCAGGGTCACCACAGTGTCGTCTATCCAGCACGATTTAGCCGAGTCGCTGGTGGCCAAACGCAGAGCCTCCAACGCGCAACGTTTCCGTTTTGCAGATGATCATTCAGTGGCTTTTACTGGAACGGTGACCAGCACGCTGCGCAGTGCCATACGCAGGTGACGCACGAACTGGTCGATAGGCCATCCTCGCTCCACCACTAAATACTCGTAAGTGTGAACCGAGAGGATGGCCCACGCGAAGTCGGTAGCCTCATCCACGGTCCATCTCTCGGCCAGGAGCCCTTCTCTCTGGAGGCGTTCCATATCCTGCCTGATATTGTCCCTGCGAAAAGCCATGCGTTCCTGCCAAACGGTTTCCGCCACCTCGTCGGACCGTCGCGCAGTGTAAATGACGCTGGCCACGTCGTAGATCAGCGGCTCTATGGATCCATAAGCCGCAACTCCCGCGTCGAAGGCCTCCAAAGCGCTCCCAGCCTCCCGGACCGGCCGCAATATCTCGGGGACTCCGATGGCTTCGTCATTGTATTGGGCCATGGCTACCAAGAGGTCCGCTTTTGACTTGAAGTGGAGGTACACTGCCTGGCGTGAGACTCCGGCGTCTCGCGCCACTTCCTCCAGTCCGACTCCGTGGTAGCCGCGCTCGACTAGCAGACGGAGTGCAGATACCAGGATATTTTCCCGGGTTCGCTGACTTCTACTCGACATGCTGTCAATTATAACGTATTTTACAGCATGTCAACTTTTAACGTGCTGCAGCGGCCCTAGACACGGCGACAACGGAGGCCAGCGCGCACAGGGGAGGACACCCATGGTTCCGATCCGCCAAAGAAAAAAGCAGCCTGCCGGGATATCTGGCGATGTGCGGTATTGCCGCGCCGCTCATCTTCGCCTTGCTGGTAACTGTAAGCGGCGCTATGTACGAAGGTTATAGTCATGCATCCCAGGCCATCAGTGAACTGGGTGGTGTCGAAGCCAGGAGCCGCTAATCCAAAACCTGAACTTTGTTGTAGTCGGCCTGCTCGTGATAGCATTCGCCTTCGGTCTCCATCAGGGGATCGGTCAAGGCCGGGGCTCGCGGGCGGGTCCCTTCTTGATTGGCCTTTTTGGTGTCAGCGCCGCAGTAGCCCAGCCGTTGCTACCTTGTGACCCCGGCTGTGAATTCGAGACAGCGACCGGCGCAATGCACAACCTGACAGGAATGGCTGGATTCCTCGCGGCCATCGCCGGCATTTTTCTTGTGGCCCGTCGAATCAATGAAGACCCGCGATGGAGATCCCACGGCAGCTACTCGCTGTTCACGAGTCTGGCGGCCCTGACTGCTCTTGTGCTGTGGATCGGTGTCAGCAAAGTCGCAGGTGTCGATGACCTGAACGGTGTGCTCCAACGGGTGTTTATCGGCATCGTGCTGTTGTGGATAGGAGTGATAGCGACGCGGCTATTCTGGTTTTCCCACCAGGCGAGGCAGCCGTCGGTCCAACTCGGCGGTGGAGAACCGATATAAAAAGATAGGCATCACAAACCAGAGGATGAATCCAACGCAAGGCCTTTGTGTCCAACTCGTAATCCACTTGTTGGACCATACCCGGACGAACTATCTCGTGAACCACGAGGCTTCGTGCCGCTTGATGAACTCGCCCACGGGAGTATCAGCGAGACGGCCTTGACGACTAGGTCGACAGGGGGGCATCGCGCTTCCTAAAACGGACACAGGACTTGCATATATCCAGTCTCTTACCCGCGGACCCTTACACGTACTTCCCCCGGTCCACCCTGCCGCCGCCCTGGAAGACATCCGCCACGTTCCAGAGCGCCTTGATGTTCTGAGACGGGTCGCCGTCCACGACCAGGACGTCGGCCTGCTTGCCCGGCTCCAGGGTCCCCACAGTGTCGTCTATCCAGCACGATTTGGCCGAGTCGCTGGTGGCCGAAACGATGGCCTCCATCGGCGACATGCCCGCGGTTACGTGCTCCTCCACCTCGTACTGGTACTCGCCCAGGCCGTAGTAGCCCCAGGACGCGTCGGAGCCGGCCACCAGTTTGGCGCCGGCCTCCCTCATTTGGCCCACGTGGTCCAGCCGTACGTCCACCACTCTGCGGTACTCGTCCAAGTCGTCCTGCTCCTGCTCGGTCAGCCCCTCGGACTCCGCCTTCTTCTCCAGCCTCATGACTCGTCGTCGGCCCTGGTGCATGGTGGCGTTGACGAAGGTCCCCTGCTTCACGATCTGCTCCGTGATGTCCGGTCGGTAGACGTCGGCCCCGTCGGGCTCCTTGTGGATGGCGTGGATCAGCGTGTCGATGCCGGCCTCCAGGGCGTTGGCCATCCCCTGGGAGGAGGCGCAGTGGGCCGCCGCGTGCTTGCCGAACTTGTGGGACTCGTCACAGATGGCCGCCAGCTCCTCCACCGTGAAAGAGGGCCGGGTCGGGAACGAGGTGCGTGTGCTGCCGCCGGTGGCGGTGATCTTGATGAAATCCGCGCCCTCCTTCATGAGCTGTCGTACCGCGGCGCGGCACTCGACCGGGCCGGTGGCCTGGATGCCGAAGTAGCTCAGGTGGCCTCCGACAATGGCCATGGGCCGTCCGGAAAGGACCAGTCTGGGACCAGGAGTGATGCCCATCTCCATGGCCTGGCGCAGCAGGAACGTAGTCCGGTTCTTGGCGCCGCAGTCGCGGAGCGTGGTGACGCCCGAGTAGAGATGGGCCCTGGCGTTGCGCGCCGCCTGGAGTGTCAGTACCTCGTCGGGAAGGAGGGTCAACTCGTCGCCGGCGCGTCCGTCGCCGATGCCGATGAGATGGACGTGGCAGTCTATCAGACCGGGGAGGACCGTTCGGTCCTCGTAGTCCAGCTCCTCCACCTGGGCTCCCTCCGGCGGCACAACGCTCTCCTCGGTGCCCACGGCCTTAATCCGGTCGCCCTCCAGCAGGATAGCGCCCCGCTCCAGGGGCGGTCCTCCCTTACCGTCGATCAGGCGCGCGGCCTTGATAAGCTTGAGTCCACCGTCTGGTTGGCCCACGTTTTCCTCCTTTTTCTGTCCTAAGTGCCCAATCAATATTGAATTAACACA
>CAZEDC010000029.1:0-17549 GCA_964510985.1 uncultured Dehalococcoidia bacterium
CTTTCCGAACCTATTGCCCGACTAGCTCCTCCCATTGGGGCAAAGGGGGCCTATTTCTGAGTGTTCTTCTCCTCAAGGGTTTCAAGGATCGCACCGGGAGACATGGGTAGCCTGGTCATGCGAATGCCTGTGGCGTGGTAGATGGCATTGGCAAGGGCGGCTGGTGGAGGGACGATGGGCACCTCGCCTACTCCGCGGAGGCCGAAGGGGTGACGAGGGTTCGGCACCTGTATGATGACCGTGTCTATCATGGGCAGGTCAAGGGCGGTGGGCATGCGATAGTCCAGGAAACTGGAGTTGAGGATGGCGCCACTTTCGTTATAGAAGTACTCCTCGTTCAGTGCCCAGCCAATGCCCTGGACGGTAGCGCCCTGCATCTGTCCTTCCACGTAGGAGGGATGAACCGCCTGGCCTGCATCCACAAAAGCAGTGTAGCGCAGGATGTCCACCTTGCCCGTCTCCGGGTCCACCTCGATTTCGGCGATATTAGCCGTGTACGATCCGCTGGCGCCCGGCGGGTTCAGGTTCGCCTTCCCCACAATGGGCCCGCCGGTCTCGGCCATTGTTTCGGCTATCTCCTTGAAGGTAAGTCGTAGTTCGGTGTCCGCCTTGTGCTGGACAGCCCCGTCCACGTACTCTATCTGCTCTTCGGGCGCGTCCCAGACCGTGGCGGCCCGCTGGACCATCTGGCGGATGACGTCGTTGGCGGCCTCGTACACCGCCCAGCCCGTCTTGAACGCCACCCCGCTACCCCCGCTGCCCGAGGTGAACCCTATCGTATCGGTGTCCCCGACGTGAGGGTTGACATCCTCGACCGACAGGCCCAGGGTCTCCGCCAGTTGTTGGGCGACGACCACCCGGCTCCCGCTGAGGTCTACCGAGCCTTCCACCAGGCTCACGGTACCGTTTGAGTTCACGTTGGCCACCGCGCAGGAGAGTCCGGTGTTGTTCCGGCAAAAGCCCATACCGACGCCTCGGCCCCGGTTCTTTTGGCCGACGGGCGCCTTGTAATGGGGGTGACTTTCCATAGCCTCCATTATCTCCTGCGCCCCGATGCGTCCGTTTACCACCCCGTCGGCCCGCCGAGTTCCCTCCGTGGCTACATTGAGTAGACGGAACTCGACAGGGTCGAGGCCCATCTCCTCGGCTATCTCGTCCACCAGGCTTTCTGATGCGAAAGCCACGATGGGAACTCCGGGCGCCCTGTACGCCTGGGTCTTGGGCTTGTTGTCCACAACGTCGTAACCGTCCACCAGGATGTTCTCGATGTTATACGGGGAGAACACCGAGGCGCACGCCGGCGCCAGCGGAGCCCCGGGGAACGCTCCGGCCTCCATTGCGAATGAGACCTGAGCCGCGGTGATTCGGCCCGCTTTGGTGACGCCCATCTTGACCTTTACATAGGCCCCGGGGGCCGGTCCCGTACCCTCGAAAACCTCGGTCCGGCTCATGGACATCTTCACTGGATGACCGCTCTTCTTCGACAGGATAGCCGCCGTCGCCTCCAGGTAGACTGGCAGCTTCCCTCCAAAACCGCCGCCAACCTCCATGGGTATGACCTTGATCCTGGATAGCGGCACGCCCAGCAGCCTGGCCGCGTTGTCGCGGACGGGGAAGTGGCCCTGGGTAGTCGTCCAAAGGGTCAGACGGTCGTCGGCCGTCCACCAGGCCGTGGCGGTCTGGGGCTCGATGTAACCCTGGTGCACCGAGCTGGTACGGTACCCCCGCTCCAGCACAAGGTCGGCCTCAGCCATCCCCTTTTCCACGTCGCCGGACCTGTGCTGCACATGGTTGGCCAGGTTGCCCTTGATGGCCGCATCTTCTTGCGGTCCTTCCATCTCGTCCCACCGCTCGTGCAGTACGGGGGCTCCAGGTTTCATGGCGCTTTCGACGTCGAATACCCCGGGCAACGGCTCGTACTCGACATCTATAAGGGAAAGGACCTCTTCGGCCACGTGCGCGTCGGTAGCGGCGATAGCGGCCACGGCATGCCCTTTGTAGAGCGCCTTTTCCCTGGCCATGACATTCTCGCTCGGGGTCTGTCCCAGCACAACCGGCCTTCCCGTAGGCGGCAATTGGGCCAGGTCTCTGTAGGTCGCCACAGCCCGGACGGCAGGATGGGCCTCGGCCCTGCTGGTGTCGATAGACTTGATGCGGGCGTGGGCGTGAGGGCTCCGCAAGACCTTGCCGTGAAGCATACCCGGAAGGTGGATGTCGGCGCCGAAACGAGCCCTGCCCGTGACCTTGTCCACGCCGTCATGTCTGATCGGACTGGTCCCGATGACCTTGTATTCGCCCTTCGATCTCCTGGTCTCTGTTGCCATTGTGCCTCCGTCTTTGAGCCTGAACTTCGCCTCGGCGGGGTCCCCTGACAAGGCGACCACATTCTATCATAACGAGCAACGCGAGGGCCGGTCTGAGGCCGTTCCCGCCGCACCGCTCATCGTCAGGCAACCCCGGATTACTGGAGGTTTCCACTCACCCGGACGCCGTAGTTTGACAGGTTTCCGACCGCTGCTATAGCGTGCGCCCCGGAGACCCAAAGAGCAGGACAGACTATTGCTTAGTTCAGTAGATACCGATACGTTTCGGTGACGTAAGGTACAGCTAGTTTTTGATCTGCTTTAGCCGGGGTTCCAAGGGGGCTTAGCCCCCTGGAGGGGGCCTGGGGGTTCCCCTCCCAAAATCTATCGGGTGGGTGGGCGGGATAGATCAAGAATTGTGCAACTAATTACTAGTAAGCCATCACGCCGGTGCCGGGAAGGCCGTGAGGCGGCTAGGGGCTGGGAGGCTCGATCAGGCTGACCTGCGACCCCACTTTTAACGCCTCAGGAAGTACGATCCCACCAGAGAATACCAGCTTCATGGCGTCCTCGACGGTCATTCCCGACTCGATGATCTGGCTCTCGGATACGAAGGCCAGGTTACCCGACGTCGGGTTGGGTACCGTGGGGATGTACACGACCAGCAGGGTCTCATCAGTCACCGGGGAATGGCAGTGGCCGGTGACAAAGCCCAGGGCCATATGACCGACCCGAGGCCACTCCAGGAAAACCACTCGAGAGAACCGATGACCCATGGGTGAGGAGAGGGTGTCGGTTATCTGCTTGGCTACACCGAAGATGGTCCTAACGACCGGAACCCGGCTCAGAATGGTGGACTGCAAGTCCATGATGCGCTTGCCGGCTCTGCCAGCAACCACCAGGCCCACAACATACAACACCAGGACCAGGAACAGCACGCCGACCCCTGGGAAATCCAGGGCTGTGTCTTCGATAAATCGGTTGAAAAACCCGCCCTCTCCGCGGAAGATATCGTCAACGGAAACGATGATCAATCGCAAGATTAGGACAGTTACGAGCAGGGGGATGAGCACAAGCAGGCCGGAGGCTATCCTGCGCCAGAAGTGACTCTCCAGGCGCTGTAAAGGAGTCCGCCTCGGCGGGGAAAGATCACCGTCTTCCTGAATTTGGGAGTGGTTGTTATCTCCGCTCACAACTCAAGCCCCTGCGATACTCTCCCAAGTCTCTCCCAGAAGAAAGGCGTAGAAGTCTTGCATTCTGTCCACAACACCGCTCCAGCTCATCTGTCGGGCCTTAGCCCTGGCAGCTTTGCCCATCGTCGCTCTCAAGTCCGGATTCGCCAGCAGAACGTCCAGGCGTTGTGCAAAGGGCTCGGGGCAACGCCAGGGTATGAGGTAACCGGTCTTTCCATCTTCGACAAAGGTCTTCAGTCCGCCCACTCTCGATGCGACCACCGGCGTTCCGCATGCCATGGCTTCCAGGGCCACGAGCCCGAAGCTCTCGTAATACGACGGGAGCACGAATACATCGGCCGCGCCGTAATAGGTCGGCAGCTCGGTCTGCCTGAGAGAGCCGGTAAAGGTAACGCTATTCTCAATGCCCAGGCGCTGTGCCATCGTACCCAGGCGTTGTAGTTCTCGGTCATTCTCAGAACTGCCGCCGACAATGAGCAGCCGTGTGTTGGCTGCGTCATCCAAGATGGCGACGGCCTGGAGCAGAATATTCAAACCTTTGAGGGATTCGACCCGGCCTACATACAGGATAACCTTTTCCTCGCGCAAACCCAACAATTGGCGTGCATCCGCCTTTTCCATCGGCTGGAAGAGTTCCAGGTCCACTCCGGGGGGTATTACCTGGACCCGATGGCGAGGGACCTGGTAATACCGACGCAGGTCTTCCTTCTCCTCGGTGGTGGAAACCACGATCGCGTCTACGCTGTCCGCCAATCGCTTTTCGGTAGACAGGCGAAGCTCGGTCTCCGCTTCTCCCGCCCGCGCCCTCAGCTTGTTCTTGGCCAGTGTATGGAACGTCAGTGCGTGGGGCACGTTCCAGTCCTTGCTCAAGACTGTGCCCACCCAACTGGATAGCCAGTAGTGGCTGTGGATCAGGTCGTAGGCGATGCCTTCCGTCCGCTGAAAAGCGTGGAGACTACTGAGGAATTCCGGTATGTACTGGTACAGGACGTCCTTGGCGCCGTCGTGGGGTCCGGCATCCAGATGGATGACACGGGCACCGTCGCCGAGGTCTACGATTTGAGGGTCGTCGGGATCGTGGCGCCGGGTGTAAACATCGACCTGATTACCCCGTTTCCCCAGCTCCTTCGCCAACTGCAGCACGTAGACGTTCATCCCGCCGGTGTCTTTTTCCCCAAGACGGGCCACCGGACAGCCGTGGAAACTTAGCATCGCCAATCTGTACATCAACAACCCCTGTGGACGGGAACACGCCTGGAGGAAGGCCCGGCGACGGCCATCTCAATTCATGTTACCAATTAGTATTACTCTGAGCGCGCAGTCGGACCAGCCGTTGTCACCCGTTCCAGTTGTGCCCAATCTTGTCACCGTGGCCGGTCGCCCGCCGCGGTAGGAGCGTGCGCAGAGTTCTCCAGCTAAACGTCAGCGGCGAATAACGAGTCGGCAGATGGACCTGTCCTGTCCGCCCAATTCGTACTTGTATCGCTCGGTACCTCTGAGGAAATCGAAAGTACGCCGTCCCTCCATGATGGCCTCTTTGATACAGAGCGCTTTATTGAGAAGTCCGACGCTGAGCGCCGAGTAGGACGGGTCGTAGCCGCTATTATACAGTAGATAGGAATCCGCATAATCGAAGCAGATGCATGCGGCGACTCGAACTCCGCTGACCTCGAGGAAGAAGAGGCGGAACTGGCCTCTGGGCGCCAGCTCTCGCGCGATGTCCAGAAAGAATCGCTCGCGCTCGGGCGTCATGAACCTCAGCTTGTCGGGACTGCTGGCCCGCATCAGCTTAAAGAAGTCCTGCATACACCTTCCGATGGCGCCGAAATTGTCGCAGACATACTGGCAGGCCGCATCGGTTTCATCGAGCCGGCGCATTTTCCTGCGGAGTTCGTGGCGGTCTTTCTTGCGAAGGCCCGCCAAATAATCGTCCCAGGAGGACGGCAGAGAGGCGACCGGGGCCACATCCTCCGCCGTGACATCGACGGTAAAACCCGCCTGCTCGGCCAGCCCCGGAAGGATGGAGAGAGTCGGAGAGTCTTGAGGCAGTGACCGCAGCTCCAGCATTTGCCAGTCCATCTCCTTCAGATGGTCGCACAGGGCCTGGTAGAAAACGGTCTCGCGGCCCCTGGGAACAAGGAAGTCGTGGTAGTCGAACAGATCGGTATCGCCCAGGAACGACAGCACGCGATCCTTCACGTGCAGAGGCGCGATGCCCAGGATTTGATGCCCATTGCGGACTGAGAGGATCGACAGTTTGGAGCCTTCGCCAAAGTGGTTCCACCAAAGTCGCTGCCATGAGGGCGTCACGAACATTGTGTTGGTCGAGCAAGATGGAAGTATGCGTTCCCAGTCCTCCTCGATGCCGTCGAATTCTTCCTGTCGGACGGAGTAGGACATTCCTAGGTCTGAGACAGCAGGGACAGGAACTCTTGCTTGGCGAGGGCATTGGTCTTGAAGGTGCCCTTGCTGGCCGATGTAACTATCTTTTCGCCGGGTTTTTTAGCCCCCCGGAGGGACATGCACATATGCTCGGCGCTCAAGACAGTGGTTACGCCCTGGGGCTGGAGAGCCGCGTATATGACCTCGACCAGCTGACTCGTCAGGCGCTCTTGAATCTGCGGACGGTGAGCCAGGATGTCCAGCGTCCTGGCCAGTTTGCTGGCTCCCACAACCCTACCGTTGGGCACGTATCCGATGTGGGCGCTGCCAAAGAAGGGAAGGAAGTGGTGCTCGCACATGGAGGCAAAAGGTATATCTCTCAGTATCACGATCTCCTGGTGAGACTCCTCGAAGCCGGTGGCAAGACCCTCGGCCGGGTCCTGGTTCAGGCCCGAAAAGAACTCCTCATACATCTGGGCCACCCGTCGGGGCGTGTCCACAAGACCTTCCCGGCTAGGCTCTTCGCCTATGGCCAGGATGATAGATGCTACGGCGTCTTTGATCTTTTCCTTATCTACCAATAGTCTCCTTTCGGTCAGAGATTCCCTGACCTCGATGGCGTGGCTGGTCTCCTAGACCAAGCCGTATCTGGTTACTCGCCTCGGTGGTCTGGAATTCTACGCCTGCGCCAACGCCCTCTCCACAACCTTCAGGTCAGCCGGATACTCCTCCATCGACGCAGGGTCGAGGGTTGATGCGAGGTCAGGGTCCTTGAGACCGGTCCCGGTGATCACACAGACCACACACTTACCTTTGAGATGCAGGTTTCCTTCGGCAAGTTTTATCAGCCCGGCCACCGATGCCGCCGATGCCAGCTCACAAAAGATCCCTTCTTGCTGGGCCATCATCTTGTACGCGGTCTGTATCTCCTGGTCGGAGACCGTGTCGATAGAGCCGCCCGACTCGTCTCTGGCCCTCAACGC
The DNA here is from genome assembly GCA_964510985.1 of uncultured Dehalococcoidia bacterium. Lineage (GTDB taxonomy): Bacteria > Chloroflexota > Dehalococcoidia > Lucifugimonadales > CAZEDC01 > CAZEDC01. The sequence continues at coordinate 6,862 of CAZEDC010000029.1, forward strand.
ACTATGCCACCCCGCCGGGTTCCCTACTCGGATGGCCGACGCTATTGTCTCGGGTTTGGCGATGGGAGCCCCGGTCACGATAGGAGCTGCTCCTGCAGCCTGGAACCCCATCATCCTTGGCCTGGTGGCGGCCCACCCAATCTCGTAAGCCTCGGTAAATCCGAGCCAGTAGGCGCTAATGTTTCCCGCGTTCCCGACGGGTATGAACAGGTAGTCAGGAGCGGCGCCCAGGTCCTGGACGATCTCGAAGGCCGCGGTCTTCTGACCCTGAATACGGTCCGGATTGATGGAGTTGACCAGGACCATATTAGAGTTTTCGGTAACGGACCGAACGATCCCCAGGGCCTGGTCGAAATTCCCGTCGATGAGCATGATGCGGGCGCCGAAGGCGATGGCCTGATTGAGTTTGCCTCGTGCCACAGCGTCCTTGGGTACAAATACCGTGGTCGTGAGGCCGGCATAAGCGCCGTAGGCAGCGGCGGAGGCGCTGGTGTTACCGGTGGAGGCGCACGCTATGCCGGTGCTTCCGGCCTCCATGGCCTTGGCGACGGCGACCACCATGCCGCGGTCTTTGAACGAGCCGGTGGGGTTGCAACCCTCCAGTTTAAAAAAAAGCCTGCCACATCCCACCATGTTGCCGATGCTGCGGGAATGGACTAGTGGTGTATCACCCTCTCCCAGGGTGATTTTTGGCGTATCTTCAGTTAGGGGCAGATACTCTTTGTAACGTTCGAGGACGCCTTTTATCATCGCGAACCGTCGATGTGGATGTCAGGGAGCAAACCGTTCCGTCCGCCCAAGCGACTCCCTCCGGTCACCGAGTCCGGGTAAGGGCCGTCCGGGGCGCGTCGGAATCGGGCGATCTGGAGGTATATCGTTTCGTAGTGAATCGTAGCACAGGTCACCTGTCATTTGCGACACCAGAGGCTATTCTCGCACGGGTTTAGAGTCCGGAACGGACCATAAAACATGCCGCTAGCCCCACGGTCCAGATGCAGCCGTCTAGCAATCTGCTGAATAGTGGGGTGTGCCATCCCCATGAGTCGGGATTAGCCGGGAGTCTGAGGGCCTGTCCCTGAGCGCAACCGACCAAACTTGAACGGGTTGCCTCCGGTGACTTACGATATACTGTAGGGTGGAGTAGATGCCCCGGCATTCGCCGGTTGCCATATCGACCGCACGGCAATTTTCGATGCGGCGTACGAAGCCTATAGAGTCCTGGAACCTTGAATGAAAGGCAGTACCTTTGGAGCTAAAGATATACACCAAAAACTTGGAGTTGAACCCGGAGGCGGAGAGGCACATACAGAAAAAGTTCGAAAGGCTCCAGCGGCATCTCAGATCGATCACGGACGCGAAACTTGAGGTGTCGCGGACATCGGCCCGAGCGCAGAGCGACCGGATTGTCGCCCAGATGACGCTGACGGCCAATGGATACACGCTCCGGGGCCAGGAGTCCGGGATCAATCTTTTCGCGGCCATCGACGCAGTGACCGATGTCCTGGACCGCCAGATCCAGACCTATAAGGGCAAGGTCTATAGAAGCGCCCAGGCTAAGAAGTCGGCCAGGGGCGAGACGGCGCCGGAAGAGGTGGTCGACGAGTCGAGCCCTCAGCTGGGAAGAGCGGTCAGAACCAAGCGGTTCCACATGAAACCCACCACAGTTGAAGACGCCGTCCTGGAGATGGAGTTGTTGAGCCACGACTTCTTTCTTTTCTACAACGTCGAAACGGAAGAATACAACGTCGTGTATCGTCGCCACGACGGAGAGTACGGAGTCATCGAGCCCGAGCTTACTTAGACGCGGCTGTGGCTCGTGGCAACCAGACGCGCCTGACCCCGAGAGCCGCCACGGGTGAAGAGACTCAGTATAAAGACTCTTCCCGGAGGGGACTTCCGGCCATCGACGGCTCCAAATTGAATCTTTGACCAATATTGGTCCAGGCGCACTTCGGGTGCGCCGCTTAACTTGGCTGAGAGACTGGATGAGCGGTTGTCGGTATTCGACAGCGACAGGAGGACGGTGTTGAGCATATTGCTGAAGCAGGACCCAGAGGTCGCCCGGGCCATCAAGAACGAGATAGACAGACAACGGAGCAACATCAATCTCATCGCGTCCGAGAATTTCGCCAGCAAGGCAGTGCTGGAGGCCCAGGGGTCCGTGCTCACAAATAAATACGCCGAAGGGTACCCCGGACGACGGTATTACGGCGGCTGCGAGTTCGTAGACGTGGCCGAGCGGGTGGCCATCGAGAGGGCGAAATCTCTGTTCGGGGCTGAGCATGCCAATGTCCAGCCTCATAGCGGAGCCCAGGCCAACATGGCGGCATATTTCGGGACCCTGAAACCCGGCGATACCGTAATGGGGCTGAGCCTCGACCACGGTGGTCACCTGACTCATGGCAGCCCGGTCAATTTCTCGTCCAAGCTCTACAACTTCGTCTCCTACGGCGTGGACCGGGAAACGGAGCTTATCGACTTCGATGAGTTGGAGCGACTGGCGAAAGAGCATCGGCCAAAGATAATCGTGTCAGGTGCCACGGCTTACACAAGGACCTTCGATTTCCCGCGATTCCGCCAGATAGCCGACGAGGTGGGGGCACTGCTGATGGCCGACATCGCCCATATCGCCGGGCTTATCGCCGCGGGAGAGCACCCGTCCTGCATCCCCCACGCACAGGTGGTAACGTCCACGACCCATAAGACGCTGCGCGGGCCCAGGGGTGGGATGATCCTGACGACGTCGGAGCTGGCCAGGGACATCGACCGCGGGGTGTTCCCAAACACCCAGGGCGGACCGCTGGAGCATATTATCGCCGCAAAGGCCGTGGCGTTCGGGGAGGCTATGACTCCCGAGTTCAAGACCTATCAGAAGGACATCAGGACCAACGCCAGGGCTCTGGCGGACGAGCTTCACGCGGGGGGGATGCGCCTGGTCTCGGGGGGGACCGACAACCACATGCTCCTGGTTGACCTGACGCCTCTGGATATCACCGGCCGAGAGGCCGAGGAAGCACTGGGCCGTGTCAACATCGTTGTGAACCGCAACACCATCCCATACGATCCCAAACCGCCTCGGGTGGCCAGCGGCCTGCGTCTGGGTACTCCTTCGGTGACAAGCAGAGGATTCGGCGCGGAGCAGACAGCTAGAATAGCCCAACTTATCGTCAGGACGTTGACCAACATGGGAGACGAGGCCGTCGAAAGCGAGGTGCGGGACGAGGTGCTTTCACTGGCCGAATGGTTCCCGGTGCCGGGTATCGATCTGTAGGGACTTACGACGACCGAGCGTTACCCGAAGATCATTGTGGTCACTTAGTAGGAATACCATCCCTTGCCGGTCTTGCGGCCAAGTTGGCCCAGTTCCACCTTCTCCCTCAACAGCGGACTGGGCTTAAAGGCCGGGTCTTGAGTCCGCGAGTAGATGGACTCGGTCATGTCGAGCACAATGTCGAGGCCGATGAGGTCCATCAACTGGAAAGGCCCCATTGGGTGGCCCAGTCCCAGGTGAATGGCGATATCGATGTCCTCCATGCTCGCAACCCCTTCCTGAAGTAGCGAGCAGGCCTGGGTCAGCTGTGGTACTAGAAGCCGGTTCACAACAAATCCCGGAGCATCGTTGACGACGACCGGCGTCTTGCCCAGGTCTGTAACCAGTGCCAGCGCGGCTCCCAGGGTCTCGTAGCTGGTCTGACTGCTCCGTACAACCTCGACCAGCTTCATCGCGTGCACAGGGTTCATGAAGTGGATGCCTATGAACCTATCGGGCCGGTTTGTGTGCGCCGCCAGTTCGGCGATTGGGATGGTGGAGGTGTTGGAGGCAAAGATGGTGGTCGCCGGACAGTATCGCTCCAGCTCTTGAAAGACGGACGCCTTTACTTCCGGTTCTTCCAGGACCGCCTCGGTGACCAGGGAGGCACCGCCAGCGATGGAGAGATCCGGTGAGGTTTGTATCCGCCCTTTGACCCGCTGCCCCTCCTCGGCTGTCAGGGACTCCCGCTGGACCACCCGGTCTATGCCCGCCGCTATTCTATCCACGGCCTCCCGAAGTTGGACGGAGTCGACATCGATCAGTGTCACGGCATAGCCGGACTGCGCCAACGCCTGGGCGATACCGGAGCCCATCGCGCCCGCGCCTACGACGGAGATTCTTTTGTCCCTCATGGCTGCACCCTCCTCGGGGAACGGGGATACTCCGGGCCTCTGGCGGCCCTCGACTTGGCGGTCTCCCCTGCCCCTCTCGTCGGTGGAGTCCTCAGTGCATGCGGCGGGCGCCGCTGGTGGGCTGGGAGATCGCCTCGGCGGTCGGCTCGGCGACGACGTTGATAACCGCCGGGAGACCACTGCCGAAGGCCCTCTCCAGGGCCGGGCGGATCTTATTGGGGTCCTCCACCCGCTCGCCGTAACCTCCCAGTGCGGTGGCCATCCCATCGAAGGACGTGAAGCCCAGCTCGCGGCCTGGTTTGGGCCTGTGGGGCGTCCGTGCCATCCATCCGGCATTGTTGCATACGACGGTGACCACCGGCAGATCGAATCGAACGGCGGTGTCGATCTCCATGGCGTTCAGTCCCATGGAGCCATCGCCGTGAAGCACCAGCACCTGCTTGTCGGGCTTGGCCAGTTTGGCGCCGATGCCGTAAGGAAGTCCGACCCCCATGGTGCCGGTCACACCGGAGTTGAGGCGGTGGCCAGGCAGGTAGGTGGGAAGAGACTGGCGGCCGAAGTGGAGGATCTCGTTGCCGTCGACGCATAGAATAGCGTCGCGGTCCAGGAAATCGCGTATCTCCTTGCAGATACGCAACGGATGAATGGGGGAGTCGTTCGAGTTGAGTAATGGAGCGAGTTGGGCCGCCCGGCGGTCGTTGTCCTCCCGTAGACCCACGACCCAGGGTGATTCGAGGGCGCCGGCGAAGCTGGAACCGCGGGTCTCAGCCTCACCGACCATCTGTCCCAGCACTACCTTGGCGTCACCGACGATCCCCAGGTCAACGTCGCGGTTGTGTGCGATCTCGGCGGAATCGATGTCTACCTGGATTATCCTGGCATCGTCGGAGAACCGGCGACCGTAGTTCAGCATCCAGTTGAAACGGGTGCCGACGACCAGGACCACGTCGGCGTTTCGCAGGGCCATACTCCTGGCGCCCTGGAATGATACGGCATGGTCTTCGGGGACGATTCCGCGCGACATGGGCGCCGTGAAGAATGGTATGCCGGTGATATCGACCAGGCTCTCTAGTTCCGGGGCGCCGCCGGAGAAGAATACGCCGCCGCCGCCGATGATGATGGGTCGCTCCGCACCGGCCAGCATGTCGATGGCTTCGGTTACCGCTCCGGGTTCGGCCGCCGGCCTGCTTGTTTTGGTCGCCCGTGAAGGTCTGATAGCCGCTTCCTCGTCAAGCTCTTCGTAGAGGACATCGGCGCCACAGTCGATATAGACGGGACCCGGGCGGCCCGACGTGGCCTGCCTGTAGGCGGTGCTGACTATCTCCGGGTACCGCTCGGCCTTGGTGGGCCGGTGCCAGTACTTGCATAGCGGCTGCATCACGCCGACCTGGTCGACCTCCTGGAAAGCCTCGCGTCCGATCTCGTGCACCGGACTGGCGCCGCCCAGGATGAGCATGGGTGCACAGTCGATGGACGCGGTGTAGACTCCGGTCAGCAGATTCAGGGTGCCCGGCCCCGAGGCGGCGGCGCACACCCCCGGCTTGCCCGTGACCCGCGCGTATGCATGAGCGGCGAAGGCCGCCGCCTGCTCATGCCGGAAGTCCACCGTCTTGATACCCAGGTCCTGACAGGCGAAGATCAGGTCGAAGGCGGGGCCGCCCGTCAGGTAGAAGAGTGTGTCAACCCCTTCCTCCTTCAGGGTCCTTGCGATCAGGTAGCTCCCGTTTACCACACCCATGCCAATCTCCTGTTTTCCCATTTGTAGAATGACCGCCGACCGGCGCATTTGTTCGCGCGGAAAGCGTAACATACGCGTGGTGGAGAGGCCAGCAGTGACGGGTAACGCCGCGGGAAGGCGCGACCGGCTTTCCTTGTTCGGGCACAGGGCCTGTGTTATATTCTCGGTACTTTTCGTCCAGGGCAACGGCGCGGAGCCGGCCGACGGGGACGAGTCCCAGGAGGATCGGGATGGTGTCGGAAGGGAGCGGAATGTTCTACCGGCGGCTGGGTGTCAGGCGCATTATCAACGCCGGGTCCTGGCTGACGGTGCTGGGCGGCAGCATTATGCCCCCGGCCGTGATAAAAGCCATGGAGGACGCGTCCCGCTGGTTCGTTGACATGAACGAGTTGAACGCCAAGGCGGGCGAGGTCATCGCGCGGCTCACAGGGGCCGAGGCGGGCCTGGTGACCTCTGGCTCAGCCGGAGGGATGCTGCTCCAGGCGGCAGCCTGCATGACCGGCGACGACCCGGCCAAGGCCCACCGTTTGCCCGAAACCAACGGGATGAAGAACGAGATTATTCTGCACCGGGCCCATCTGGTGAACTACGAGCACAACTACCGAGCCGCCGGGGCGAAACAGGTGCACATCGGGAACGTCTCCGCCACCCACGAGTGGGAGCTGGAGAGCGCCTTCAACGAGAACACCGCCGCGGTGGCATATATCATCGGCCCCCGACAGGGCGGCGCGCTGCCTTTGTCCAGGGTGATCGACATGGCCCACGACCACGGTGTCCCCGTGATCCTGGACGCGGCCGGAATGCTGCCTCCTGTGGAGAACCTGACGCGTTTCGTTGAACTGGGTGTGGACATGGTGAGCTTCAGCGGCGGCAAGGGCATCCTGGGTCCGCAGTCCACCGGCATCCTCTGCGGTCGGCGGGACCTGATCGAGGCGGCCTACCTGAACAGCGCTCCCAACAGCACCAGCGTCGGCAGGGCTGCCAAGGTGTGCAAGGAGGAGATCGCCGGGCTCATCACCGCCCTGGAACTGTTCGTTGACACGGACCACGAGGCGGTGGCTGCCGGATGGCGGGTGAAATGCCGGCACATCGTCTCGGAGTTGCAGGATATTCCAGGGGTGAGAGCCGAACTTAGGGAGGCAACCCCGGAACACGACGAGTACGAGAGCAACTACCCCCGGGCATTCGTCCTGTTCGACAGATCGTGGAATGGTCCCAGCTCGGTGGTGGTCATGGAGCGGCTCAAGGACGGAGACCCCTCGATCCGCGTGAGAGAAGCGGAATTCACCGGGGGTATTTCGATAATACCCGTGGCCCTCCAGGACGGCGAAGAGGAGATCATCGCCCAGCGGCTGAGGGAGATACTGACCGGCGCCGGCTGACCCTCTTCAAGCGGGCCTCCAGGCAGAGTCTCTCAGGCCCGGAGTTGTGGAATCCAAACGAACGTCACCCCTCCCTGTCCAAGGTCCTTAAAGCCTCTCTTGCCGCCTCTTGCTCAGCGGCTGCCTTCCGGTGTCCGGCGCCGCGGCCCATCACACGACCGTCCACCACCACCTCGGCGGTGAATCCTCTGGCGTGGTCCTGACCGGTCTCATCAACGATACGGTAGGTCGGTGCGTCCAGATGACGGCCCTGGACAAGCTCCTGAAGCACGGACTTGGGGTTTGACACTACTGTGTCCCGCTTGAGAGCCTCGAGTCGCTCGGAGAGCGCTCTGAGGACAAAGGCCCTGGCGGCCCCATAGCCCCGGTCCAGCAGGAGAGCGCCGACAACCGCCTCGAAGGCGGCGGCCAGGTTCGAAGGCCTCTCCCTGCCGCCTCCTGCATCTTCGCCTGCGCCCATGAGAAGGTAACTGCCGAGATGCAGCGACCGGGCCACGTCGGCCAGCGTATCTCCTCGGACCAGTGACGAGCGCATGGCGGTCAGCCCGCCTTCAGGCGCATCGGGATAGTCTCTATATAGCCTGTCGGCGACCACCAGGTCGATCAGGGCATCGCCCAGAAACTCCAGCCGGTCGTTTGACTCGGGAAAGTCATCGGGGTTTTCGTTGAGGTAGGAGCCGTGGACCAGCGCCAGTCGCAGGAGATTCTTGTCGGCGAACTGGACGCCCATGATCTTTTCCAGGGTGTCAATCCGTTGTTTGTCGTCGATGGATTCCAACGGATCTACCAGACCAGTCGGCGGTTACTTAACAACGCGTCGCCGGAGATCCCACTCACCAGTGGAGGTCTTCCATATCGGCGGCGAGGTCTCCGTACAGTTCCGGGCGGCGGTCCCGCAGGAAGGGATTATCGACGCGGGCTCTTCTCAGCTCCTCGATGTCAAGGTCGGTATAGATCACGCCCTCGGTGTCACCGGAGTTGGCCAGCACCCTGCCCGACGGATCGATTATCGTCGAGCCGCCGGTCGTGACGGTGTCCATCTCTTCACCGACATGGTTGCAGAAGGCCAGGTAAACGGCGTTCTCTTTCGCCCGAGTGACGAGCATGGAATTGAAGGTCGCGACATTGAACTCAACGTCCACGGAATCCTCTCCGACCTCCCAGGGCCTGTTGGTCACGTTGGGTGACAGCGAGTAGGCGGGAGAGCAGAATGGCGCGACAATCAGCTCGGCTCCGTGTAGAGTGCTGAGACGCGTGGACTCGGGGAAGATAAGGTCATAGCAAATGACGGTGCCGACCCTGAACTCACCTACCTGGTAAACGGGAAACCTGCTGCCGTATCGGTAGTGGATCTTCTCCAGGCTTCTAATGGCCGGGGGATGGACCTTCCTGAACTTGCCCAGGATTTCGCCCCGTGGGTCGACGTAGATGGCCGTATCGTAGTACAGGCCCGGCGTCTGCTCCTCGTAGATAGTGGCCAGGATATGGGTCCGGTGCTGCCTGGCTTTCTCCTTGATCACGGTAAGGGTGGGCCCGTCGTCCCGCTCGGCCCGTTCCAGGTTGCGGAAGTCCCTGTAAACGAAGATGTACCCTGTGTTGAAGAACTCGGGCAGGACAATAAGATCGGGGTCGTCTTTGGCGGCCGTGTCCATGAAACCAACGGCCTTATCGACATTGCCTGCGGTGGTCTTGGATTCGCTCTGCATCTGAACGAGGGCGATGCGCACCGTTCACCTCCTCAGGGCAACCGTGGTTTTCCAGAAGATTGCCCGATCGGTGTACCCGTAGATCACACCGGTAAACCTTTTCTAACTAACGGCGCCTTTGGGCCAGGGGGGTTGGGGCCGCTTGAGTTCGCCGAGGAACGACCGGTGGGCCGTCAGCGCGACGAAGTGTTCGAAGAACGCGACAGAATCCTCGGCCGGGGGGATGAATGTCTTGAGGTAGACCGAGTTTCCGGTCTCGAACACGAATGTCGGGGTCCCGAACACGCCGTGTTTTTCCGTCGCCTCAGTGTGGTCGTCGGCGACGATCCGCACCAGAGAGCCGTCCTTCATGTCTTCTTTAAGCCGGCCTACGTCGAGGCCGGCTCCTTCCGCCAGCTCCAATATCGGCCCCTCTTCGTTCAGTGGTATGCGGGTCTCGCCACCGTGCCGGGCAGTCAATAGTGCCAGGTGGAATTTTTCCCAGGCTTCACTGTTCTGGCGACGGGCCGCTTCACTGGCTATTGCGGACAGCAGGGACCGTGCGTCCCTTACGTCGGACTGTTCCCAGACCTTCCAGTCCGGGCCTTCCTTGCTGTTCACCTGCTCAAGCTGGAAATTCCTCCAGCGGATATCCAGGTTGTCGCCGCAGACCTCTTTCACCCTATCCAGCCACACGGCTGCATTGTAGACATAAGGTCAGGCGTAGTCGGCGTAGATGTCGATCTTAATGTGTTCCAATGAGTCTCGTCTCCCTTAGTTCAGGTGCATGAATTCTAAGGGCCGGAGAATGGAAAGTCAAAATGGGAGCCCCCGCGATTAGCACGACGCCGGCCAGTTTCTTCGTGATGCTTCTTGCCTATATCCGTGGCCATCAGGACAGCGGGAGCAATCCTTTCTTTTGTCCAACTTATGACCATGAAGAGGCAGTAAATTGGGCCTAAAATGTTGGATAAGTTTTTTCTTTTTCTTAAAAAAAGGACAGTAATCTCCTTTCATACCTGAATATTGCGTGTTAGGATTTGGCTCCGCCGGGTGGTAGATCACCCGCGCGCCGGGGAGAGTGAGGAGGGTTTCTGTGGCCCCCTTGAGTGTTCGAATCACAGGTGGGGTGCACAGGAGCCGCAGGCTTCGCTCGACCAGGGGAGCCGACCTGAGGCCGACCACGGAGAAAGCCCGTGCGGCCATATTTTCGATGGTCGGTCCGGAGACGGTCGAGGGTGCCCGGGTCCTGGACCTGTACGCCGGAACCGGGGCACTGGCGATAGAGGCCATCAGCAGGGGTGCCGCATGGGCCGACCTGGTGGAGATAAGCGCTCGAAGGGTCCGGACCATACGGGACAACCTGGATGATCTCTCCCTCGCAAGACAGGCCAGGGTGTACCAGGCCAGGGCACTGGCGGCGTTAAATAGTTTACCCGGCGGCTACGGTCTGGTCTTTGCCGACCCGCCGTACGACCTGGAGGAGTGGGAACCTTTGATGGAGGGGCTGGGTAGTGGAGACCTTTTGACGGCGGACGGCATAGTGGTGGCGGAACACCGCCACGGCGCCGCGATGAAAGAGCGCTATGGCTCTCTTGCCCGGGTAAAAAGCCGGCGATACGGAGACACAGCGGTAACAATATACAGGGCCGGAGCAGCCAGTGGTTAATGCCATCTATCCAGGGACCTTCGATCCCGTGCACAACGGACATGTCGATG
>CAZEDC010000030.1:0-66196 GCA_964510985.1 uncultured Dehalococcoidia bacterium
GCGTAAACGACGTCATCGTCAGCGGCGCCAGGCCGCTGTTCTTACTTTATTACCTGGAGGTGGGAAGACTTGAGTCGGGGCTGGTCGAGGCGATGCTGGAGGGAATGGCCCGGGCCTGCAAAGAGGTGGACTGCGCCCCGATCGGCGGCGAGACGGCCCAGATGCCCGGTCTGTACGCCGAGGGCGATTTCGACCTGGCGGGGTTCGTCGTCGGCGTAGTCGAGAAAAGCGCCATCCTGGACAGCTCCACCGTGGCCGACGGAGACATGCTGGTGGGCGTGCCCTCCAACGGGCTGCACACCAACGGCTACTCCCTGGTGCGTCACGCGCTGGGCCTGGACGAGGACCCGTCGCCGCTGCGGGAGTACCACGAGGAGCTGGGCGAGACCCTGGGAGAGGCGCTGCTGAGGCCCCACCGCTCCTACTACGCCGCCCTGCGCCCGGTCATGCCGCTGCTGAAAGGGATGGCCCACATTACGGGCGGCGGGCTGGTGGAGAACGTGCCGCGGGTGCTGCCGGAAGGGCTATCGGCCAGCTTCGATACGTCCACATGGACAGTGCCACCGGTGTTCTCGCTCCTACAGGAGATGAGCAAGATCGACAGGGACGAGATGTACCGCGTTTTCAACATGGGCCTGGGCATGGTGCTGGTCTGCGAGCCGTCCAGGGCCGAGCAGGTGACATCTCTGTTGCCGGAGGCCAACGTCGTGGGACGTGTGCTCCATATGGCGGGCGACCGGTGTGTTGTCATTTGACTGTGAATTGAGTCGACTGGCTCCTCCCCTGCCCCCTCTAGCCCCTCCTTTTCCGCTTCGGCTATACTGGCCCCAGAGGCACGCCCATACGGGCTGCTCGGGTACTTTCGGTTTGCTTATTCCCACGCCCCGAATATCGCCACGGGCGAGGAAGCGACATCGACGAACTTAAACAAAGGAGGTCCAAGCGAAGAATGACTGCGCTAACACCAGAGGACGCAAAATCGGCCGTATACAGTGAGATCGACAGACGAGGTGACGAGGCCGTACGCATTGCGAAAGAGGTGCTGGCAAATCCCGAACCGGGTTACCGAGAGCACAAGACCTCCGGCCTCGTGGCGAGCGAGTTTCGCAGGATCGGCATCCCGTTTCAGGATGGGATCGCCGTCACCGGGATCAAAGGCATCCTGGACAGCGGTAGACCGGGTCCGACGGTCGCCGTGTTAGGAGAGCTTGACTCTCACATCGTTAACGGACATCCTCATGCCGATCCTGAGACCAATGCAGCCCACGCCTGTGGGCATCACACACAGCCGGGGATACTGGTCGCGGCGGCTATGGGGCTCCAGGCGTCGGGCGTGATGGATAGCCTGTCCGGCAGGGTGGCCCTGATGGCTGTTCCGGCGGAGGAATACATCGAGATCGAATACAGGAACCAGCTGCGACGCCAGGGCAAGATAGAGTTCCTGGTCGGAAAGTCCGAGTTCATCAAGCAGGGCGCGTTCGACGACGTGGATATGGCGATGATGACCCACACGGAGAACCAGCAGCAGGCGGTGAAATTCAGCGTTGGTGGCACCACTAACGGCATGGTAGCCAAGCTCATTCACTTCACGGGGGTGTCCGCCCACGCGGGCTCGCAGCCACACCTTGGAGTAAACGCTCTGAACGCCGCCACGCTCGCACTTGGGGCTATACACGCGCAACGCGAGACGTTCCGTGAGGAGGACACCATTCGGGTCCACCCGATCATCACGCGAGGCGGCGGCGCAGTCAGCGCAGTGCCGGACGATGTGCGAGTCGAGACATTTATCCGAGGCAAGACCATCGAGGCGGTACTTTCGGCCACCCAGAAAGTGGACAGGGCGCTGAAATCGGGGGCGTGGGCGATGGGCGCGAGCGTGTCGATCACTACGATCCCGGGGTACCTTCCCCTTCAGAACGATCCGAGCTTGCAAAAGCTCCACGCCGCCAACTCGACTGGACTGGTGGGTGATGACGGTGTCGCCCAGCGAGGTCATGAGACCGGCTCTACCGACATGGGGGACCTTTCGAACATCATGCCGGTCACCCACCCTTTTGTCGCTGCGGCCTCGGGCAAGGCCCATGGGATGGACTACGTGGTGGAGGACTATGACCTGGCCGTCCTAACCTCTGCAAAAGCGTTGGCCGCGACCGTGATCGACCTGCTGGCAAACGGAGCGGGACAGGCGCACCGGATAGAGGAATCCTATGAAGCGCCTCTGACCAAGCAGGAGTACCTGGCAACCGTCAGGGGATTTGCCCGGGAAGAGACCTTTTCCGCTGACTCGGCGTGAGGATGTCTGCCCGGTGACCCTTCGTCGTGGACGACGAACACACCCGGCCCCGCGTGATATCATGGAGCCGACTGGCGGTTGGGACTTCCCGGAGCAGCCGTATAGTCGTTACACCGAGGTCACGGGTTCCAGTCGGAACCGATCCGAAAACCCACCCGCGAGGTTAGAGACCACATCCAATGAAGGCACTTCTCAGCGTATACGACAAGACCGGCATCGCGGAGTTCGCCCGGGCACTGCGGGACAGCGGGTTCGATCTGGTCAGCACGGGCGGCACCTACGGCGCCATCAAAGATGCAGGGCTGCCGGTGCAGCAGGTCTCGGACCTGACGGGGTCTCCGGAGATCCTGGACGGCCGGGTCAAGACCCTGCACCCGACCGTCCACGGCGGGATTCTGGCCCGGCGGGATATCGACAGCCACGTCGCCCAGCTGGCCGAGCGCGGAATCGACGCCATCGACCTGGTCGCCGTAAACCTCTACCCCTTTGTCGAGACCGTAGGCAGGCCAGGCGTCATCCTGGAGGAAGCCCTGGAGAACATCGACATCGGCGGCCCCACGATGGTCCGGGCGGCGGCCAAGAATTTTCCCCACGTACTGGTGGTTGTGGATCCGGCGGACTACGGTTGGATCGGTGAACGTCTTTCCAATGGAGGGAATGACTCCCTGGCCACGGTTACGTTGGGGGAACGAAAAAACCTGGCCCGGAAGGCTTTTCAGCACGTTGCCTACTACGACACGGCCATAACCGGCTACCTGGGCGGCGGCGGTCTGTCCGGCAATGAGGTTACGCTGGGGTTCACAAAGCAGTACGACCTGCGCTACGGAGAGAACCCTCACCAGCAGGCGGCCGTATACGCGGCGCCACTGGCGACCGAAGGAATAGCCGGGGCGAAGCAACTCCACGGTAAAGAGCTTTCCTTCAACAATTTTCTGGACGCCGACGCCGCCTGGCGCGTTGTCTCCGATTTTTCCGAGCCGGCGGCCACTGTGGTCAAACATACCAACCCCTGCGGCCTGGCTGTCCATACCGATCAGCCCACAGCCTATCGCCGGGCCTTCGAGGGCGATTCCACCTCGGCCTACGGCGGTATCGTCGGATTCAATCGTCCGTTGACCGCGGCGACCGCGGAGGCGATGCGCGGAGTCTTCTACGAGATCGTCGTGGCGCCGCAGTATGAACCCGAGGCCCTGGAGGTCTTGAGAAAGCGCAAGAACCTGCGAGTCCTCCAGGTCCACGGCGAGGGGGAGCCATCGGCGGCCGCCACAGACGTCCGCCTGATTTCGGGCGGTGCCCTGTTCCAGACGGCCGATGTCATCGACGAGGAGCCGTCGTCATGGAAAGCGGTAACCGAGCGCAAGCCCACGGAGGCCGAACGGAAGGACCTGGCCTTTGCATGGAAGGCCGCGAAACACATCAAGTCCAACGCCATCGTGGTGATTAAGGACAACGCCCTGGTCGGCATGGGTGCGGGGCAGCCGAACCGGGTGAACAGCGTTCACCTGTCGCTCCGTCTGGCGGGGGACAAGGCCGAGGGCGGTGTGCTGGCGTCGGACGCCTTCTTCCCGTTCGCCGACAACATCGAACTAGCGGCCAGCGGCGGCGTCACCGCCATCGCCCAGCCCGGGGGCTCCATCAGGGACGACGAGGTTATCGAGGCGGCTAACAGGTTGAAAATAGCCATGGTGTTCACGGGGACGCGGCACTTCCGGCACTGATGGCGTCAGCGATCGCGGAGTGGACAACCGGTTCAATTCAGTCGGCAACACCGACCCTGTAAACAGTCACGCGTCGCTCTGGCAGGCTACTGATCTTTCCAGGTCTCCAGAAACTCCAATAGCGCGTCCAGGTCTTCGGTGTTCAGGGTTGTTCCAAAACCCGGCATCAGCTTTCCATCGACGCCGTTCTTTATTATTGGCTCCAGTGCCTTCGCCCCACTAGCTGTGACTATTTCGCGTAGAGAGGCTTCGGTGACGAATGTCCCATCGCCCTGTTCGCCGTGGCAGGATGAGCAAAATCCCCGGTAGACGGCTTCCCCTTTGATCGCTCCGGTCTCTCCAGAACCGGCCTCGGAGGGGGGCACCTGATTGGACTTGGGAGGAAGGGTCCGCAGGTAGCGATATATGCCTTTGAGATCATCGTCGCTGAGGTCCTTGTAGACGAGCCACGGCATGAACATGGGCATGATGACCGTGCCATCGGGCCTGACTCCGGTACGCATGGCCGTGATGAAATGCTCTTCGCTCCAGGTGCCGATCCCGGTTTCATCGTCGGGGGTGAGGTTCGGCGGCTGAGTCAAGACCCCATCTTCGTCAAAGGCAATGGCGCCTCCCTGGAACGGGCGGTCCAGATAGAACCGGCCGGACATCAGGTTCAGTGGAGTGTGGCACTCGGCGCAGCTGGAGAGGTGGCTGGAGAGGTATTGCCCCCACTCCACCGTGGGGCCCCGGTCCGGGGTTGAGATGGACTCGGTGATGGGAGGCTGGGGTTTAATGACCTTGAAGGCCAGCAGGGCCTTGGGTACGAAACTGACCCGGTTGGCGGGTATCGGGTTGCGCACCGGTGGTACGCTCTTCATATAGGATATTAGGATATAAGGGCCGCGAGGTCCTCATCGCTCATCTTCCGGTACCACTCAAAAGGCATGAGTTGGAGGACGCGCCCGTCTCGGCTCCGGCCCTCCCGCAGCGCCCTGAGAATCTCACCATCGGACCAGGAGCCCAGGCCCGTCTCCTGGTCGGACGTCAAGTTGGAGGCGTAGAAAACACCGAAGCCTCCCGGCGGACCTATATCGCTTAGGTCGAACTCGGTGCCGCCTTCAGCGGGAGCGTCGATGTCCTCTTCCGAGCCGTGGCAGCCCCAGCAGAGGGCGGTGTACTTGAAGATATACTCACCCCGGGCCAGGGTGTCGGGATCGGTGCGGGTCGTCACCTGTGGCACAGGGCGGTCATAGAGGCGGTCCCAGGTTATCTGGATGTATATAAAAGCACCAACCAGCACCACGACTAACAGTCCGAGAAGTCCCCCGAGACCGATGAGAAGGCGCTTCAGCCACTTTTTCATTGCTTACTCCCCTGGACGGAGCGCATCCACGATCCGCTCCGAACTAGTAAGCGGAAGGGTAGATGGAAGTGTAGATAAGGTCAAGGCCCTCCGGGGACCTCAACCGAGATTTTACGGGCCTAATGTCCAATGAAACGGCACTAGTCGCTCGCCGACTCCCGGTAGTATGTGGGCAGGTGTATCCGCTTCTCAGGCGGAGGAGTGTATCTGTACCGGATGATTTGGCGAACGAAGACGGCGACCGCGCCCAGGGGCACAGCGACAACGCCGAAAACGTCCCGCGAGATGAGGCCGCCGGCCAAGGCAGTGGCGAACATGAATGCTCCTCCAGACCAGCCCACACTCCGAAACAGGCCGAAGTTGGCGATACCGATAGGAGCGCCGATCAGGACGCCGATGGGCAGCAAGCCGACGGTAATACCAAAGAACGTGATCATCCCAGTCCCGCCGCGGAAGCGCCACAATGTCAGGAAGAGGTGCCCCGCCAGGAGAGCCACCATCGCCAGTAGCCTCACCCACGTCGGTATGCCGAGGACCCACAGCGGGACCGTGGCCGCGGTGCCCCTGACGAGATCCAGCAGCAAGGCCGTGCTTGCATACTTCGGACCCAGTTCCCTGAAGATGTTGGCGGCCCCGGATTCCCACTCCCCCACTTCCGGATGTTGACTCCGGAGGTCCGGCAAACCAGATCGTCAGTTGGTACGGACCCGAGAAAGGAGGCTCCAACTACCCAAAGCGCATAGAACCAGGTCGTCTCCATCCGTCGTTCCTCCGCACACGGCCCATTACTTTTAAAACCGCAACCAGCAGTGGATCAGTGCCTGTCCGCCCTGCTGAGTTCCTCCCGCACGACCAAACCCTCTGAACTCTCCGGGCCAGCGCCCCCCCCGGGCCCACAGGTTGCCCCTGAAACCACCTTCCGCTCACCTTGCGGGAGGAAGGTCGTGGACGTAAAGGACGGTATAATAACCTCAGCGACCGCCACCGTCCAACCTGAATCG
Source organism: uncultured Dehalococcoidia bacterium (assembly GCA_964510985.1). Lineage (GTDB taxonomy): Bacteria > Chloroflexota > Dehalococcoidia > Lucifugimonadales > CAZEDC01 > CAZEDC01. The sequence continues at coordinate 6,358 of CAZEDC010000030.1, forward strand.
GCACCTCGGGTTGTCCTGGTTGCCGACACGGTTTCCACCCATGTGGGACTATAATGACGAGCGGTATCCTGCGTGAAACATGCTGGTAACCATGGTCAAATTGAGATAGAGGTGTTTATAAGAAAGAATATTCAAGGAAAGGTGGTCGGGGAGACGGGATTCGAAAGCATAGCCTCTACGTCCCGAACATAGCACGCCACCAAACTACGCCATTTCACATATTCGTGTTAGAATTTTTCAGCCGCAGGTAGCAACCGATGTACGATAGCCCGAGTGTTTTCGGCAGATTAGCCAAGGGGACGGAGAGCCGTACAACCAGGAATTCCGTTCTACCGGGGGTTTGGAGGTATCCTCCCAGTACCACTCGAGGGTGGGTGGGCCGGCAAGAGGGTATCTGTAGTTGACGATGTCAACGGAGCCTGATTGTTGTTGATGCCGTCGCGTCCTCACCACAGGTGTCAGCAGGGATGAGCGATACCGGAGAGAGAAAACACACCTCGCTGGACGTCGTGTTGCCCGTTCTCAACGAAGAGAAGGACCTGCCGCCGAGCGTCGGTAAGCTGCATGGCTTCCTCTCCGAAAAGTTGGCGGACTATAACTGGCGGATACTCGTCGCCGACAATGGGTCCACGGACTCGACCCCCGATGTCGCAGAAAACCTCTCTGAGCAGTACGAAGAAGTCGGCTACATACGCCTGGAGCTGCGAGGTAGGGGCCGCGCCCTGGCCCGTGCGTGGCTGGAGAGCGACGCGGACATCGTCTGCTACATGGATATAGACCTGGCCACCGACCTGGACGGTCTGCCCAAACTGGTGGAGGCGATTCAAGGGCAGGGGTACGACGTGGCAATCGGCTCTCGACTGGTGCCGGGAGCCCGGGTCATAGCCCGGCCGCTGAAGCGGGAGATTATCTCCCGGATCTACAGCCTTATATTCAGGAGTATGTTTTTTACGGTATTCCGGGACGCCCAGTGCGGGTTCAAGGCCGTGAGCCGTCGGGCGGCAAACGACCTCGTGCCCCTGGTCCAGGACAAGGGCTGGTTCTTCGACACCGAGCTTCTCATCCTGGCGGAGAAGAACGGTTACCGGATCAAAGAGGTGCCGGTGAAGTGGACCGATGACCCGAACAGCCGGGTGCGGATAGCCCGGACAGCCTATGAGGACCTGAAAGGGCTGCTGAGGCTTCGCTTCGGTGGGCTCAGAAAGGCGTCCAAGCTCCTGTCCAGCGGGGGGCGGACGGAATGAACGGCCGGGTATTCGGTGGCCGCTCTGCCCTTGCGGAATGGAGACCTCCGGGGTACCATGTCGATTCCAGAGGGGAGACTCCCGGCCTCCGGCGATACAGGAGTCGAGATGGGCAACGTCCTACTGGTAATAGACATGTTGGTCGGTTTCCTGGAGCCCGGCCACGACCTCTACTGTGGCGACTACTCGCGTAAGATAATTCCCAATATCAAGCGGCTGATAGAGGCCGAGCGGGCCATGGGCTCTGAGGTATTCTTCCTCTGCGACGCACACGACCCCGACGACCTGGAGTTCCAGATGTTTCCGGCCCACTGCGTCAGGGGCACGGAAGAGGCCGAGGTGATCCCGGAGCTGTCCCAGTATGCGGTGGAAAAGATTCAGAAGCGTCGCTACAGCGCCTTCTTTGACACAGACCTAGAGGCACGGTTGGCAAGACTGAAACCCGACAAGGTAATCGTATGCGGAGTATGCACCGACATCTGCGTGATGCACACGGCGGCTGACGCGAGGAACCGTGACTACGAAGTGGAGGTTCCTACGGACTGCGTGGCCACTTTCGATTCGGAGGCCCACCGGTACGCCCTGAAGCACATGGAGGGCATCCTGGGGGCGAGGCTGGTGAGTACGGCGCGCCCTATTTGAGGGCGAGATTTGGGTGAGAGATCATGGTAAACTCCGAGTTTGAGATACGTCCCTCGACGCTGGTCGGCGACACGGCCGACGTTTATCTACAGCGGACCCTGACCGTCCTGAGGAACGAGGGAGTGAATCCCACGGCGACCATGGAATTCCGGCCTCAGAGGGACGGGATTTTCTGTGGGATCAGAGAGGTGCGGGCGCTGCTGTCCAAGGTGCTCCCTGAATCCGGTAGCGAGGTGTGGGCCCTGGATGAAGGCGAGCCTGTGGAAGCCAGAGAGGTCGCCCTGCGCATAAAGGCGCCTTACGGCTCGTTCGGCCTTTACGAGACGACGATATGTGGGATTTTAGCGTCCTGTGGCGGCTGGGCCATGGCGGCCCGGGAGTGCGTGGTGGCGGCGAAGGGGATACCCGTGGTCGCTCTGGGAGCCCGACACGTCCATCCCAACGTGGCGGCAAATATCGATTACGCCTCGGTGGTGGGTGGGTGCGCCTCCTGCTCTACGATCCTGGGCGCCCGGTTGTCGGGAATCACACCGTCCGGTAATATGCCCCACACCCTGCCGCTGCTGCTGGGAGACACGGTTAGGGCCGCCCAGGCCTTCGACCGGCATATGCCCCAGGAGGTCCCCCGTGTGGCGCTGGTCGATACCTTCAGGGACGAGGCCGAAGAGGCGCTGGCCGTAGCCGGTGCGCTCCGGGAGAGGCTCAGAGGGATTCGTCTGGACACGCCGGCTGAACGGGGCGGTGTAACGGCCGATCTTGTAAAAGAGGTCCGGTTGAGATTGGACCTGGTCGGCTTCCGGCACGTGGAGATATTCGTAAGCGGCGGCTTCACACCGGACCGTATCAGGCGATTCGACGAAGATGGCGCTCCGGTAAATGGCTTTGGTGTCGGCAGCTACATATCCAGCGCCCCTCCCAACGACTTCACAGCCGACATTCACGAGATCGACGGCAAACCCATCGCCAAGAGGGGCCGGACGCCGGGCATTACTCCCAGTCCTCGGCTCGACCGAGTGATGTAATTTTCTGACACCGGTCCGGCAGTTCGGATGCTGTTGCGTTCGGCGGGCCGTTATATTCCGTTTTTACAAATTCTCGGCGATCCGCATAATAACCTGGAACGTCGGTTCCAGGAAACGGAAAGCTGTCATGCTCTACCGGCTGGTTATAGCAGTAATACGCCTGGCCCTGGTACCCGCGGACCTGCTCCTGGCCTTCGTCGGGCCAAGATACCGTCTGTACTTCTGGGTCCTGAGAGTCACTCCCCCGTCCGCGGTTGCCTGGCTGGGCAGAATACGGGCCATCCGCGCCTGCGACAACGCGGAGAGGAAGGTCCCGGGGTACCGGGAGTTCCTGAGGGCCCACGGGACCTCTCCTGCCGAGATTCTCGGCCTGGGCCTGCCCCCCACCGACAAAGGTAACTACGTCGACGTTTACGGCATCGAGGAGAGGTGTCTCAACGGGGTACTCCCCCACCGCGATACAGCCATAGACGAGTCGTCAGGCAGCACCGGGACCCCTTACAATTGGATCAGGTCGCTGAACGAGCGGAACTCCAGCCATATATTTATCAGCCACTTTGCGCGGTACTGCTTCGGAGAAGAGCCCTGGATCACCATAAACGCATTCTCCATGGGCGCCTGGGCCACCGGCATCAACATGGGAGTCGCATTACAGCGCAACAGTATCGTCAAGAGCACTGGCCCGGACCTGGAGAAGATATTCAGCACACTCCAGCTTTTCGGCCCCGAGATCCGTTACCTGGTCTGCGGATACCCGCCCTTCTTGAAGCATATGATAGACGTGGCACTGGAGCGGCGGTTCCCGTTGGGAACTTACCGCCTGATGGCGCTGCTGGGCGGCGAGGGCAACTCGGAAGGCCTCAGGGACTACCTTTACAGCCACTTCCAGCCCGTCTACAGCGGATACGGAGCGACCGACGTCGAAATAGGACTGGCCGGCGAGACGCCCATCAGCCTGGCGTTTCGACGCGAAGCTCGGACCAACCCGGACCTCCGCCGAGCCCTGTTCGGCAGCGATCCACGCCTGCCCATGGTATTCCAGTACAGTCCGTTGACGCACCACGTCCAGGTCAACGAGATTGGCGAGCTGATATTTACGATTACACGCCTGAACGTGTTATCCCCGCGTATCATGTACAACATCCACGATGAAGGCGGAGTCGCAACCTATGCCGAGCTTGGGGCGAAATTTAGCAACGCAGGCCTGAAGCTGGACGGCTTGTCGACGGATGGGGACGCCAGGCCGTTGAGGCTCCCCTTTTTCTGGGTGTACGGCCGGAAGGACTCAACGGTCAGCGTTATGGGCGCCAACATCTATCCCGAAGATATCGAGCAGTCCCTCTACAACGAGCCGGAGTTGGCGCGGGTGACGAACTCGTTTTGCCTGAGCCTCCAGGAGGGCGATGGCGGTTCGGTCCGCCCGCTGCTATCCTTCGAGATATCGGGGCATATCACGGAAGACCTCCAGTCCGAGTTCGAGGAGCGAATCCCCCAGCGGCTTCTGGCCCTCAACGCCGACTACCGGGAGGCGTCGCGGGAGTACCGAGAGGCCGTTGCCCCGGTGGTCCGGTTGCACCCGCTGGGCGACGGGCCTTTTGCCGGCGACAGGGCTAAGATCAAGCAGGCGAGGATTTTCCAGCCGGAGAGCGAGAACTGACCGCTCTCCGGTCTGGAGTCCGGGTACAGGGGATCATTCAGCGGTCGTCGGACTCGAACGTCATCTTGAGCATGGCGTCTCCGTCATTGGTCACCCTGGCCCAGTCGGCGATCCGCCATCCCACCACCCAGGCGATGCCTCTGGGCGAGACCACCAGCGGTACGCGGTCCCGCCACGAGCGCGGTACCCGGGAGTCCACCATGAAGTCCTGGAGCTTTTTCGCCTGGGCCATCCCCAGTGGCTGGAACCGGTCGCCGGGAGCGCGAGAGCGCAACGACAAACGTCCTCCCAAGTTGTCGTAGCCAAACCGAGCCGTGTTAGAGTCGGAGGGCTCGTCGGCGGATTTCCGGTGGGCCTGTGGCTCTATCACCTCGGCGGTGACTCGCCACCCGGGAAGAAAAGTCTCGCCGGGGACGTTCAGGCCGTGCTCGCCCTCCAGGGGCGGCAGCTGGCACCGCTCGGCGTCCAGCGGTGCCAGTGTGGCCTCGGCGTAGCCTACGTCGAACAGCATACTGCCGGGCAGGTCCAACGTCCTGCCGGCCGGTCCGGCCATGAGGCGGACCATGTCCTCGACATGGTTCTGCTCCAGGTCCTCGACATCGCCCCTGGAGGCCTGCACGGCCCTGCGCAGGACGTAGTGCTGGAGGGCCGGGTCCAAGCCGGAGAAGGCGCCCCGGTCTATGGTTGCCATCTTCTCGTCCACGCGCACAGTCTGGTCCCAGGTCTTGTCGGTCTCGCTTTCCATGTACGCCAGGTCCCTGGCCGCGGACCGGGACAGCCGCACCAGGGCGTCGCGGATGGCGGGATTGTACTGCTCCAGCAAGGGGAGCAGCTCCAGCCTGACCCGGTTGCGGCCCAGGGCGGTCGACAGGTTGGACTCGTCGGTCCGGGGCTCCAGCTTCAGCGCCTCGCAGTAGTCCACGGTCTCCCGGCGGGCTACACCGAGCAACGGGCGTACCAATACCACAGACCGGCCGCCGATGGTGCGTCGGGTGAGGGGTTCCATCCCGCGGAGGCCGGTCAGGCCGGCGCCCCGCAGGAGGTGCATCAGGACGGTCTCGGCCTGGTCGTCGGAAGTGTGCCCCACGGCCACGGCGTCGGCGCCGCATCTGGCGGCGACCCTGGCCAGGAAGTCGTACCTCAGTTCCCTGGCGGCCTCTTCCAGCGAGAGGCGGCGTGCTCTGCGGACCGAGGCCACGTCGGCCGCCTCCAGATCGGACTCAATTCCGAGGCCGTGGAAGGTCTCGGCTACGAAACGGGCGTCGGCGTCCGACGCATCGCCCCTCAGGCCGTGGTCCAGGTGCGCCCCGTGGAGGCGCAGATCCAGGGTCTCTCGCAGGTGGTGGACGGCATGGAGCAAGGCCAGCGAGTCCGGCCCGCCCGACACGGCGACGACCAGGAGTTTCCCGGGTGCCATGCCGGTCTGCTCCAGCGCCCGGCGTACCTGTCGATTTACACCGGCGATGGTTTTCTGTTCGATGTTCTGTGCCACGTGATTAGTCGGTCCGTCTCAGAGACCGGAGGTGCCATGTCTCGTTGAGGGAGGCCAGCGACACCTGGGAGTCCGAGAGATCCAACCGCGAGACGGAGCCAAGGTCCTGCTTTAGTCGCCGCCCGTGGTGGAGGGACATTTCCAGCACCCGGCAGATAACGGTCTGAATAGTGAAGTTGTGGGTGACCGCCACCACGGTGTCACCCGCGTGCCTGCTCATAAGATCGGTTACGACCGCCCAGGCCCGCTGCTGCACCTGGGACAGCGACTCGCCGCCTGGCATCTGCGTGGAGCCCGAGTCCTGGCTCCAGTGCTCGGCGAACTCGGAGTAGCGTTGTCTCATCTCCTCGCCGGTGAGGCCTTCCAGATCTCCGGCGTCCGCCTCTCGCAGACCGCTCAGCGTGGTAAGGGGCACCCGTAATGTCTCGGAGACGACAACCGCCGTCTCGAGGGCCCGTGCGACCGGACTGGAGTACAGCGCGAAGGGCAGGTCGGCCTCCAGGTACCCGGCGAGGGCGTGGGCCTGGGCATTTCCGGTGGCGTTCAGCGGAGTACCGCCGAGCCCCTGGATCTGCCCGTCTTTATTTAGCTGGGTCTCACCGTGTCGTGCCAGTATCAGTCTCAACCGTTGTACCGCCTTCAGTCGGTCCGGTCTTGGTCACCCTGATGGTCTCAATCTTGAGGCCCTTCATCTCGACGATCTCGATCTTCAGGGTGCCGTATTCGAGCTGCTCCCGCTCGGAGGGGATGCGACCCAGGACGTCCAGTACAAAGCCGGCAATGGTCTCGAAGTGTCCTTCCGGCAGGGTGATGCCCAGCTCCTCGTTGGCCTCATCGAGGCTCATCCCTCCGTCCACCATGTAGGTGTTTTTATCGATGGCCTCGTACTCTTCCTCCGGGCCTGTGCCCTCCTCACCGACCGGTCCGACCACCTCCTCCGACAGCCGCTTAAGTGTGACCAGTCCGGCGAGGCCGCCGTACTCATCGGCCACCATGGCCATCTGGTTGCCGGACCGCCTCAGCTCATCGAACAGCTCGGCGATGCGCTTGGTCTCGGGCACGAAGTAGGAGTCCCGTATCACATCCGTGACTGAGTCATTATAGTCGATGCCCCTGGTCGCCATGGCTTTGAGGATATCCTTGGCCGAGATGATGCCGATGATGTTGTCCGCAGAGCCCTTGTACACGGGAAATCGGGTGTGGGGAGAGTTGCCGTATATCTCCAGGAACTCACCCAGCGTGGAGCCACGTTCGACCGCCACCATCTCGGTACGGGGTGTTATCACCTCCCGCACCTCCCTGTCGCCGAAGCGGAATACGTTCTCCAGCATCTCAGCCTCGGCGGGTTCGAAGGTACCCTCAGCCTCGCCGATGTCGATGAGGGTCCTGAACTCCCCTTCGGTGATGGACGCGATGGAGCCCGGCCCACCGAAGAGGGCGCTGGCTCGCCGGCTGGCCCACTGGAGGACGAACACCAGTGGCAGTATCAGGGTCTCTACCCACTTGAGAGGGCGGGCGTAGAAAAAGGCGACACCCTCCGCGTGACGGACCGCGACGCTCTTGGGGATGGTCTCGCCGACAATCAACAGGGCTATGGTGCCGACTACGGTCGCCACGATGACACCCCGACCCTCTCCCAGGCGAGTCGTGATCATCACGGTGACCAGAGCGGTGAAGGCCACGTTGACCAGGTTGTTGCCCAGAAGGATCGTGGCAAGCAGCCGCTCCGGCTGCTTGATCATACCGGCGACCCTCGCCGCACCAGGGACGTCGGTTGTCACAAGATGAGTGATGCGGGCCTTCTGAAGCGACAGGAACGCCGCCTCCGAGCTGGAGAAGAAGGCTGAGAACAGCAGAAAGACCAGACTCAGAATTATTCCTACCGATTCTCCCTCGGTCATGTTGGTTCCTCCGTCGACCGGCCTAATCGGCCCGGCCGCGTTCTTGATGCCGTGCTAGGTGGTTTTCTTTGGCCAACGTCTTGGGATGCGTGACGCTGGGGTGCCGCGACTAATGGTCCTCGTCCTCACAGGAAGCGCTGCGCCCGCCTCCGCGACGCTCGTCCAGGAGGCGGGCGATGGTCTGTCGTGTGACCGAGCTACTGAAGCCCCGGCGCTGAAGATAGCCCCACAGCCTTCGCCGGTAGGTCGAAAGGTCGGCCCGCTCCAGCCTGCGGGCGTGTTTGAGTCCGGCGCGGTAGGCGCTGTCCATGTCGTCGAGGTCGTCCACCGTACTCTGGGCCAGGTCTCCGGCGACCCCCTTGGAGATAAGCTCTCTCTTGATGGCCGTGGCGCTGCGGGGGTTGAATGAGTCGCGGCTGTCCCGCCACAGCTTTGCGAAGCTGCTGTCGTCCACCAGGGACCGCTCGGTCAGGTCGTCGATGACCCGGTCGACCACGTCTGCGGGAAAGGAGCGCCGCAGGCGGGTGCGGACCTCTTCCTTGCTCCGAGGCCTGTGGGACAGGAAGCGAAGGGCGGCGGCGGTGGCTCGTTGATGGGGCTCGGTGTCGTTCATCGAAGGCCGAGATGACCTTGGACGGCTACGGAATGACGTGTCCTGGCGGATACGTATAAATGGGGCATCGGTGAAGAGGCCATGGGAAGAAAGAAGGGTTCGCCGCCTACTTGGATTTCTCGGTGGAAGCAACGACCGCCGGCTCGGTCTCCGATTGAGCGGCATCAGGCTCTTCGACTGTGTCTCCCTTGATCAGGCGCTCTATCTGCCGGGCTACGTCCTGGTTCTCCCGCAGGAACGCCTTGGAGTTCTCACGCCCCTGGCCGAGCCGGACATCGCCAAAGGAATAGAAAGAGCCACTCTTGGTCGTTATGCCCATGTCAGCGGACAGGTCGACAAGGTCGCCCTCTTTGCTAATGCCCTCATTGAACATGATGTCGAACTCGGCGACACGGAAGGGCGGCGCGACCTTATTTTTGATGACTCGGGCCCGCACGCGGCTCCCGATTATCTCGGTGCCCTGCTTGATGGACTCGATCCGACGCAGGTCGATGCGGACGGAGCTGTAGAACTTCAGTGCCCTGCCCCCCGGGGTCACCTCGGGGTTGCCGAAGAACACCCCCACCTTCTCTCGTAGCTGGTTGATGAAGACTACCGAGGTGTTGGAGCGGCTGATGGCCGAAGTCAGCTTGCGGAGGGCCTGGGACATGATCCGGGCCTGTAGTCCGACGTGGGTATCACCCATGTCGCCCTCCAGCTCGGCCTTTGGAACCAGGGCGGCCACGCTGTCAATAATAACCACATCCAGGGCGCCGCTGCGCACCAGGTACTCGCAGATCTCCAGTCCCTGCTCGGCGGAATCGGGCTGGGATATCAGAAGCTCATCGACGTTGACGCCGCATTTGCCCGCATAGCTGGGGTCCAGGGCGTGCTCGGCGTCGATGTAGGCGGCCGTGCCGCCGGCGATCTGGGACTCGGACATGACATGGTAGGCGAGTGTGGACTTGCCCGAGGCCTCGGCGCCGAAGACCTCGGTGACTCGCCCTTTGGGGATTCCGCCGATCCCCAGAGCCAGGTCCAGAGAGATGGATCCGGTGGGGATGGCCTCGACCCGGGCGCCCTGCATGGCCTGGCCCAGCCGCATGACCGCGCCGCGGCCGAAGTGGCGGTCGATCTGCCCGATGGCAAGTTCCAGGGCCTTGGCTTTCTCGGTGGTCATTTCACTGCTCCGGCCACCCGAGCGGATGGCTGTACGCTGTTTCAATCTGTCACGCGGCCCGTGTCACCGGTTCCGACGGCTGATTCATCATATCATGGCCGTATTCCCGGTACAAGACCGGTCCCGGTGCACGAAACTGCGGTTTTGTACCGGGTCCCGGTTCGGAGTGCGGTCTAATCACCTGCTACGGGCGGCGCCATTCTACCAGGTCTGCACCCATATGTAAACATATGTTCTAATCCCGTCGTAGGTACAAGCCCCAAGGCGCAGAGACGGGCAGGCCATAGTCACGGTTCCGTGCGTCTACGGGTCGAGCGGGATTCCGGCGGGTGATCGAAACGGCATGGAGTTACAGTCGCTTTACAAGCGATTTCCCAAGGCGTCGTTTTGACCCACGGCAGACCTGGGACGTGACATCGCCTGGTTCTAAGTTTTCCGCACGGTCACCCGGGTGTTCCTGATCTGGTCAGCGTGCTCCAGCATATGGTTGATAACCAGGGACCTGAACCCCTCTTCGGCAGTTCCTCGATCTGTCCTGGTGCCCAGCGTGTTGGGATCGAGAATTCGAAGAAAACCTCTTGCGGAGCTGTTAGCCTCCCAAAGTCGTCGCAGGATCTTGTCTATATTGTCTTTGCCGTGGGCTTCTACCTCTGCCGTGCGGCGCTCGACCTCTGCTTCCACACGTTGAAGCTTCGGAATTCGTACGATGTCGGCGATCTTCTCAAGCCAAAGCGGCTCCATTTCGATTACATGGGCGCATAGCTCTGCTACCGTCCACTCGTTCTCTGCCGGCGCGGTGTGGAGCTCTGAATCCGGTATGTCCTCCAGTGCGTTGAATATCTCCCGTTGGGCGTCTTCCAGGTCCTGTACGAGGCTATCAACCGACGCGTGGCTGGTGTTCATTCTACATAAACCTCCCTTTTAGATATCAGGATACAGGTTCTAGTCGAAGCGAAGGCAGGTGGCAAATCCGCTTTCCCACGGTCAAGCTCCTGTACATCTCGTAGCCATGGTCTGGACATTATGATCCCGGAGGTTCTCGTCCGCGTATTCTTTTAGCGTCTCGATGGTACTCCATACTACGTCTAGGAGGCCAGATAGCAAGACCGACGGGAAAAAGGTAGTGAATCTCGGCCAATTCAGCGTTCCGTGGCCGAAGCTCTCCACTCGCTTTCAAGTAGGCCATAGAGTAGAGTGTCCCACCAGCGCCCCTTGAAGTACTCGTACTCTCGCAGCCGGAATTCCTGCCGCAGTCCCACCCGCTCCAGCACCCCGGCGGAAGCTGTGTTGTCGGCGATGCACCAGGATGAGATGCGGTCCAGTCTCAACTCACTGAACCCGAACTCGACTACGGCCAGGGCGGCCTCGGTGGCATAGCCACGTCCCCAGTGTTCGGGCGCCAGCTCATACCCGATGTCAGCCTCCCGGTCGTTATCCTCCTTGCGGCGGATGCCGCAACTGCCGATCAGGCGCCCATCGTCCGGCAAAGCGACGGCGAACTGGAACCTGCGGCGCGGACGCTCGTCTTGCCAGTCCAGAAACGTTTGCACGAAGTCCCGCGCCTGGTTCTCCGTACGTTCGGTCCACGGGTAGTAGCGAAGGTAACGCGGGTCGCGCTGGTAGGCCAGAACGTCTTGCCAGTCGTCAAATACGAACTCCCGTAGGATGAGCCGTTCCGTGGTTATGCGCATGGCAGTCGGTTGAACCAGGTGTGAAGGATTTCTTTTGCGCGGTCAACGCCCGGATAGTACCCAGGAATAAGCTACGAATACTCAGCTATCCCACGTGCGGGCGTTTTCTAGGTCGGCATCACTCCAGGTGGGTGCCACACAGAAAGGCTGGCCAGTGGGATCTTCCATGACCCACCAGCTCTCAATCTGCTCTTTTCTGCGAGCTCCTAGCTTCACCAGTCTCTGCACTTCCGCCTCTAGGTCGTCGGTCACGATGTCCAGGTGGACTCGGCTCCGGTCTCGCACACGCTGGAGTCTGACGTCCACTGTGACTTCACTCCCTTCGAGGTTCACATACGGGCTGGTGGGATCATCGCGTTTGAGCGGGACCGTACCAAGCGCCTGGCTCCAGAACCGAACTCCTTTCTCCATGGTGTCCTCACTGCAATCTATCATGATCCCGATTAGCCGACTACGGTGCATAGCATCCTCCTCACTAGGAGCGAGATAGCGGTCTTGCCTTGGATTATTCAGCACGCCCGGTCATGTGGCAAGACCCGGTCTCTATTTGCACTTCTTTTTCCCCTCGAAATGGTTTGACCGGGAGGCTAGAAGGGTAGATAATATAGAACAACAGTACTATTTTGGGGGCCGAGGATTGCACGGCAGGGTCAAGGCGATGGAACTCTGGCGCCGGCACGAGCTTGCCGTTCCGGTGGACCTGAAACGGCTGGCCGAAGAGCTGGGCCTTCAAGTCACGACCTTCCCCTTCCGTGGCCGGATCAATGAGATGATCGTCGGCGGCGTCGTGGGCGTCCGGCCCGGGCTTAGCCGCCCCTGGTTCCGCTGGTATATTCCGCACGCCATCGGCCACCACATGCTGCACGTGGGCACCAGCTTCTATCTGGAATCTTGGCAGTGGGTCAGTCATGCCAGGGCCGAGCGACAGGCCGAGGAGTTCGCCGCATGGCTGCTGAGCGGACCCAACGGTGCGCGGTCAACGGCAACCGAGCTGGGGGTGCCGTTGAAAAAGTACCCGCTGATGCTTGAGGACGGGAATGGGGTCCAGGGCACGGGGCTGTGATTAGCCGGCCTGTACCCGAGGGTTTTATTCCCCGGCCCCGCGCCTGGTCTTGACGTAGCGGGCGTAGTCTCGGACGGACTCCCACTCCTCGTCGGTCAGGTCCTCGATCTCGTTGAGCCGCGCAAGCTGCCCCTCGCCCATGGGGCTCTCGAACTCCTCCGGGGTGATGTAGCCCACCTCTACGGCCAGTCTGCCGTAGGACAGACCCAGCGCTGAGGACAGCGCCTTCAGCGTCTCCACTGTGGGCCTGAAACGCCCGCTCTCCAGGTGGCCAACATACCCCTGGCTCATCCCCAGCGCCCGTGACAGGTGGCGCTGCGACATGCCCTTCGATCTTCGCGCGCGCCTCACTAGGAACGCCATTGTAGTGAACGGGCGGTCCGGTGTAGTCATGGCGTACTCTCGATCTACTGCCTCGGGCGCCGATCCGGTTTTGTCACCTTCATTGTAGCGGAAAGGCGGGGAGGGCGTGGTAAAATACCTTCGACAGGCCGATCCTTGCGGCCCCCGGCATACGGGGAGCCGTCGGGTTTGGCCCTTTCGACGTTGGGGCGGGAAGCAGAAAAATCCCGTGTCGGCGCAGATCTTATATAGATGGTTAGATGTCGGTGGGAGAAAAAATGGACCTGAAAGAGCTAGGCGGACTACTGGAGACTCTCCCTCAGTTCAAAGGCTTATGCGACGCGGTTCGGGGCCCATACGCCCGGGCCCGAGTCCAGGTGCTGCCCGCAGCAGTACCCTTCACCCTGGCCGCTCTTCGGCGTGTATCCCAGCTTCCCATGCTGGTGCTCACTCCCCGCCCTGATGACGCCAGACAGCTTTACGAGCAGCTTATTCTCTGGAGCGATCCGGAAGCGTCGGTCCTCCATTTCCCGGAAACCGAGACGCTGCCCTTCGAGCGGCTGGCGTCGGACGTTGAAACGACGCATCAGCGGCTACATACACTGTCGGCCCTGGTCGAGGGCGAGGGCGGCGCACCGATCATCGTCGCATCCACCTCGGCGGTGACTCAGAAGACGATATCAAGAGACCTCTTTGAGTCCGGCAGCCACGCGTTGGGTCGGGGGCAGAACGTAGACCTGGACGAGCTATTGGACCGGTGGCGGCGCATGGGCTACGGGTTCGAGCCGACCGTCTACGCCCCCGGATTCGCCAGCAGACGGGGCGGCATCCTGGATATCTATCCCGTGGGGTCGCCGTTGCCGGCCCGCATCGAACTCTGGGGCAACGAGATCGATAGCATCAGGCTGTTCGACCCCGTAACACAGCGCTCCAGCGACACCGTGGACTCTATCCGGGTCGGCCCGGCCCGAGAGGCGGTGCCCGCGATGATCGACCGGGACCAGATGGACGAGCTGCTAGGCAGGTTGGACATGACAAACTGTGACGGCGCGACCCGGGACCGCATCAACGAAGAGCTCGGACTCCTCCTGGACGGATACGAAGTGGAGGAGTTGAGCTTCTACTCCGGTCTGTTTAACCAGGGCACGCTTTTGGATTATCTCCCGACGGACGGGATCTATGTCTTTCACCAGCCGCTGGAGATCACGGAGGCCGCCCGGGAGTCCGAGGAGCGTACCGACAACCTGCGCCGGGTTAAAGAACAGCGGGGCGAGCTACCGCGGGACTTCCCGTCTTCCCATCTCCTCTGGGAGGAGGCGAAGGGGCGAATGGGAGCAAAGGAGGGACGGCTGGACATCGTGTCGTGGGGAGCCAAAGAGCTGGACGACCTGGGCACGGATGTCCTGCCATTCACCTCGACCCCGACCTTTCTGGGCAAGCTGGACAGCTTCGTCGCCGAGGCTGACGAGCTGACCAAAGAGGGCCATCGCGTGATCGCCGTCACGTCCCACTCCAGGCGGCTGGGTGAAATTCTGGCCGATTACGGTGTTGGGGCCGACCTGCCGGCATCATTGGATGCTCCACCCCCGGCCGGCTCCATCACCGTGCTCCAGTCGGAGGGGACCGGGCTGAACTCCGGGTTCATCTTCTCAGCCCAGGGCCGGCGGTTGGCGGTCTTCAGCGACACCGAGATCTTCGGCGTAACCAAGCAGCGCCGGGGCACCCGTCGGGTCGCGGCCAGACGCCAGGACCTGCTGTCGGAACTGTCGCCGGGCGACTACGTGGTGCACGTCGAACACGGCATCGGCAGGTTCGCAGGGACCGGCCCCATGGACGGCGACGATAACGGCACCGAGTACCTGACTCTCCACTACTCGCAGGGAGACAAGCTGTACGTGCCCATGGAGCATCTGGACCGGGTGACGCCGTACCTGGCCCCCATGGACCGGCCACCGTCCCTGACACGGCTGGGCACCCAGGAGTGGAAGCGCACAAAGGCGCGGGTGGAGCGCTCGACCAGAGAGATGGCTTCGGAGCTTCTCTCTCTCTACGCCGCTCGAGAGCTGGTGGAGGGGCACTCCCTCAAGCCGGACACGCCGTGGCAGGCCGAGTTGGAGGAGTCATTCCCTCACGAGGAGACGCCGGACCAGATTGCGACCATCGCCGAGGTCAAGGCCGACATGGAGGCCGACAAGCCCATGGACCGGCTGGTATGCGGCGACGTGGGCTACGGCAAGACCGAGATAGCCCTGCGGACCGCCTTCAAGACGGTCATGGACGGGCGGCAGGTGGCCGTCCTGGTCCCGACCACGGTGCTGGCCCAGCAGCACTACGTGACCTTCTCGCAGCGCCTCAGCGCCTTCCCCACCAGGGTCGATGTGCTGAGCCGTTTCCGGACCGACCATGACCAGAGGGAGATCGTGGAGGCCCTGGGCAGCGGGCAGGTGGACATCTGCATCGGCACCCACCGGCTGATCCAGAGGGACGTCCGCTTCAAAAATTTGGGGTTGGTGATTATCGATGAGGAACAGCGGTTCGGAGTGGCCCACAAGGAGCGGCTCAAGCAGATGCGCCGCGAGGTGGACGTGCTCACGCTGACCGCCACGCCCATACCACGGACGCTGCACCTCTCCCTGGCCGGGGTCCGCGATATGAGCACTATGGAGACGCATCCGGAGGAGCGCCTGCCCATCAAGACCTATGTATCGGAGTTCAGCGACGAGCTGATCAGAGAGACTATCCTGCGGGAGTTGGACCGGCAGGGCCAGGTGTATTTCCTGCACAACCGCGTGTACAACATCGATTACATGGCCGGATACATCCGGCGGATAGTACCGGAAGCCAGGGTGGGCGTCGCCCATGGCCAGATGCCCGAGGGCCAGCTGGAGCGTGCGATGCTGGATTTTTCCCTGGGCAAGATGGACGTGCTGCTGTGCACGACGATCATCGAGTCCGGCCTGGACATCCCCAACGTGAACACGCTAATTGTCAACCGAGCCGACACTTTCGGTCTGGCGCAGCTCTACCAGCTCCGCGGCAGGGTGGGCCGCAGCGCCCGCCGGGCATACGCCTACCTGCTGATACCCAAGGCCAGGGCGCTGACCGATGCCGCACAGAGGAGGCTCAGGGCCATGCTGGCGGCCACCGAGTTGGGGGCGGGGTTCCGGATCGCCATGAAGGACCTGGAGATCCGCGGCGCAGGCAACATCCTGGGCTCGGAACAGAGCGGCCAGATACACGCCGTCGGCTTCGACCTGTACACCCGGCTCCTGTCCTATGCGGTGGAGGAGCTGCGGGCCCGCAAGGTCCTAGAGGGGGCCGGACAGCCTGTCGATGCGGAAGAGCCCTCGCCGGATGGCGTAAACCAGCTCGTCGAGCCCGAGGAACTGGATGAGGCCATGGCCCCGGAGGCCGGGGTCACCGTGGACCTGGGCATCCCGGCCAGCATCCCCCAGGATTATGTCTCGGACATGCCGACCAGGCTGGGTATCTATCAGCGGGTGGTCCAGCTTGCCGACCTTCACGCGGTGGACGAGATGAAAGACGAGTTCGAGGACCGGTTCGGACCCCTGCCCTGGCAGGCCCAGAACCTGCTGTACGTTATCGGGTTGAAGCTGCGGGCCAGGCGGGCTGGGATAGAGTCCATAACCAGAGTGGACGAGCAGATAGTGCTGTGGCTCAAGGACGGGGTCGGAGGGGCCAGGCCCGCGCTACAGCGTGTACTAGGGCGCAAGGTCGCGGTGGGCGACACGCAGATACGGATAACCGACGGCCGCCGCCCCGGAGGATGGGAGGATCTGCTTGTGAGCACGGTGGAAAAGCTGGCCGAGTTCAGGGAGCGACTGGAAGCCGGGGTCGAAGCAGTGGTGGGTTCGTGAGGGGGCCGGGGTCGGGTTCGCGGCTTATACCCGACACGTCAGAGTGTCATTCTGACCCCGACTTGTCGGGGGAAGAATCTGAGGTCGAGGTGCTGTGGCCGGTCCCAATGTGTAGATTCCCCAACCACCCCAGACCCTTCGATGTTCTCAGGGTGACACAAGGCAAGGCCGACGGAAGTTCTAATGATCCGCCAGAAGGCCGGGGAGTTCCATCAGGGTCTCGATCCGGGGGCAGCCGCGGTAGTCCCGGTGGTTGCCGTCGCGGTCCAGCAGCACGGGGTTGATTCCGACGGACCGCGCGCCTTCGACGTCGGAGGTGAGCTGATCGCCGACGTGGATGGTCTCATGGGGCTCGGCGCCCGCCCTCTCCAGCGCGACCAGGAAGATGGGCGGATGGGGCTTCTCGGCGCCGACTTCCTTGGATGTCACGGCGAAGTCGAGATAGGGCGCCAGGCCTAGGCTCTCCAGGAGTTCGTCGCCGTCGCGGTTCATGTTGGAGATGAGCCCCAACCTGAGCGCCTGGAGCTTCAGCATGTCGATGGCGGGAAGAACGTCGTCGAACCGCGTCAGGTCGTAGGGAAGCTGCCGGACCCGGCGCCAGATCTCCAGCGCCTTTTCCGGCGGCACCTCCACTCCGGCCCCCTGTAACACAAGACGCTCGTACTCGGCGAAGAAGTCGTCGCGACTTTCGGCGTCCAGCCGGCGCAGGGGCCGGACGGCGTTCTGTCGGGCCATGTGGGCGTCGGCTAGGGCGTAGCCCGCCAGGATACCCTGGGGCGTCACCTCGATGCCGAAGTCGGCGCAGGCCGCACTCTGGATCTCGTACCGAGAAGGGCTGAACCCGGCCAGCGTGCCGTACAGGTCGAAGAAAACCGCTGTGATCATGGCGGGATTATGATAGCATCGACGGCGCTACGGGGCTATTTTTCTGTACAACTCACTGGGCCGTACTGCTCTGGTGGGATACAAGAGGACGGAGACAATATGCTGGCGGGGAAATTACCCCTGGACCTGCTGGCCAGGCTCCTGGAGCGAATAAAGATAGATGACCCCAGAGTCGTACTGGGGCCCAGGACCGGCGAGGACGCGGCGCTCATTGACTTCGGCGACCGGTACCTGGTGGCCAAGACGGACCCCATCACCTTCGCCACCGATCTCATCGGCTGGTACGTGGTGCAGGTCAACGCCAACGACCTGGCGGTCATGGGGGCTACGCCCCGGTGGCTCATGGTGACCCTGCTCCTGCCCGAAGGTACGGCCGCAGAAACCGTTCAGAAGACATTCGACCAGTTGGGTGATGCCTGCGACCGTCTGAAGATAACGCTGGTGGGCGGCCACACCGAGATAACGTACGACCTGCCCCGGCCCATCGCCATCGGCGCCATGCTGGGCGAGGTAGACAAGGAGCGTGCGGTGTTCACGTCGGGTGCCAGACCCGGCGACGCCGTCGTACTGACCAAGGGTATCGCCGTGGAAGGCACGGCGCTCCTGGCCCGCGAGTCCGAGGCCGCCCTGCTGACTGCCGGCGTTGACGCCGGGACCATCGAGAGGGCGAAGGACATGCTTTTCTCGCCGGGCATCAGCGTGGTCAGGGATGCGGCCATCGCCTGCGACACCGTCCGGGTGCACTCGATGCACGACCCCACCGAGGGCGGCCTGGCCCACGGACTGCTGGAGCTGGCCGTCGGGGCCGGCGTCGGCGTCACCGTGGACGCCGAAAAGATACCCGTCCTCCCGGACTGCCGTATCCTTTGCAAGGCGTTGGGACTGGACCCCATGGGCCTCATCGGCTCCGGCGCTCTGCTGGCGACGGTGGCGCCCGAGGAAGCCCCGATTCTCGTATCGGCCCTAGAGCGGGAGGGGATACCGGCCTACGACATCGGAAAAATCACCCCGCCCGAGGAGGGATTGAAGCTCAAGACCGGTGGGAAGACCGAAGACCTGCCGGTCTTCGAGCGGGACGAACTGGCCCGTTTCCTGGGTAACTAGAACTCATCCAAAATAACTTAATGGGGGAGTCCAGAAAGGGAACCCCCAGATATAAAAACCCCTGCGGGTGGGCGGGTGGGAGGAAACCACCGTGGTTTTTGGTATAGCCTCTCGGGCGGAAGCGGGCCATCCCAGAGCCCTAGTCATAGGCATTTGACACCGAATTTTTCCCGATGATACACTGACTCTAGTCATGCTGACGGGCCTTGGGTGAGCATTTGCCAGAGGGCTTTGACATAAACTGGGCCGTGGTGCTGCTGGTTGGCGGCATCGGGTTCGCGGCCATCATTGGGATGTTTCTGGCATCCTATATTTTGGCTCCCAAACGCAAATCAGCCATTAAAGAGACCCCCTATGAATGCGGGATTCCCGCAGGCCCCCATCGGTGGTCTCAGATCCACATCCGCTACTACGTATTCGCCATCCTTTTTCTCATCTTCGACGTGGAGGCCGTTTTCCTATTTCCCTGGGCGGTGGTCTTCCTGGACTCCATTGACGCGGTCTTCTACGAGATGCTCATCTTCATAGGCATTTTAGGCTTTGGAGTCCTGTACGGCTGGAAGAAGGGAGTCCTTGAGTGGAAGTGAGTCTGGGCCAGGGCTACGAGCCGTTGCGGGGCAACACACCTGCGCCCAACGTCCTCGAAAAGGTGTTGCCTAGCGTACTAACCGGAAAGTCCAACGAGCTGTTCGCCCTGGCGCGCAAGTCCTCCTTGTGGACCCTCTCCTTCGGTCTGGCCTGCTGCGCCATCGAGATGATCAGCACCCACGCGTCCCACCACGACCTGGACCGGTTCGGTGTTATCACCTGGCCGTCGCCCAGACAGGCGGACGTGATGATCGTTGCGGGCACGGTGGTCAAGAAGATGGCCGAGCCCATTAAGCTGCTCTACGAACAGATGCCCGATCCCAAATGGGTCATCGCCATGGGTAGCTGCGCCACTAACGGCGGGCCCTACTACCGGTCCTACTCGGTGGTGATGGGGGTGGACCACCTCATTCCGGTTGACGTGTACGTGCCCGGCTGCCCTCCCCGACCCGAGGCGTTGATGTTCGGAATCATGCAACTCCAAGAGAAAATCGCAAAGGACGCCAAGAATAGTGACCGAACGCCCCAGGCGTGAACCAAAAGTCGCTGAGGCTCCCGTCGCCCTGGACGAAAGGGGCGAGGCACTATCGGCATTGCTGCCGGAGGTCCTTAAAGATTTCGATGTGGAGTTCGGCGCCGCGGTGGACGAGGTGACCGTAACCGCCAGGCCCGATGACATTCCCGCCGTCTGCCGCACCCTGAAGACCAACCCCGATCTCGACCTTAGCTACCTGCGCTGTATCTCGGTCGTAGATTACGTGGAGAGGATAGAGGTCGTCTACCACCTCTTGTCGCTGGCCAACGGATACAAGGCGGTGGTGAAGACCTCATTGGACCCCGATGCGCCCAGGGTTCCCTCGCTGGTGTCGGTGTGGCCTGGAGCCGACTGGTTCGAGCGGGAGGGCCACGACCTGTACGGGGTCGTCTTCGAGGGACATCCCAACCTGGCGCCCCTGCTCCTCTACGAGGGGTTCGAGGGCTATCCGGGGCGCAGGAGTTTCCCGCTCCACGACTACGACGAATGGTAATTGACAGACGAGCTATCAGCCGTCAGCCATCAGAAAATCCGAGGACCCATGCGTTGATTGAGAGCGTCCCGCAGGTAAAGATTAGAGATAGATGAGGATTGAGACGCTGGCCCAAGAGGAACACGGTCCCATCGACATGATGGTCAACATGGGGCCGCAGCATCCCAGCACCCACGGTGTCTTCAGGATGGTGATCTGGATCGATGGTGAGCGCATCGTCGGGATGGAGCCGCACATCGGCTATCTGCATCGCGGGTCCGAGAAGCTGAGCGAGGGCGAGCAGTACAGCCAGATCATCACGCTCTTCGACCGGTTTGACTACATCGCCAACCTGAACTGCGAGCTGGTCTTCTGCCTGGCGGTCGAGAAGCTGATGGACCTGGAGGTGCCGGACCGCTCAAGCTATATTCGGGTTATCCTGTGCGAGTTGAACCGCATAGCCAGCCACATGATGTTCTACGGGACCTATGGCCTGGAAGCGGGAGCGCTGACCCCCATCCTGTTCGGGTTCCGCGAGCGCGAGCGTATCCAGGCGCTATTCGAGAAGGTAACCGGCGCCAGGATGATGCATAACTACATCCGCGTCGGCGGCGTCAAGGAAGACCTGCCCGAAGAGTTCGGCCGGGAGATGGCCGTGCTGATGGACCAGCTCAGGCAGGGGATCGATGAGTGCAACGACCTGCTGTCCAACAACGAGATGTTCCTGGCGCGCACCAAAGGCATCGGGACCATGAGTGGCGAAGACGCACTGGAGTACGGAGTATCGGGGCCAACCCTGCGCGGAAGCTCGGTCCTGGAAGACGTGCGCATCTCGGAGCCCTACTCGGTATACGACCGGTTCGACTTCGGCATCCCCGTGGGAGACAACGGCGACTGCTGGGACCGGTACTACGTCCGTCTCGAGGAGATGCGCCAGTCGCTGAAGATCATAGAGCAGGCCATGGAGCAGATTGAGCCAGGGCCGACAATGGCGAGCGTGCGGCGGATCGCACGGCCACCCAAGGGCGAGGTCTACGTCCGCACCGAGTCCCCGAGGGGCGACCTGGGGGTCTACCTCGTCAGCGACGGCGGCGATAAGCCCTACCGGCTCAAGGTGAGGGCGCCATCCTTCGCCAACCTCCAAGCGCTGAACCACATGCTGAGGGACGCGTACCTGGCCGATGCGGTGTTGATCCTGGGCTCCATAGACATCGTGATGGGCGAGGTGGACCGGTGAGTTTGACCCAGGGCATCTACTACGGGTTGGGCACGCTGGCCCTCTTCGTCTTTCTGGCCGTTACCGTCCTGGTTCTGACCTGGGTCGAACGCAAGGTACTAGCCCGCGTCCAGATGCGCATGGGGCCGATGCGAGTGGGTTTCCACGGGGCGTTCCAGCCCATCGCCGATGCGGTAAAACTGGTCATTAAAGAGGACATCCTGCCCTCCTGGGCCGACCGAAGGGTTTACTGGCTGGCCCCTCTGGCGGTATTCGTCCCCTCATTCCTGCTGTGGGTGACTATTCCGCTGGCCCGCGACCTGGTGCTGGCGAACCTGGACCTGGGCCTGTTCTACATAACGGCCTTTTCAGTGTTGTCGGTAATGGGCCTGCTCATGGCGGGCTGGGGATCGGCCAACAAGTACGCCGTCCTGGGCGGACTCCGCGCAGCCGGCCAGCTTGTCAGCTACGAGATCCCGCTTATCATGGCCATCCTGGCCGTGGCCATGCTGGCCCAGTCGCTGAACCTGGAGACCATCGTGGACGACCAGGCAACGTGGGCCAATATACTCATTCAACCTCTTGGCCTGTTTATATTTTTTGTGGCGGGACTGGCCGAGCTGGGCCGGACCCCTTTCGATATCCACCACGCCGAGTCCGAGGTAATAGGCGGTCCGTTCATCGAGTATAGCGGGGCCCACTGGTCCGTGTTCTTCCTGGCCGAGTACATCAACACCTTCACCATATCGGTCCTGGTGGTGCTCCTCTTCCTGGGTGGGTGGCGTTGGCCGGAGATGCCCTTCGACGGCGCCCTGCATTCGGCCCTCTCCGTCCTGTGGCTCCTGGTCAAGACGTATATTGTCGTGCTCGTCATCATCTGGATAAGGGGCACCTACCCCAGGCTTCGGATCGACCAGTTGATGGCCTTCGGCTGGCAGGTGCTGGTGCCCCTGTCGTTCGTCAACATCGTGATAACTGGAATAGCGCTGTTCTACGGCTGGCCGCTGTGGGCGCTGTCGCTGATGTCCCTGGCGATCCTTGGAGGAACGCTGTACGGCATCTTCAGGCACACCGGCACCAGCCTGGAGAGAAAGACCGTGAAGGTGTATCCAGCGCGGGACGCGCGTCGGGGCCCGCCGTCTCCACAGCCGGAGACGGGCGTGGCTTCGGAAGGCTGAGAATACCCCTGGTCAGAGGCAAGGGATGATAGGTTTCCTGGATGGACTGGTCGTAACGCTGAAAACGGGCCTGCGCCGCTCGGTGACGGCCCAGTATCCGTTGCCCGAAAAACGGTTGGAGATAGCCGACAGGTACATGGGGTTCCCTGCCTTGACGTGGGACGACGAGGTAGGAGAGCCATACTGCACCGGGT
This sequence comes from uncultured Dehalococcoidia bacterium, assembly GCA_964510985.1. Taxonomy (GTDB): domain Bacteria; phylum Chloroflexota; class Dehalococcoidia; order Lucifugimonadales; family CAZEDC01; genus CAZEDC01. Next base: position 29,234 of record CAZEDC010000030.1, read on the forward strand.
GTATGGTCTGCGTCAACAACTGCCCGACCCAGTGCATGAAGGCGGAGATGAAGGACAACCCCCTCCATGCCGAGGGAAAGAGCAAGCGCCGCAAGATCATCAACGAGTTCGAAATAAATCTGGGCCGCTGTATCCTGTGCGGAATCTGCGTTGACGTGTGCAACTTCGATGCCATCGAGATGAGCCACGAGCACGAGCGCAGCAAGTACCAGCGCGACGGTAACCGCGTGGACCTGAAGCAGCTCCTGGCCATGGGCTCAAACTATCAGAAAAAAGTCGGCTGGAGCCCGAAGCAGCCGGAGAAGAACAGCGGAGTGCCCGTGAAGAAGGAAGCCGCGCCAAAAGTCGGAGCCACCGAGGGTGCGGTGGCCAAAGCGGACGCACCCAGCGGTGAGGCCGGGACCGAAGGCCGGACCACGGCCGAAGCAAAACCAGAGGAGGCCGAGACCGCCTGATGGTCGACCCATCGCTGGTACTGTTCTACGTTGCGGGCGCGTTGACGCTTGGAGGCGCCCTCGGTGTGGTGATGACCCGTAACATCGTGTACGCCGCCTTCGCGCTGCTGGCGGCCCTTATCGGCGTCGCGGGCGTTTTCCTGCTGGCCTTCGCCGAGTTCCTGGCCCTGGTGCAGGTGCTCATCTACGGTGGGGCCATCGTGATCGTCATTCTTTTCGCGCTGATGCTGACGCGGCTGGAGGACTTCCGGCAGCTTTCAGACCACCGCCAGTGGCCCTTCGCGGCCCTGGTGGCGATGGCCGTTTTCGGACTCCTGGCCGCCGCTATCGTGGGTACCAGCGTTCCGGTGAACGAGGAACGGCAGAACGTGGCGTTCGACGCCCTGGGCGACAGCCTGTTCGCCCAATGGGCCGTGCCCTTTGAGATAGCCTCGCTCGTGCTGCTGGTGGCGTTGATCGGAGCAGTTGTCCTGGTGAGGACCAGTGGAGACCGCGATTGATTGAGCTAGCCCACTTCCAGGTGTTGAGCGCCGCGCTGTTCGCCATCGGACTCTACGGGATCCTGGCGCGCAGGAGCGCTGTGCTCATCCTAATGTCTATCGAGTTGATGTTGAACGCGGTCAACATCAACCTGATCGGGTACGCCGCGTTCGCGGACTTCACCAGTCCACAACGCACCCTGGGTCAGGTGCTGGTGATCTTCGTGATAACCATTGCGGCCGCCGAACTCGCCCTGGCCGTGGCGATCATTCTGCGGCTGTACAGGAACCGCTCCTCGGTCAACGTGGACGAGATCGACCTGATGAAATGGTAATCATCTCTGATTGGACCGGCGAGGATCTAGGGAAACAGGTCGTAGATAGAAAGGTGAAATAATTCCAGGCGCTGGTTGCCTGGTTTTTCCGACTGAAGGATAGAGCGCACAGCAATGCCTTTTGGCGATAATATAGGAGTGGACTGGGCCTGGGTAATTCCGGCCCTCAGCGCTTCCGCATTTTTCCTGGTCGTCATCTTTGGGAAGTTCCTGCCGAAGCAGGGCTCCTTCATCTCTATCATCGCGATCTTCCTGGGTTTCCTCCTTTTCTGGTACGTCCTGAACGATCTGCTTAAGAACGGTGATTCGTCCTTCACCCTCCACTGGCTGACCATCGGCGACACCGAGTTGAACTGGGGCGTGGACGTTAACCGGCTCTCGGTGACCATGCTGGGCCTGGTCACCTTCGTGGCATTCCTGATACAGGTCTACTCCCTGGGCTACATGAAGGGCGACCCACGCCTCGGCTGGTACTTCGCCGCCCATTCCATGTTCGCGGCGGCGATGCTGGCCCTGGTCCTGGCCGACAACCTGCTGTTCGTATACATCTCCTGGGAGCTAGTGGGCCTGGGTTCCTACCTGTTGATAGGTTTCTGGTACGAGCGGCGCTCGGCTGCCGAGGCGGCCAAGAAGGCGTTCATCACAACCCGTTTGGGCGACGTCGGGCTGCTGGTCGGCATCATACTCCTGTACAAGGCCACCGGCACCTTCGATATCTCGACGATCTTCCATGTCGCAGCGCAGGGCGGAATCAGCGACACTACCCTTAACGCCTCCGCCTTCCTCATCTTCCTGGGAGCTATGGGCAAGTCGGCCCAGTTCCCCTTCCACGTGTGGCTGCCCGACGCCATGGAAGGCCCGACGCCGGTCAGCGCACTGATACACGCCGCAACCATGGTCGCCGCGGGCGTGTTCCTGGTGGCACGAATGATGCCGATATACGAGCTGGCGCCCTCCATTCTCCTGGTCGTTGCCGGCGTCGGACTTTTCACCTTCATCTTCGCCGGCACGATGGCCATGGTCATGAGAGACGTGAAGCGGGTGCTGGCCTACTCGACGATCAGCCACCTGGGGCTGATGATGCTGGCTCTCGGCGCCGGGCCGGCCGGCGTGGCGGCGGCCATTTTCCATCTGGTGGCTCACGGCGTCTCCAAGGCGATGCTGTTCCTGGGCGCGGGCAGCGTCATGCACAGCCTGCACGATGAGACCGACATCTGGAAGATGGGCGGGTTGCGACACAGGATGCCGATCACAGCCATCACCTTCGCCATAGGTGCGGCGGCGCTGGCCGGGATCGCGCCGCTGAGCGGCTTCTTCAGCAAGGACGAGGTGCTCCTTTCCGTGTTCGACCACCGCCCTCCCGTGTTCGTCATTCTGGCGTTGGCCGGGGTAGTCCTGAGTGCGCTCTACATGGCCCGCGTCACCTTCGTCGTGTTCTTCGGAAAGTTGAAAACCGAGAATGAGCAGGCCCACGAGTCGCCGTTCGTGATGACCGTGCCGCTGATGCTGCTGGCGGTCTTCTCGCTGAGCGTGGGCTTCCTGGCCTTCAACTGGACCGAGGCCTACGGCGGTTTCGGCGATTTCCTGACCGGAGAAGGGGAGTTCCACGTTAAGGCGTGGCTGACCGGGCTATCGCTGGTGCTGGTGCTGGCCGGGGTGCTCATCGGGTGGCTGACCTACATGAAAGGCAGAATTTCCCACCGGGCCTGGGCCGAGCGTCACCCAGCGGTCCACCGGCTGCTGGTCAACAAGTACTACATGGACGAAATGATCCAGTGGGGGATAGACCGCATCGTGATGGTCTTCGGTCGTTTCGTGGCGGTGTTCGACCGAGTCGTCGTCAACGACATCGGCGTGAACGGGTCGGCTTTTACGGTCATGCTGTCGGCCGTCAGGCTGAAGTACGTCCAGTCGGGACGTCTTTACAACTATGGGGCGGCCATGGCCCTCGGCGTGTTCGGCCTCGGGCTGATCTGGTGGATAGTGCTGACGTAGTGCCTCCTCCTTCCCCGAGGGGGAGGAGATGAAATGTGGCACTCGGTAATCGACGGAACTTGGTCACGAATGAGAAGAAGGCTTAAATATCCCTTCCCCCACTGGGGGAAGGTTAGGATGGGGGGATCCGGCTAGAGAGCGTAAATGGACACCTTTGACAGCTACGTACTCCTCATCCTCATAGTCCTGCCCCTGGTGGGTGCGTTGCTTTTCATGGCCACGCCCAGCTCCCGGCCGCAGACGATACGCTGGACGGCCACCGTCCTCGGCCTGGTGGTGATGGTCCTGACCTTCTACACCTTCCTGGCCTACGACCGCGGCGAGGGCGGCCTCCAGTTCGAACGGAGTTTTAGTTGGCTAGACTTCCCGGGCCCCTGGGTCCTGGGCGACTACGCCATCAACCTGACCCTGGGAGCGGACGGGCTCTCTACGCCGATGCTGATGCTCACGGGCATCGTCATGTTCACCGGTGTGCTGATGTCCTGGAGTATCACCGAACGCAACAAGGACTTCTTTATACTCTACTTCCTGCTTCTATCGGGCGTGTTCGGCGTGTTCGCCAGCGTGGACATGTTCTTCTTTTTCTTCTTCTACGAGCTGGCGGTACTGCCCATGTATCTGCTTATCGGGGTGTGGGGGAGCAGCTCGAAGTTCCCCACATTCAACCGTCCCAAGGAGTACGGCGCCCTGAAGCTAATGCTTTATCTGGTGGCCGGCAGCGTCCTGGTGTGGATCGCTATAATGGCCGTATTCGTCCAGGCCGACCTGGGAACCTTCAACATCCAGGAGATAGAAAGGCTCGCCTCGGACAACCTTTCCGAGAACTTCCAGCGTGTTTTCTTTCCGTTCTTCATGATCGGGTTCGGCGTGTTGGCGGGCCTGTGGCCGTTCCACACATGGTCGCCCGACGGACACGTGGCCGCCCCAACCGCGGTCAGCATGGTCCACGCCGGAGTCCTGATGAAGCTGGGAGCCTTTGGAATCCTCCGTGTCGGCATGACCCTGCTGCCGATAGGGGCAGAGGACTGGATGCCGGTGCTGCTGGGGCTGGCGTCGGTCAACGTGATCTACGGCGCCATCTCGGCCATGGGGCAGACCGACCTCAAGTACGTCGTCGGTTACTCCAGCGTCAGCCACATGGGATTCGTGTTGATGGGTATAGCCACCCTCAACTCGGCAGGCCTCGGAGGCGCCGTGCTGCAGATGTTCTCCCACGGGATCATGACGGCCCTCTTCTTCGCCGTCGTCGGCGTGATCTACGACCGGACCCACACCCGCGACGTCATGGTGTTGGAGGGCATGGCCAAGCGGATGGGAGTGACGGCGGCCTTCTTCGCGGTGGCCGGTCTTACCTCTCTGGGCCTGCCCGGCCTGAGCGGTTTTGTGGCCGAGGTGCTGGTGTTTATCGGGCTGTTCAAGTCGTATCCCGCGCTGGGCATCCTCGGGATCATAGGCGCGGCCATAACCGCTGTCTACATACTCCGTTTACTGGCCAAGGTCTTCTTCGGACCGCTGGACGAGAGGTGGAAAGACCAGACCGACGGCTCCCGTGTGGAGAAGCTCGGGACCGCGGTACTGGTCGGATTCATCTTCCTGGTGGGGCTGTTCCCCTTCCCTTTCATGCGGGTTATTGACGTCGGTGTCGGCGAACTTCTGACGCGCTTTCCGGGTGCCGCATGAACAACGACTTCACGCTGCTGCTGCCGGAGTTTCTAGTAGCGGGACTAGCGTTCCTGGTCCTGACAGCCGACTTTTTCCTGCGGTCCCACCGTAAACACCTGCTGGCATACCTGGCGGTCCTGGGACTTGGCGGTGTGCTGGCCTTCGCTCTGGTTGACCTGTGGAACACTGAGGACAGTCTGTACGACGGCATTGTCCACATCGATGGGTACGCCCTCTTCTTCAAGGCATTCTTCCTGGTGCTGGGTGGAATGGTCGTGCTGTCGTCGATGGACTACGTGAAGCGCCACCTGGAACATGGCGGGGAGTACTACGGCATCCTGCTGTTCACGATCGTGGCCATGATGATGCTGGCCATGTCCGGGGAGCTGCTGACGGCCTATATCTCGCTGGAGTTGCTGAGCTTCGGGCTGTACGTCCTGGTCTCCTACGACCGCTACAATCCTAAGTCCAACGAGGCCGGCACAAAGTACATACTGCTGGGAGCCCTGTCCTCGGCCTTGCTGCTCTACGGGATAAGCCAGGTGTACGGCCTGCTGGGGACCACCCGGTTCGACGAAATCAGCGGGGCACTGGCCGGCGCGGGCGATCTCAGTCCGGGGGTGCTGGTGGGGCTGGTGATGATAATCGCGGGACTGGGTTTCAAGATAGCCGCGGTTCCCTTCCATATGTGGGCGCCCGACGCATACGAGGGGGCTCCGATTCCGGTCACCGCATACCTGGCGGTCGGCTCCAAGGCGGCGGTCTTCGCCCTGGTACTGCGGTTGTTCACCGAGGCCCTGATGCCGGCGGTGGCTGACTGGCAGCTAATTATAATCATCATGGCGGCGCTTACCATGGTAGTGGGCAACCTGGGTGCCCTGGTACAGCACAACCTGAAGCGCCTGCTGGCCTATTCCAGCATCGGACACGTCGGGTACCTGCTGGTCGGTGTGGCCGCGCTGGCTTCGGTGGAGTCCGACGCCAAGGTCTCTGTGGAGCTGACGGCCATGGCCACCAACGGCATAATCCTGCACATCGTGGCTTACGCGGTCGCTAACATGGCCGCGTTCCTCTCGCTGAGCGCCATCTATAACGTCACCGGTTCCGACACGATGGATGGCATGACCGGTGTGGCCCGACGCGCTCCATCGGTGGCCCTGGTATTCACGGTGGCCCTCTTCTCGCTGGCCGGGCTGCCGATTTTCGCCGGGTTCGCCAGCAAGTTCTACCTGTTCAGCGCCGCCGCGGCACAGGGCCTGCTATGGCTGGCGGGCCTGGCCATCTTCACGAGCCTGATCTCCCTCTACTACTATCTGATGATAATCCGGCGCCTCTACATCGAACCGGTCGAAGAGATGACACGGTTTCCCATACCCCGCCTGACCACCGGCTTGCTGCTCTTACTGATGGGCGCCATCGTATTCCTGGGGGTGTATCCCGCTCCATTGATGGACGCTATTCAGCACGCCAGCGACGTGATCACGTCGTCGGACGGTGTGCTCCATCTGGTGCAACGCTAGACGAACCCCCCGCGGATTGGTTAAACTATCTTTCTGTGTTCTTTAAATAAGTTTGTCTATTTGTCTAATGGGTGCGTGCCCGCCTCCAGAGCCCCTGGGACTGGAGGCTGATTTTTTTGACGTAAACGGGATTGATAATAAAATCTAAGTCCGACAGGATGCCATCGAACCGAATAGGCATCCGTCATCCGCGGAGGGAGAACCAATGAGCCAGGACCAGGAATTCACGCGTGGGATGGTGGTCGTCGCCCATGCCGACGATGCCGAGTATGGCTGCTCGGGCACCGTGGCCAAGCTATGCGCCGAAGGGTGGGAGATGGTCTACGTCCTCTGCACCGACGGCAGCAAAGGCAGCAGCGACCGTGAGATAACGCAGGAGGAGCTTGTCCGCATCCGAGAGGGGGAGCAGATCGAAGCGGGTAAGGTGTTGGGGTTGAAGGACGTGGTGTTTCTGCGAAACGAGGACAGTATGCTCCAACCCACCCTGGAGCTTCGAAAGGACATCGCGCGGGAGATACGCCGCTACCGGCCGGACGTCGTAATCACCACGCACCCTGTTCGGTCGCTGGATGGCGGATGGGGCATCGGCCATCCTGACCACATGGCGGCCGGCGAGGCGGCGCTCGCCGCGGTCTTCCCCACGGCCCGCGACCACATGACATACCCCGACCTGCTGGAGGACGGCCTGGAGCCCCACAAGGTGGCCGAGGTGTGGATCATGGGCCACCCTGAGCCCGACACCTGGGTGGACGTAACCGAGCACATCGACACGTCTATCAAGGCGCTACTAAGTCACGACTCCCAGGTCAACGGCCACTCCCCGGAGGAGACAGCAAATATGATGCGCGAGTGGCGCCGGAAACGAGCCGAGGGCAAGGGCATGCAGTACGCCGAGGCCTTCAAGCGCATCCCGATGAGGCGGTAGGCGGCGTCCTCCGCCTGGAAGCTGCCCCGCTCTGTTGACGAAGTCAACAGAGCCCCCGTTAGGTACGCACCACCTGAGCAGACACTATAGATGGCGCGTGGCAACCGTCGGGTGTACACTTATCCGCTGCAAACCAGAGAGGAGGTGTTTCTATGCCAGCACGTAAACCCCAAGAGGCCAATACACTGGTCGTTCAGGCCATCAACGACGGCGACATGGAAGCTGCGTTGGCCCTCTACGAGCCTGACGCAAGCTTCGTGCCCGAGCCGGGGCAGGTGGTCACGGGGAGGGAGGCTATTCGCCAGGTCTTGGATGGTTTCATGGCGTTGAAGCCGGCCCTGACCATCGAAGTGCCCACGGTCGTCCAGTCCGGGGACATCGCCTTGCTCTACTCCGAGTGGTCCCTAACGGGCACCGACGCAGACGGCGGACCTCTGACCATGAGCGGAAAAGGCAGAGAGGTGGTGCGCCGCCAGCCCAACGGAGACTGGCTGTTCGTGGTAGACGATCCCAACGGCGGTGGCTAGGCCATACGAGCCCCAAACCGGCACGGATGATAGACTATTGCGGTCGCACCGCATGACGCTGGTAGCTACCGTGGGTCTAATAGGGCGCTGATTCCAGCCAGCGGCCCCATCCGCTACTTCAGTAAGTCCATACCCTTCTGGAGTGCCTTCCGCCACTCGGGCATGGTGACGACCTCCGGCAACGGTCTTGGGGGTATTGGCGAGGCGGAAAAACCCTGGAGCGCCAGCTGCCACCAGCCGACATCGTGCCACCGCCCGAGTTTGTGCCCTACGGAACGGTACACGCCGATGGGCTTGAAACCAAGTTTCTCGTGCAGCTTAACGCTGGCTTCGTTGGGCAGCGCGATGGCCGCGAAGGCGTTGTGGTACCCCTGGACCCGGAGGCACCGGCACAGCGCCGTGTAAAGCGCCCGGCCCACGCCCCGGCCCCGCGAGGCAGGGCCGACGTAGACCGTTACCTCGACCGACCACTGGTACGCTGCCCGGGCACGGTAGCTCCCGGCGTAGGCATACCCGAGGATTTTCCCGTCCTCCTCGCAGACCAGCCACGGTGTCTGTCGTAGTGTATTACTGACCCGCAACTGGAACTCGGCCACCGTCGGTGGCTCCAGCTCGAAGGATATGGCCGTCTCCCGGATGATGGGAGTGTAGATGGCCAGCATCCGTTCCGCGTCCGTCTCCAGGGCCAGCCTGATTACGGTGTTTGTTGGCATCGTTGTCCCGGTTGGTATCCTCCCACCGAGCTATTCCCGGATGGTCGACGTGCCATATTGTACAGTGGCACGGCTCCGCGATACAGTCCGCTCTTCCCTGCCGGTTGACAGGTACCATCGGTGGGTAGAGAATTGGCCGCACACCCACCTGCTCCCGAGGCCGTAGATGCCCTACCTCGCATTGGAAGGAATCCGTGTCATCGACGCCGCCACCGGTGTCGCCGGGCCCTTCTGCGCCAAGCTGCTGGCCGACTACGGCGCCGAGGTCATCAAGGTCGAGCGCCCTGGGACCGGAGACTCCAGCCGGGCTACCGGCCCCTTTCCCGACGATCTGCGTCATCCTGAGAAGAGCGGCCTGTTCCTACACTTGAACACCAACAAGCGGGGCGTAACGTTGGACCTGGCGAATCCCGCGGGCCGAGACCTGTTCAGGCGGCTGGTACGTGAGAGCGACATCCTTGTCGAGAGTGGCCCCCCGGGTGAGATGGACTCCCTGGGTCTCGGCTACCAGGAGCTTGCGGTCTCGAACCCCGGCCTGGTGATGACGTCCATCACCCCCTTCAGTCAGACTGGGCCACATAGCGGTCACGAGTTCACGGAGCTTACCTTGTTCGCGACGACGGGAGCAATGAACAGGGAGGGCATCCCGGTGCGCGAGCCGTTAAAGTACGGCGGTGAGACGGCCCAGTACTTCGCCGGTAACGCTGCCGCCGCCGCGACCATGGCGGCGTCCTTCGGCTCCCTCCTGAGCGGACGGGGCCAGTGGATAGACATCTCCATCCAGGAGTGTATGGCCGGTCATCCCCACCAGCTCAGCCGCCGGACGGCCTTCGCATACGCGGCCGATGACGACGCGCGCCAGCAACCCCACACCTCCTTCTTCTCCATCGTCGGGGAGGCCTACATGGTCGGCACATTCAGGTGTAAAGACGGCCACGTCTCGATCCTGCCAGTGGGCAGCAGCATGTGGCCCAACTTCGTCCGCATGGTTGCGAGGCCCGACCTGCTGGACAATCCTCGATTCCGCGATCCAACGGTGAGGGAGCAGCGGCACAAGGAGTTGGAGGCCATCTTCCAGCCCTGGCTGGACGCCCGGACTAAAGAGCAGGTATTCGAGGCGGCGCAGGAGGCCGGCCTGCCCTGCGCTCCGGTGCTGACGGTGGACCAGGTGATGGAGGACAGACATCTGGTGGACAGGGGCTACTTCACTGATATCCACCACCCGGACGCGGGCACGCTCACCTACACCGGACTGCCCTTCCATCTGTCCGACGTCCCCAGGGAAGACCAGCGACCGGCCCCTCGTCTCGGCCAGCACAACCGGGAGGTGTTCGGCGGGATGCTGGGCGTTGGTGATGATGAGATGGTCGCGCTCGAAGCTCAGATGGTGCTGGGTGAGTCGGGGCCAATAGAACGAACCAGGTAGCAGATTATTCAACGATTATCTTAATCAGGATAGTAGCGGTATGGCCATGAACGACGCGGAACACCGTCCCCTCGCAGGCATACGAGCCCTGGAGCTGGCCGAGGTCTGGGCCGGTCCGTTCTGCGGGGCCCTGTTGGGCGACATGGGCGCCGACGTGATCAAGATCGAATCGGTCCAGCGCATCGGCAGGGGGCCGATCCGTCCCCGTGATGGCAATCCCAACTACCCGGATGGGGAGCCGGGCGAACGCCCCTGGAACCGCGGCGCGAACTTTAACGGCGTGAACCGCAACAAGCTGGGCATTACCCTGGACCTGACCAGTACAGAGGGGGTCGATGCCTTCCTGGACCTGGTCAACCTGAGCGACCTGGTGTTCAGCAACTACAAGTTCGGGGTGCTGGACTCCTTTGGCATCGGCTACGATACTCTGCGACGGGTCAGGCCGGACATCATCATGCTGGAGATGCCCGGGTATGGCAACACCGGGCCGTACAGAGAATACCGAAGCATGGGGATGACCCTGGACGCCATCATGGGACACTCCTCTCTGCGCGGCTACCCCGACCTGGACCGGTCATTCCTGACCCCGGTGCACCACCCCGATGCCGTCGGCGGTGTGACCGGAGTGTTCGCGGCGTGCGCGGCGCTGCACCACCGCGCCCGCACGGGTCATGGGCAGCTCATCGACCTGGCCCAGTCCGAGACCTTCATCTCCCATATCGGGGAGGCCTTCCTTGAGTACGGGATGACGGGCCGTGTGAGGGGCCCCAGAGGCAACCGCCATCCTGCCATGGCGCCCCACGGCTGCTACCCTTGTCTCGGCGACGACAAATGGGTCACCATCGCCGTCCGCGACGAAGACGAGTGGGAGGCCTTCTGCCGGGCACTCGGGATGCCGGAACTGGCGGCGGACCGGCGGTTCGCGACGCTGGAGGCCAGGCTGGAAAACCAGGACGAGCTTGACGCCTTGATTGGCCGGTGGACTGCGTCCCAGGACCGGTACGAGGCCACTCGTCACTTGCAGGGGTATGGAATCCCGGCGGGCCCGGTTCTGGAGGCCGGTGGAGACATCTACGACGACCCCCACCTGCAGGAGAGAGAGTATTTCCAGTTCGTGGACCACCCCGACGCCGGGCCCCACCTGCTCAGCGGGCCGATATGGAAAATGTCCGGTGCCCCGGAACCCCTCAACAACCCTACGCCGTCGCTGGGCCAGGACAACGAGCGCGTGCTGGGCCGCCTTCTGGGCCTGCCCGATGAGGTCCTCCAGGGGCTGGAAGAGGAGAACATCATCGGGACCGTCCCGCTGGAGGGCGCGGACCTGGGGGGCGTCCGCAGGCTCGCCAACAGGACGTGAGAACGGCCACCGGGCCGCTGTTTCGAAGAAGGCCATCCCCGCCCCCGTCGAGGATGAAAACCTGGGTAGATAATCAATACGGCTTTGCGGACTGTCATGCCGGGTACAAATGGAGGTGCAGATTCATGGCAAACCACACAAGAGTGGAACGCCCCAACCTTCTCATCGTTATGTCGGACCAGCACGGGCCGATGTTTAGCGGTACCTACGGACACCGCCTGATTCAGACCCCGGCCATGGATAGGCTGTCCGAAGAGGGGGTGACCTTCGACAACGCCTACTGTAACGCTCCGATCTGTGTCCCCTCTCGCGCCTCTTTTATGACGGGGAAGTACCCATTCCAGATCCGTTCGTGGGACAATAACTGCGCTTTGCCATCGGACACGCCCACCTGGCCATATCTGTTGCGGTCCCTCGGGTACGATGTGGTGCTCAGTGGAAAGATGCACCTGAAACCCCCTGATGAACTCAATGGGTTTCGTGCACAATTAGCGGTTGATCTACACGCCCGGCAAGTTGATGCTCGTGTCCGCTGGAAGGATGTGTTCGACAAGCCTGCCCCCATGGAGGACTTTCTGGAGGGCGCGGGGGCGGGGATAACGGAGGAAATCCGGGCGGACGAATCCGCTGAGGCCGCCGCTTTGTCTTACCTTCGTGATAAAGACCGTAAACGAAATCCCTGGGCAATCTGTGTTGGTTTTCTCGCACCCCACTCCCCCTTGGTCGTGCCCGAGCCATATTTCTCGATGTATTACCCTGACAACGTCGACCTTCCCGTTATTCCGCCTGGGCATGTGGACGAAATCTCACCCCAGGCAAAACGATTACGGGACTTTCTTGGGCGGGGCGGCGATCTCCCCGAGGACATGGTGCGCAGAGCTAGGGGCGGTTATTACGGACTGGTCACATGGATGGATGCCAAGATCGGGCGTCTTCTGGATACCCTGGACGAGGAGGGTCTAACGGACAGTACCGTGGTGATTTACGCGGCCGACCACGGTGAGATGTTGGGCGAGCACGGAATGTGGGCGAAACTGAACTTCTACGAGCAGTCGTCAAGGGTGCCTTTGCAGGTGCGATGGCCTGGAAGAATCCGGGGTGGGCAGAGAGTCCCAAACCCGGTTTCATTGATCGATGTCACGGCGACGATTCTCGACATAGCGGGCTTGGACGAAGAGCAACGCCGGGGCTTTTGGGACATGGAGGGCGATTCCTTATGGCCTCTTCTGAACGGTCGAACCTCGGGATGGAAGGATGAAGTCTTCTCTGAGTACGAAGGGCCCGGTACAGACCGTGTGCTGGGTATGATCAGGTCCGGCAAGTGGAAACTGTGCTATGGCCATGGCGACCCGCCTGAACTGGAACTCTACGATCTAGAAAAAGACCCTGGAGAGTTTGGGAACCTGGCAGACCGTCCCGAATACCAGGAGATACGAAGCGGTCTTTTCAATCGCCTTCTACGTGGGTGGGATCCCGACCTGGTGACGGCCCAGGTTCTGCGCGACCAGGAGATAAAGGCCGTTCTGCGCAGCGTAAGTCCACCCGCGACAGACGAGATATTCAACAAGTTTTATTCTGCACCATAGTCCGGCCTATTTCCTCGCCGTCGTTCCCAGGAGAAGCCTACCGCAGTGTTCGCGTCACGACGGTCTTCACTTGACCTGACCCCCGGAAATCGGTCGCGCGAAGAGTTGGCCTTGAGATCATCAGCCCTGGAATATGTGCCCCTGGGAGGAAAGATTGGATGAACAGCGCGTAGCGCCCTACGGCTCCTGGAGGTCTCCGATAACGTCCGATCTTATCGTCTCCGATGCGGTGAGGCTCAGCCAGGTCACGCCCCACGGAGGGGATGTCTACTGGATAGAGGGCCGGCCGCAGGAACGTGGCCGCAACGTGTTGGTCCGGCGGGCGCCCGACGGCCGGACCGTCGATGTTACCCCGCCGCTGTTCAACGTGCGTACCCGGGTCCATGAGTACGGCGGTGCTTCCTTCGTCCTGTCGGGCCGGACTGTTTTCTTCTCCAACTTCCAGGACCAGCGGATTTACCGGCAAGACCTGGACGGGCAGCCCGAGCCGATCACACCCGAGACCGACCTGCGCTACGCAGACGCCGTCATCGACCGCCGGCGGGACCGCATGGTCTGCGTGCGGGAGGACCACACGGCTGAGGGACGGGAGGCGGTCAACACCCTGGTGGCCATCGACCTCGACCGGGGCGGCCCGGGCGAGGTGCTGGTGTCGGGCAAGGACTTTTACTCCTCGCCCCGCCTCAGCCCCAACGGCTCCACGCTGGCGTGGATCGAATGGCGCCACCCAAACATGCCCTGGGACACGACGGAGCTGTGGGCCGGCGAGCTGGACGCCGCCGGCGCCGTGACTCGAAAACAGTTGGTGGCGGGTGGGGACGATGAATCGGTGCTCCAACCACTGTGGTCGCCCGACGGGGTGCTCCACTTCGTCTCGGACAGGACGGGATGGTGGAACCTGTACCGCTGGAGAGACGGCGAGGCCGGGCCGTTGTGCGAGATGGAGGCCGAGTTCGGCGGGCCTCAGTGGGTCCTCGGCGCGCCGCAATACGCCTTCGAGTCGGCCCGGCGGATAATCTGTGCCTACACGGCACAAGGGGGCTGGCGCCTGGCGGCTCTGGATACCGTGACCGGCAGGATCGATCCTATCGACACGCCCTTTTCCGACATGTCGAGAGGCGGGGTCCGAGTACATGACGGACAGGCCTTCCTGGGCGCAGGCTCGCCGACCGAGTTCTTTTCAGTCTTAAAAGTGCAGCTTACGACAGGTCGGACCGAGGTTTTACGACGTACCAACGAGGTCGGTGTTGACGAGAAATACCTGTCCGGCCCAGAGGCCATCGAGTTTCCCACCGAGGGCGGCCTGACGGCCCATGCCTTCTTCTATCCGCCCGAGAACAGCGACTACAAGGCTCCCCCCGGTGAGAAGCCGCCTTTGCTGGTGATTAGCCACGGCGGCCCCACGGGCGCCGCCTCGACCTCGCTGGACCTGTCGGTGCAGTACTGGACCAGCCGGGGGGTAGCGGTCCTGGACGTGAACTACGGCGGCAGCACGGGCTACGGCACTGCCTACCGCCGGCGGCTGAACGGCAACTGGGGAGTCGTGGACGTGGACGACTGCGTAAACGGCGCACTATTCCTGGTAGACCAGGGCCGGGTTGACGGGGACCGGCTGGCCATCAAAGGAGGGAGCGCGGGTGGTTACACCACCCTGTCGGCACTGACCTTCCGGAACGTTTTCAAGGCGGGGGCCAGCTACTACGGCATCAGCGATCTGGAGGCCCTGGCCCGGGACACGCACAAGTTCGAGTCCAGGTACCTGGATACGATGGTCGGCCCCTACCCGGAGAGGCGGGACCTGTACCTCCAGCGCTCACCCATCCACCACACCGACGGCCTCTCGTGCCCGATAATCCTGTTTCAGGGTCTGGAGGACAAGGTGGTGCCGCCCAACCAGGCGGAGGAGATGCTTGAAGCATTGCGCAGGAAGGGCCTGACCGTGGCCTACGTCCCGTTCGAGGGCGAGCAGCACGGCTTCCGCCGCGCCGAGAGCATCAAGCGTTCGCTGGACGGCGAGCTGTACTTCTACTCGCGGGTCTTCGGATTCGAGCTCGGCGACCCTGTGAAGCCGGTGCCCATCGAGAACCTCTAAGACCCACCCCTTAGTCGGGCAGTAGCACCACCGCCTCTATCTCTATCTTGAGGTTGGGGAGCACCAGACCCGCTACCTTTACCAGCGTGCTGGCCGGCCACGTGTCGCCGAAGTAGCGCACCCGGACTTCGGACACCTCTCCGAGCCTGTCTAGCTCCGTGACGTATACCGCCACCTTGACGATATGCTCAAACCCCAGGCTCTCGGCCTCCAGGATGGTCTTGATCTGCTCCAAGATGGACTCGGTCTGGGCAACGATGTCACCGTTTTCCGCCGGTGTGCCACCGGCGGTGAACCCGGACAGGTACAGGAAGGAGTTGGCCCGTACCGAGTGATAATAGGCTCCGGACGGGACCTTCAGTCCCGGGTAGTTCTTTCGCGAGATATTCATGGATACTCCTCCAATCGGGTTGGATTGACTGGCGGTCCTATCGGCCCAGAGCCTTGGCGAGGGCGCCGCCCTGCTCCTTGCACCACTCGTAGATGACGGCCACCTCCCACCCGATGCAGAAGTCCTTGACGCCCATGTCGATGTAGGGCGCCGCCTCCTCGTAGCTGCTGATCTCCACCCGCGGAGCTATCCCCATCTTCAGTGCTGTCTCGATGGTGCGCTTCTCGGCCGCCTTGATCCTGGGATCGTCCCATTGGCCGGGGATGCCGAGGCTCATGGAGTAGTCGGCCGGGCCGAACTGCACCATGTCTATGCCGCCGACCAACAGTACTTCTTCCAGCTGATCCACGGTCGACGCCTTCTCGATCATCAGCGCCACCACGCCCTCTTCCAGGGACTCGACGTAGTCGGCCGAGCCCGGGCCGATCACGTAGCCCACGTCTCGTCTCATACCGGCGCCGGCGATACCGCCGGTCTTGGGTGTCTCCGCCCTGGCGGCGGCCACGGCCTTCCGGGCCTCCTCGGGCGACCGGACGTCGGCGAAGAGCAGGTTCTGTATGCCCGAGCCCACCGCTCGGACAGCCAGGTAGCTCCTGGGCTCCTGCTCGATCTTCATCATAGCCGACATGTGGTCGAAAAGGTCAATGGCCCGGCCGAAATTCTCCAGCGCGTACAGATCGTAAGGGGCGTACTCGCCCTGGAACTCCACGTAGTCCATGGCGCCGCTGTGCCCGATCACCTCCACCATTCCAGGCCACGTGGAATGGATGTGGGTGCCTATCGTCGGTTTACCCTCGTTCAAGAGCTGGCGAAGCACGTTCTTTTTCTTCAAATCTCACTCCTTTTTGAACTTATTGGTCGCCGTCCCACATCATACGCCATCGAGTGTGGAGACGCGATTTTTTCATTCCGCGCCGGCGAGTTCCGGCAGTTGTGCTATATTCTCTCAGGTCGAGTGGGTTGCGGATGCCTAGGACCATGCGAAAGTTACCGGAGGTCTGGTGAGCGCGGACGCTCTGAAGTTTGCTGCGGCGATGGCCGGCGATGCATCTCTTCTGGCCTGGGTCTGGCTCGTGTTCGCCCGAGGCATGTTCTGGCGAACCGATCTGCGGTTGGCGTCCGGCGACGGCCGGCACCCCGATTTGCCCGAGGTCGGCGTAATAGTGCCGGCCGGCTCCTCTGCTTTGGGCTCTTGCATGTCGGGCGATTTTGGGATTGAGTGTACCTCCAAGTTTGGCCTATAATCGGGCCATAGGACAGGTGCAGTCTTCGGATTTATCGCTCGGTTGGTTCCACTGGGCACCCCGTATGAGACATCGGTGTACACGGACACAAACTTCCCCGGTCTCTCAAGTCCACCACAGATGTGACAAACCTGTCCAACCCTGACGCCAAGTCACCGCATCGAGACTGCATCAGCGGTTCCATCAAGTGACCCGGTCGAAAGGACCGATTTCGTGGGGCAGTCACCGCCATTTGTAATAATCATGGCGCTCGTCGCCACCGTCGTCGGCGCTGTATTCTACTACGAGACGCGCCGAGCCTGGGTCCTGTACCGACAGCGGATGTCGGTATTACGTGATATCCCCGGATACTGGTTCCCGCGCGGTCTCGCAAACAAGAGGTCAAGTAACCTCGATCGAGCGATTGAGGACTTCTCCAGGGTGATTCATGCCGATCCTCAGAGCCTGAGACCCTTGACCGATGAGTACAGGCTGTTGGCCCTGTATGAACGTGGCCAGCTCTGGGCGCAGCGGGAACCGGACTCTCACGATTTAGCGGTCGAGGACTTGAGTGAGGCCATCCGTCTTCATCCCGGACCAGGGTCTCCGAAGGCCCCTGAAACGGAACAGGACCTCGGCGGCCGGTACCCAAGCATCGGCGAACTTTTCCACCGCAGGGGGCAGTCCCATGTGGCCCTCGGAATGCTCGAGGAGGCACTGGAAGACTATTCTGCGACGATAGAGTTCATGGTCGCCACAGCGGCCGATTCGAGCGGCCGGTTTCCCGATCCGGCTGTCGAGGACGATTTGTACTTCCTGTTTTGTAACCCCTATTTCGATAGGGGAAGTGTCTACAAGGACCTCGGACGGTACGAGGAAGCTGTTGAAAACTTCACACAGGCGGAGGACTTTTTCAAGCGCCATGACCCGGAAGCAGTTGCAGGGGCCTATCACGATAGAGGCCTGGCATATCTGGAGTGGGGTAAATACGCAGAGGCCCTAGCGGACCTGGACGTGGCCATCTCGGAATATGAACGGGACAGTTCACCGGAGGCACCACCGGAAATCTACGCCGAACGTACGGCGTCGTTGAAATCTCTTGGCCTGATAGCTGAAGCCGAGAGCGACGGCTAGCGAGCGGCGAGGTCTACAGAGAGCGCCGGGGATTCCCGACGGCCGGCCTGAACGCGGTTAGGCGTCGGCCAGCTTCTTCACCATCGCCTCGTCCAGCTCAATCCCCAGGCCCGGGCCGTCGGGTACGTCCATGTAACCGTCCTTTACCTCCAGGGGTGTCTTGAGGATAGGCCACTCGTCCCGGATCGAGATAGGCTCGATGTTGTTCTCCTGGGAGTAGACGGTGTTGGGGTGGGCGGCGCAGAAATGGAGGTGGGCAGCGGTGCTGATGATGGGCTGGGTGTTGTGGACGGTGATGGGCCGGTTGAATGTGGACGCCAGGTCGCCGATTTTCTGGATCTCGGTGAAGCCCCCTGTTTTCACGATGTCGGGCTGGATGATGTCCACACGTCCACGGAGGATCAGGTCCCGGTACTGCCACCGATTGTAGATCATCTCACCCGATGCAATGGGTATTGCCAGGGTGTCGGCGATTGCGGCCAGGCCATCCAGGTCGTAGTTGGGCCGGGGCTCCTCGAAGTGGAACGTCCCCAGGTCCTCCAGGGCTTTTCCGACCTCGATGGAATGGTGGACCGAATAGGCCCCGTTGATGTCCACCAGTATGTCGATGTCGTCGCCCACGGCTGCGCGCACCTCCCGCACCGTGTCGACGGTGTGGTCGGCCGGGTCGTCGATGGCCCCCGGCACAGCAGAATGCAGCTTGTAGCCGGTGTAGCCCTGCTCGACGAAGGACGCGGCGCGACGACCCTCCTCGACGGGCGAGAGATCCCGGCGCATGGAGCTGGCGTACATCCGAATCTTGTCCCGGACCTTGCCGCCCAGGAGCGCGTATATGGGGAGGCCAAGGGCCTTGCCCTTGATGTCCCAGAGGGCGATGTCCACGCCGGCTATCGCGATGAAGATGGAACCCCCCAGCTCCAGGGCCTCACCCGCTTTGGCCATCTCGTTCCAACGCACCTCGGTCTCCAGGGGGTCCTTGCCTAGCAGGACAGGCTTGAGGATGGCGTCCACCACGGGCTTGGTGATCTCGGGGAAGCGGCGGAAGCACTCGCCGATGCCGACAAGCCCCTCGTCGGTGTAGACACGGACCAGGGGAAAGGTGCTGTCCAGGACCAGGCACTCGACATCGGTGATCTTCATGTTTTTGGCCTCCTTAAATAGCCGTTCCGATACCCGATTCTCCTCCGGACAAGACCGGAGCCTGGATCAGGGTACACCCTGTATCGGGCCCGGGCAACGGCCCCCGTTCGGTTGAACGTCACGCCACCAGGGGCTACAATATCTCGGTGCCAGCGTGATGTTGCGGCGGCGATAGACCGGAGGGGTGGCCGAGTGGCTTAAGGCGCCGGTCTTGAAAACCGGAATCCCGAAAGGGAACGTGGGTTCGAATCCCACCCCCTCCGCCACGGATTCATCAACGACAGACACTGACTTATTCCCGTTGGACCGTTCACGTGATCTCTTCGGCGCCGTGAGCCGATGACAGGTCTGACGGCAACGGAAATGTCAGGGGAGCCATCGAAATGACCGGGTCAGAAAAAGTATGAAAATCCACGAATACCAGGCTAAAGAGATTCTTGCCCGGTACGGCGTGCCCATACCAAGGGGAGGCGTGGCCTCCACGCCCCAGGAGGCGGCCAGCATCGCCGGCGACCTGGGCGGCCGTGTGGTCGTCAAGGTACAGGTCCACGCCGGGGGCCGTGGTAAGGCCGGCGGCATCAAGCTGGTAGAGTCCGCCGAGGAGGCCGAGAGAGCGGCCTTCTCCTTCCTCGGCTCGAATCTCGTTACGATTCAGACCGGCCCTGAGGGGATACCCGTACGCCGCGTGCTGGTGGAGGAGGCGGTGGACGTGGCGAACGAGCTATACCTGGGCCTGGTTATCGACGGCGCGGCCGGGGGAGTCGTCGTCATCGCCAGCGAGGCGGGCGGCATGGAGATCGAGGAGGTGGCGGCCAGCACTCCCGAAAAAATACTGCGGGCCCAGGTGGACCCTGTACTGGGACTCCAGCCGTATCAGGGGCGCAAGCTGGCCTACGGGCTAAACGTCGAGCCCGGTCTGGTCAGGCCCGTCGCCGGGATGATCGACAGTCTCTACAGGGCCTTCGTGGCCCACGACTGTTCGCTGGTCGAGGTGAACCCCCTGGTGATAACCGGGGACGGCAAGGTCCTTGCCGTGGACGCCAAGCTGAACGTGGACGACGACGCGCTGTTCAGGCAGTCCGAAATCCAGGGCCTGCACGACCCTGAGCAGGAAGACGGTCGCGAGGTCGAGGCCCGGAAGTACGACATAAGCTACGTAAAGCTGGACGGCGATGTGGGCTGCATGGTCAACGGCGCCGGCCTGGCCATGGCCACAATGGATGTCATAGGTGACGCCGGGGCCGCACCCGCTAACTTCCTGGACATCGGCGGCGGCGCCGACGAGGAGAAGGTGGCCCAGGCGCTGACGATCATCCTCTCGGACCCCAGCGTCAAACGGGTGCTGGTCAACATATTCGGCGGCATCCTGCGATGCGACATAGCCGCCCGCGGCCTGCTGATGGGCTCCGAGGCGATGCCCAAAGCGGCCCGTCCCATGGTGGTACGGATGCTGGGCACCAACGCCGAAGAGGGGCGCAAACTGCTGTCCGATTCCAGCCTGGACGTGATGCTGGTGGACAACCTGGGCCAGGCCGCCGAGGCGTTGCAAACCACCGGCTAAGGCCAGCCCCGATCAGGAAAAATGAGAGCGAGCGAATGAGCATTCTGGTGAACGAAAAAACCCGGCTGTTGGTGCAGGGAATCACCGGCCGCGAGGGCAGCTTTCACGCAAAGCGATGCAAGGAGTACGGCACCAACCTGGTGGCGGGCGTTACGCCTGGCCGGGGCGGAGTGCAGTTCGACGACGGCGTACCTGTGTTCAACACCGTGGAGCAGGCGGTCGCCGAGACCGGGGCCAACACATCGGCGATCTTCGTGCCGCCGGCCTTCGCCGCCGACGCTATAGCCGAGGCGGTGGACGCCGGTATTGCAACCGTCGCGTGCATCACCGAGGGCATCCCGGTAATGGACACAATCCGTGTGGTCCGGTACGTCAGAGACAAACCAGTGACCCTCATCGGCCCCAACTGTCCCGGCGTCATCTCTCCGGGCGCCCGGTGCAAGGTGGGCATCATGCCGGGAAACATCC
Source organism: uncultured Dehalococcoidia bacterium (assembly GCA_964510985.1). Taxonomy (GTDB): domain Bacteria; phylum Chloroflexota; class Dehalococcoidia; order Lucifugimonadales; family CAZEDC01; genus CAZEDC01. Next base: position 50,223 of record CAZEDC010000030.1, read on the forward strand.
ACCTGCCGGGCAGGACTGGCGTCGTGTCCAGAAGCGGCACCCTAACCTACGAGGCCGTGGGCCAACTAACCGAGTTGGGCATCGGGCAGTCAACTTGTGTGGGTATCGGCGGCGATACGGTCAACGGCTCGTCCTTCGTGGACATCCTGGGGATGTTCCTGGAGGACCCCGACACGGACGGAGTCGTGCTGATCGGGGAGATAGGCGGTACCAGGGAGCAGGAGGCCGCCGAGTATATAAAGAGCGAGTTCACCAAGCCGGTGGTGGCACTGGTCGTCGGACAGAGCGCGCCGCCGGGCAAGCGGATGGGGCACGCCGGAGCCATCATAACCGGAACTGCGGCCCGCGCCGACGAGAAGGTCAAGGCACTGTCGGCCGCGGGCGTCGCCATCGCCCCATCTCCCGCCAGGATAGGCGCGACCGTGCGGGAGGTGATGGGGGGATAATCCGTCCGGAGTAGGGTTTGCCCGAAAACTTAACCTAACCTTATCCCTCCGGTGGCGGAAGGGAGTTCGTCCGGAGCGAGGAATCTCCCTTCTAAGTCTGAAAAACATAAGGGGCTGGCCCCCTCGGGCCAGCCCCTTATTATTGGCCAGTGTTCGCAGGGTTCTACTTGAGGATGTCCCACAGGCGCGTGGACTGCCAGCGCAGCACCCGCACGATTGTCGCCAGCGCCAGACCGATGCCTGTCAACAGCAGGGCCATGCCCGCGAACTTGAAGGGCTCCAGCCACAGCTTGACCGCGTTGATGGTACCGAGATCGGCCAGCAGGCCGCTCGTCGAAGGGTTGAGCTGAGTGGCGATGGAGTGGTTCCAGTAGTCGTAGGTCAGGGTGGCCAGGACGATGCCGATGATCACCGATGCGACCAGGAGCATCATGCCCATCATCATGAACATGGGGAACAGCTGGGCGGTCATGGGAGGTTTGATGATCTTCACGTCAACGCCCAGGGCCTCCTGGACCCTGCCGCCGCCGGTCCTGAGCGCGCCCAGAATGGTGGCTAGCAGGAAGGTCACTCCGCCCAGAATCATCCCCAGGCCCAGGAATTTGAGCGTGGGGAGCCACACCTTGGTGGACTCGATGAAGGCCTTCTTGGTGGCCAGATCGGAGCCTGTACCCGCCGCCTCGCGAACGGACTTGGAGAAGCTGAAGTAGTCGGCGGCGGCGCTGGAGGCGAACAGACCGATGATAAAGGCCACCACCACGATCATGAACCCCATGCCGATAAAGGGCATCCACATCTTGCCGGCCATGGCCTGCATGCCGGTCACCTTTACCGGCAACTTGTCGCTGGTAAACAGAACCTCTGAATTGACTATCGTGGCATTAGCTGCCATTTTCGATTCCCTCCTTGGATTGCGTTTTCACTTTAGTTAACAGTCCGGGTTAGGCTTCCGACGGGTTGTCCCGGAGCGCCTTGAGCGCCGGCAGTGCGGCGGCCATGGTGTTGCCCCGGAGCCTGACGTTTCTCAGGATGTTGGCGAAGGCGACGCCGAAGCCCAACAGGAAGGTAGCCAGCCCAAGGAATGCGAAGGGCAATACCCAGTCCTTGACGGCCTCGATGCTGCCCAACTGGGACAGGATTCCGGTCTCGTCCGCGTCCCGGACCGCCTTGCTGTTGGTGAAGTAGTCGCCTGCCATCACGGCCAGGACTATCCACGTTACCGCGGATATCATGACAAACATCAGGCCCGCGACCCAGAGCGCCCCGGCTATTTTTATGTGCGGCGCCGGTCTCTGGGCCTGTGCTCTCAGCTCATCGTTGCTTGGAATACTCACTTTTACCTCCTTAAACAATTGGGATCACGGTGCGGGCCGCCTTAATATCTGGTTGGCGTCATGTCTCACCTCGTTATACGTTTTTTACAAAGGGCTCCTGATCGTTCGATACCTTCCATGGTCGTGGCTGGTTCATCAGTTAAAGGCCGTGTAGAATGCGCCCACCAGGACCCCGAATAAGATGTGGAGCATGAGGAAGCCCATCGCGGTCAGAGGGGGATAGCTAAGTGCAAAAACGCCCGGAGCGTCTATCTCCCTGTGTCTGATAGCGGGGTGCATCATCGGCAGCATGCCCAGGCCCATGCCCGAGACCATCCAGTGCACGAGCCCGAAGAGGATTCCCCAGGCGGCCAGCGAATCCTCTACGTCGAAGGCAACAAAAACGGCCACGTGTATCAGGCCGAACACGATGCTCATCACAGCGTGTATCATCGCCCCGGCCATGTAGGCCATCTTGCCTTTTCTAAACATCATGGTCCCCAGCATGAGGAACAGGTTCATCCTCATCTGTCGGGGCATCATGGCGATTCCCATATAGAGGAGCGCGCTCATGAGCGCTCCCCCTAATAGTCCCGCCAGAACGGCGGCTCCACCGTCAAAACTCATTCCGGTTCCCTCCTGACAATCGCTCCGGTCTACCGGTGCGCTGTCATTAAATGTGATGTGGTCGAGTTGCCCGGCGGTTCTGTGGTCTTGCATACAAAACATGCGCAACCTCAACCGGACATGGCACCGTATATCCATTTCCGTCGTCCGGCATCTAAGGGGATGTGAAAGCATCATTGGGCGTGCTGAAGGTATTCATATCCGCGGGGTGCCGCGGTTGCAGGCGAGCCCTGGAACTGGTGGAGTTGGTGCGGAGACAGAGACCGAGCCTGAGCATCCAGGTGATCGATCTGTCTAAAGTGCCGGAGGCGGGGCTTGGCCTGGTATTCGCGGTGCCGACGTACGTTTACGAAAACAGGCCGATCTTCCTGGGCAACCCCAGCAGACAGGAACTCGAGGCCTGGCTGAACACGCTTGGCGCGGAGGTGTGAGTTATGTGGCCGCTGCTGGATAAGGGCAGTAGCCGGTCGAAGGCGAACGTAGGCCCCGCACTGGAGCCCTCTCCGTTCGAGGCCGGCAAGGTGGAACTCCTGAGCGCCATGGACATCTTTCAGGACCTGGCCGAGCCTGAGATCGAGGCGCTGATGAGCGACGCCCCCATGCTTACCGCACGCAAGGGCACCAGGTTTTACGGCGCCGAAGACGGCCCCGAGGTGCTGTTCCTGCTTAAGTCCGGCCGGGTCGAACTCTACCGCGAGTCACCGGACGGCAAGAAGCTCACGCTGGCCGTCGTGGAGCGGGGTACGTTCTTCGGGGAGATGTCGTTGGTGGGCCAGCGTCTGGTGGGGACGTGCGCGGTCGCCCTCGAGGACAGCGTCATCTGCGCCCTGAGCCGCCACGACGTGCAATCCCTGACACTGGAGCACCCGGCGGTGGCATTTCGGATCATCGAGGTCATGGGCCGCCGGTTTCAGCAGGCCCGGAACGCCTTCCAGGAGATGGCCTTCAACGACCTGACGGGACGAGTCGCCGGCCTGCTGCTGCGGCTTGCCGACGATGGGACCGACGTTGTGGAAGGATATTCGCACCGAGACCTGGCAGCCATGTTAGGATGCCTCCGCGAAAGCCTCACGGTGGCCCTGGACCGGTTCAAGGAGAGCGACGCCCTGGCCATCGGCCGCAAGCGGATCGAGATAATCGACCGCGCCCAGCTCGAGAGGGTGGTCGGCCAGAGGACCGGTCTATCGGGCTGACGGGCTCCTGTGCCATTGGGGGTTCCAGGGCGCGGCCAATCCGGCGACGTTCGAACCCTGCCCCAGCTCGTCCAGAGTACGCGACTCGGTCTCCCAGCCGAAGGCCTCCCCGAAATGACGGTCCAGCACGGGGATGACCTGCCGGACCTCGATCGGACTCCCCAACTCGGCGGCCCCCAACTCGGCGGCCATGGAGGTCACGGGGGCGTCGGGCATCCCGCAGGGGACGATGTGGTCGAAGTAGGAAAGGTCCGGGTTGACGTTCAGCGCGAAGCCGTGCATGGTTACACCCCGGCTGACCTTGACGCCGATGGCGGTTATCTTGGCGTCGCCGACCCAGACGCCTGTCGGCCTGTCGTCGCTCTCGCCTCTGATGCCGAACTCCGCCAACGTGGATATGAGGGACCGCTCCAGGGTCCGTACGTATGCGAGCGGCCCACCCCCCCAGGCGCGAAGGTTGACGATGGGGTAGCCGACGAGCTGGCCGGGGCCGTGGTAGGTGACCTCGCCTCCCCGGTCTATGTGGTGGACCTGAACCCCCAGTTCCGGGAGCTCTTCGGGATTTGCCAGGATGTCCGACGCCACGCCCCTGCGGCCAAGGGTGTAGACGTGGGGATGCTCCAGCAGCAGGAGCAGGTTGGGCAGCCGCCCGCCGGCCACCTCTCGATGGAGTTTTTTCTGTTGCTCCCAGGAGGCTGAGTACTCGACCAGACCCTGGGATATTACGACGCAGTTGTCTGGCATTTCGTCCTTCATCGGATCGAGTGGCCGTTGTCTAGTAGATCTCGGTGTCGGGCCCGATAGCCCCGAGCCGCTGTTTGACGGTGCGAGTGAAGGCGCCGGCCTCCGCGCCGTCCATGATCCGATGGTCGAATGTGAGGCACACGTTCATCATGGAGCGAATCGAAATGGCGTCGTTGACGACAACCGGTCGTTTGACGATGGACTCGGTGGCCAGGATAGCGGCCTGGGGGTAGTTCACCAGCGGACGCGACATGAAAGAGCCCAGTGGGCCCGTATTGTTGAGGGTGAACGTGCCGCCCTGGACATCGGATAGCGTGAGCTTGCTCTCCCTCGCCCTGGTCGTAAGGTCATGGACCGCCCTGGCCAGCCCCGTGATGCTCAGTGAGTCGGCGTCGTGTATCACCGGGACGACCAGCCCGCCGGGCGCCGCCGCGGCAATCCCGATGTTGATGCGTCGTTTGAGGATGATAGCGTCGGCGTCCCAGGTGGAGTTGAGCAGCGGGTGCTCCTTGAGGGACTCGGCCAGCACGCTCAGGACGAAGGGCAGGTAGGTGAGGTTGATGCCTTCTCTCTGCTGGAACCCGTCCTTGAGCGACTCTCTGCACTGTACCAGGCCGGTAACGTCCACCTCCACGATGCTCCAGGCCTGGGGAATCTGAGTGGAGCTTTTAACCATGTTGTCGGCTATCATGCGGCGGACCGGGGTAAGCGGCACCCGCTCTTCGTCGTCGGCCGTGGACGGAGGCGGCCCGGCAGCAAGCTCACCGGCCGATTCAATATATAACTGGACATCCTTCCGTGTAACGCGGCCGCCCATGCCCGTCCCGGTAACCCGGGCCAGATCAACCCCGTGCTCCTGGGCGAGCCGCTGGACCGCGGGCGAGTGGCGTTGTCGAGACGGCCCGACGGCAACCTCTCGGCGTGTGTCCACAGCGGGGACACCCGCACCGGTCGGACCGCCGGGGGCATCTCCCTTCAGCAGGACCCCCGTCGTGTCGATGGCGCCGGTTTTGGGGGCGGGAACCACGGCGGGCGTCTCGCCGGCGGCGGCTCCCTCGTCCTCGCCATCCACCTTGATGTCGGCGATGATCCCGCCCATGGGGACGGTCTCCCCCTCCTGGGCCAGGATGCCGGTCAGCACGCCGGAAACGGGGGACGGCATCTCCATGTTCACCTTGTCGGTGACGACCTCCACCAGCAGGTCGTACTTCTCGACCCGGTCGCCGATCTTCACCAGCCACCTGCCGATGATACCCTCTGTGACGGACTCGCCTATCTGTGGCAACTCGATCTTCATGGGTTGATATTAGCTATCAGGATTCAGCGATCAGATTTCAGCCCTGACGGCTGAGAGATGATGGTTAAACTCTCAGTAACGGGCAAGGCGGCGGACGGCATCGGCGATCTTGGCGGAGTTGATCATGAACATGTCCTCCAGCGGCGGACTGAAGGGCATGGCCGGAACCTCCGGTCCTGCCAGGCGGGTGACAGGGCCGTCCAGGTGATCGAAGGCCTCCTCCGATATAATGGCGGCCACTTCGGCCCCGATTCCTCCGGCTTTGTTGTCCTCGTGGACTATCAGCGCCTTGCCCGTCTTCTTCACCGATTCGAGCATCGTCTCTTTGTCCAGTGGCCGGACGGTCCGCAGGTCCACTACCTCGGCGTCGACGCCCTCCCCGGCCAACTCGTTGGCCGCCTCCATGCAGTGGTGGACCATGAGGCCGTAGGTTATCAGACTGACATCGGCGCCATCACGCTTAACGTCGGCCGCTCCGAGAGGCACCGTGTACTCAGATTCCGGGACCTCTCCCTTGACCATGCGGTAGGTCCGCTTGTGCTCCAGAAATATTACGGGATCGTCGCTTCGTATGGCGCTCTTGAGGAGGCCCTTGGCGTCGTACGGAGTGGCCGGGGTTACAACGGTCAGCCCCGGCGCGTGGGCGAAGTAAGCCTCCACGCTCTGGGAGTGGTAGAGCGCTCCGCGCACACCGCCGCCATAGGGCGCCCGGACCACCAGGGGGACGCAGACCTGGCCGTTGGAGCCGTAGCGGATTCGGGCGGCCTCTCCCACAAGCTGGTTGATTGTAGGCCAGATGAAGTCGGCGAACTCGATCTCGGCGATGGGTCGCATGCCGTTGACCGCCGCGCCGACGGCGATACCGGCGATAGACGACTCGGCCAGCGGGGTGTCGATCACACGGGCCTCGCCAAACCCGTCCAGAAAACCGTCGGTTGCCAGGAAGACGCCGCCCCTGGCGCCTACGTCCTCCCCCATGACGAACACGCGCTCATCCAGGACCATTTCCTCGCGCATGGCCTCGCGGACCGCCTCCAGCACCGTCTTGACCGCTATGGCGCACCTCCCGGCGGCGAGTAGACGTGGTCGTAAAATCCTTCGGTCCCGGTATAGGCCGCCGCCTCGACGGACTCAGTGGCCTCGTTGACCTCGCGCTTGGCGTCGTCGTGCATCACCTTGTCCGTTTCCTCGGTCAGGATGCCCTGTTCCATGAGCTGCTCCTTGAATATCTTGAGCGGGTCGCTCTTGCGGGCCTCCTCGATCTCCTCTTTGGTCCTGTAGCGGAGGTCGTCGTCGTCGCTGGTGTGAGGCAGGTACCGTTCTACCATGGCCTCTATCAAGGTCGGCCCCTGCCCGCTCCTGGCCCGGCTAACGGCCTCCGACGTGGCCTCGAACACGGCGAGGACGTCGCGGCCGTCCACCTGCACGCCAGGCATGCCGTAGCCCTCGGCTCGGTGGGCGATGCCGTCCACCGCCATCTGCTTGTAAAGCGGGACGGAGATGGCGAACCTGTTGTTCTCGCAGAAGAATATGACCGGGAGTTTATGGACACCGGCGAAGTTCATGGCCTCATGGCAGTCCCCCATGCTGGATGCGCCGTCGCCGAAGTAGACGACGACGACTGTGTCTTCACCGCGCATCTTCGACGCCAGGGCGGCGCCTACGGCCTGAGGTATGTGGGTTGCCACGACATTGGAAAAGTTGTAGATACGGTGCTTGGGGTATGCGCCATGTGTGGGGAACTGGCGGGCGCCGCTCAGGGGTTCGCCGGCCTTGGCCAAAAAGCCCAGCATGATCTCTCTGGGGGTCATGCCGGCGCTCAGCAGGACGGCCAGGTCCCGGTAGTAGATGTAGAGATGGTCGTGTCCGAGGCGGAGCGCCCAAACGCTGCCAATCTGGGCCGCCTCATGGCCCTGGGACGAGGCCACGATGGCCGCCTTGCCCTGGCGGTTCAGCATCCAGATGCGCTCGTCCAGGGTGCGGCACAGCACCATCTGGCGGTACATCTCCTGCAGCTTGTCGTTGTCGAGACTCGGGGCGTCGCCCCGGCTGGGCGAATCCAGCGCGGTGATATCGCTCTCGCCATCTGCCATAACTGGTCCCTTGGATTGGTGTAAATAGGTTGGAAACCCGTTGCCCACCAAGCCCATTATATGCGGCTTTTTCGCCCTCCGTCAAAATATTTTATGGATGACGTGGCCATGGTCGCTCGGCCTGAGAGCCGGCCCCAAATTACAGGGAGCGGTTCTTGGACAAGCCTAGAGGGGCTGTGTGAGACTATGGCTGGTTAATCGGATGGTGTCCCACTCGTATTTGGGTTAAAAACAGAGCGGACCCCGACCAGTCAGGGTCCGCTCCATGGGCTTGACTCAGGTGAAAACAGCCCTACTCCAGCCGGTCCAGGTATTGACCCACGATGTCCGTGCCCACCAGGCCGCTGTAGGCCTTCTGGAGCCGGTCGGTGACCGACCCCGGTACGCCACCGTCCCCGACGGGCGAGCCGTTTATCGATGAGACGGCGCAGATACAGAAACTGGTCGAAGTCACGAAGACCTCGTCGGCGATGTAGGCGTCGTAGAGGTCGATGTCAGCCTCGTGAATCTCGATGTTCAGCTCGTGGGCCAGGTCTATCGCAGTCTGGCGGCTGATTCCGGCCAGTATGTACTGCTCCTTGGGCGTACTTATCACGCCATCCTTGACGAGGAACAGGTTGCTGCCCGGGCCCTCGGCGAGGTTCCCGTTGACGTCCAGTAGGATGGGCCATGCATCCGGGTTCTGCGCCTTGACCTCCAGTTCGGCCAGCACCAGGTTTATATAGTTGTTGACCTTGGCTCGGGGGCTTATTGCCTCGGGTGGAGTCCGTCTTATCGACGGCGTGACCACGGGGAGGCCGTCCCGGTAGTACTTGGCCCTGGCCACGAAGGGCAGAGGGGTACATTCGATGATAACAGAGTGCCTCGACGGCTCTCCGGGTCCTCCAGGCACCCCTCTCGTCACCCGTTGGGTGACCCAGTAGTCGTCGTTCTCGCCCAGAAGAGGTGTGTTGGTATCCAGCACCTGCATGGTGAGGTCCGCCATCTTTTCCTTGGTCATGCCGGGGTCGATGCGCATGTACTTCAAGGAGTTGTAGAACCGGTCCAGGTGTCCGCCCAGTTTGAATATACGTCCCCCGAATGTTCGAGTCGTATCGAAGACCGCATCACCGTGGGTGAAGCCCTGGTCCCTGAACGATATTTTCCCCTGGCTCTCTGGGACGATCTCGCCGTCGATGTACACGACCCTCTCGGTGGCCATTTCCAATACCTCCATGTTGCCGCTCCGTATAGAGCGGTATAACTTGAGCAGACGACACTTGGCCTGGTGGCTAAGGAGATTGGGATCTCAGTCGGTAAGACGGCCCTTCGATTGCTGCTCCGCCATAGACGCGTTCGAATCCGGCCTCAACTATAGCACAACCGAATTTGCGCAGCGACAGGCGATGGGCATTTACGACTAAGGACCGCGAAAGCGATATCCCACGTTCCAGATGGTCTCGATGAAGGAGTGGCCGGCGTCCTCGATCTTGCTGCGAAGCCGCCGGATGTGGACGTCTACGGTACGGGTCCCGCCGAAATAGTCGAAACCCCAGATCTGGCTGAGTAGCGCCTCTCGAGTGTAGACCCTGCCGGGGTTGCTCGCCAGGAGTCGGAGGAGCTCGTACTCCTTGAACCGGAGGGTGATGCGCCTCCCCCTGAGTGTGACCTCGTAAGTTGTGGGGTTGATGACCAGGTCTCCCATGCGGATAGAGTCGGCGTCGCCCGGCGACCTGGTCCTGAGAAGAACCCGCCGGGCCCGGGTGGCGACCTCTCCGGGCCTGGCCGGGACTATCGCGAAATCGTCGATACCCGGAGGCAAGTCCACGATATCTACCCTGTCCTCTGGGACCAGCGATATCACCGATATCTTCAGCTGCGCGCATCTCCGGACGCAGCGTCTGACGTCGCCGTGGCTCATGGAAGACATGTCCACCAGTGCGAGTTGGGGCGGCGAGTCCCCGGAGATGGAGTCCAGGTCCTCTTCGGAAGACACCACCACTGCCTCTATCCCCTGCTCGTCGAGGGCGGCAAGCATTTCAGCCCGTGGCGAGCCGTCACCTGCCGGATGTATTCGCTCGATAGTCATGCGGCGCCTCTTGGATACTCGGCCGGCGATGGTCCGCCGGTTCAATCATCCTATGGTGTGGCGTCGGTCTCGATGGGCACGCCCACCGAGTTGCCCCACTCTGTCCAGGAGCCATCGTAGTTGCGGGCCCTTTCGTAGCCCAGGAGGTATTTCAGTACGAACCAGCTGTAGGAGGCCCGTACCCCGAGGCGGCAGTAGGCAACGACCTCCTGGTCGGGGGTCAGTCCCTTCTCCCGGTACATCTCCCGGAGCACGTCGATGGGCTTGAAAGAGCCATCTTCCGCACCGCCGTCGTCCCATGCCACGTGGATGGCACCCGGTATCCGGCCCTTTCTATAGATGTCGGGCTGTGGCGTCCCCGGCGCCGAGTTCAGCGTCCCTGCGTACTCCTCGGCCGTCCTGGTGTCCAACAGCTTGAGATTCGGGTCGCGCAGGTTGCGGGCTATGTACTCTTTCGTTGCCCTCAGGGTCTGGTCCGGCATGCCTGCCCGGTAGGTCCGAGCCATGGGGGTCGGCGTTTCGGTTGAGAGGGGGCGGCCCTCGGCCATCCACCTGGTGCGTCCCCCATCCATGAGCCGAACGTCACGGTGACGGTAGTACTTCAACACCCAGAATGCCCAGGTTGCAGAACGGTTGTTGCCGTCACCGTAGAGCACGACGACGGTCTCGTTGTCGATGCCCGACCTCCCCAGGAGGCCCTCCAGCCGCGACACCGTGGGGATATCTCTCCGTACCTGGTCCTCCAGGTCGATGTGCAGACCCCAGCCTACGGCTCCCGGAACGTGGCTCTGACGGTACCCCGCATCCAGGTCCGTGTTCACCTCGGCGATGACGATAGAGGAGTCGTGGAGGTGTTCCGATACCCAGTCCGGGCTTACAAGGACATCGTGATGGGCGTGGGATACTGACATTGGGCGGCTCCCTGTTGAACTGTACACACGAATATAGAGTAGCCGGGCGGTCAAATCAAGCGTGGCTTCGACAGGCTGTTCCGATTTCCCGGGACATGTCCTCGCTCCCCTGCTTATAGGGCCGAAATACTTTGATTTATTGCATCTTTTCATGTAATATGGTTACGGTGTTAGTGCCTATAAGGCCGTTAGCAGGGTGGATTACCCCGGAGGCGGAATGAGTTCCCGGTGGATGCGAAATAGTCTGATATATCTTCTGATAATCGTGGCCGTTATGGCCATCTTCTTCACGCTTTTCTCCGAACCGCTGGGTGGCTCGACAGAGGTGCCGTTCAGCGATGTCATAACCATGGCGGCCCGAAACCAGCTTGAAGAGATCGAGATCAGGGGCGACAAGCTGACACTGGTCACGACCGGCGGAGAGAAGCTGACCTCTCGCAAGGAAGAGGGCGCCAGCGTGGTCGAGATACTGGAGCAGTCGGGCGTGGACCCGGTCGCCAGCAACATGCAGATCTCGGTCAAGGGATCGGGCGGGCTGAGCAGCTTGTTCGGTATCCTGATCAATTTCCTGCCGCTGATATTCTTTGGGGCGATCCTACTGTTCATGATGCGGCAGGCCCAGGGGAACACCAACCAGACCTTCAGCTTCGGCCGAAGCCGTGCGCGGATGTTCGTCGGCAACAAACCGGCGGTTAGCTTCTCCGATGTCGCCGGGGTCCAGGAGGCCAAAGAGGAGCTGGAGGAGGTCGTCGAGTTCCTCAAGTTTCCAGAGAGGTTCCTGTCATTGGGGGCGAAGATACCGAAAGGCGTACTGCTGGTAGGGCCGCCCGGTACAGGGAAGACACTGCTGGCGCGGGCGGTGGCGGGAGAGGCCGGCGTGCCGTTCTTCTCGATCAGCGGCAGCGAATTCGTGGAGATGTTCGTCGGCGTTGGTGCGTCTCGCGTCCGCGACCTGTTCGATCAGGCCAAGCGGAACGCGCCGTGCATCGTGTTCGTTGACGAGATAGACGCCGTGGGACGCCACAGGGGAGCGGGCCTGGGCGGAGGACACGACGAGCGCGAACAGACGCTGAACCAGATCCTGGTGGAGATGGACGGCTTCGACACCAGCACCAATATCATCGTACTGGCCGCGACCAACCGTCCCGACATCCTGGACCCAGCTCTGCTACGCCCCGGCCGGTTCGACCGGAGGGTGACGCTGGACGTACCAGACGTTAGAGGGCGGATTGAGATACTGAAGGTACACTCTAAAGGGAAGCCCCTGTCAGAGGACGTGGACTTCGAGACGGTGGCCAGGCAGACCATCGGGTTCAGCGGGGCGGACCTGGCGAACCTGGTGAACGAGGCGGCGATCCTTGCCGCACGTCGGAGTAAAAAGGAGACCGGCCGGTCGGAGTTCGCCGAGTCGATAGACAGGGTCATAGCCGGTCCGGAGAGGAAGAGCAGGGTAATCAGCGACCGCGAGAAAGAGCTTACGGCATACCACGAGGCCGGCCACGCTCTGGTTGCGCACCTGCTTCCCCATGCCGACCCACCGTTCAAGGTTACGATCGTGGCGCGAGGCAATACCGGCGGACACACACGGTACCTGCCGGAAGAGGACCGTCGCCTCTGGACAAAGAACCAGTTCGTGGATATGCTGGCGGCGGCCTTGGGGGGACGTGTGGCCGAGGAGGTGGTGTTCGACGAGATGACTACGGGCGCCAGTAACGACCTGGAGCAGGCGACGAATATCGCCCAGACCATGGTAACCCGTTACGGGATGAGCGAGAAGCTGGGCCCTCGGACCTTTGGCAAACGCGAGGAGCTGGTCTTCCTGGGCCGCGAGATCTCGGAGCAGAGGAACTACGGCGATCGGGTCGCCGAGACTATCGACGACGAAGTGCATGGGTTGATCGACAACGCCTACCGTACTGCCAAGCGGCTGCTGACGGCCAACGTCGACAGCCTTACCCAGGTGGCAAAATACCTGATCACCAACGAGACTGTGGAGGGCGACGCCCTGAACGAGCTGTTCAAGTCGCCGGGACCTGGCTTGCCTGACGCCGCATCTGCCGGCTAATATTCACGTCGACCGAACGAGAAACCGCCCCGATCATCGGGGCGGTTTTTTTTAACCCTCTGCACATGCCGAGTTGGACGGGGTCCCCTGCCTAAGAGAAGCCCACCTGGGGCAGGACAACCACCAGCGAGTCGAGGACATCCTGTATATCCTCGGCCGTCGTGTATCCCATGTGGCCGACGCGGAATATCTTTCCGCTTAAAGACTGCTGTCCGCCCGCCAGGACCACCCCGTGCTCCTCGCGCATTAGTCCGAGGAGGCGCTGGGCATCGACCCCCTCCGGAACGTTCACCGCCGAGACGGAGTTGGAAGCGATGCTCTCTTCGGGGAAGACAGATCAGAGTGTTCGAGTACTGTCCCCCAAGGCCAACCTAAGCGGATTCGAGCCTTCAGTGCGACACGTTGCAGGTAATGCCCAGCTTATCCTATCTTAAGCTTGCCAATACCCACAAACGTAGCCAGAAATACTGCATGTATTGCTGTGCTTGGCCTTGGACAGGGTCACCGTGAGCAGGTAGTATTTGGGTAATGACGGTTCGTATGATTCGTGGTACGGTGCATTCTTTTGGAGGATTTCACAATGGTGGCAATGAACTCTCAAGCCGAGGACCTCAACCGCATAATAACGGACAATAACCCCGTCGTGTACGAGCTGCTTTCAGAGAGGGGTAAGGCGATTTATTTTCCCCGGATGGGAATACTTGCCCAGGGCGCCGCGGCCAAAGGTAAGGAGATAAACGCCACCGTCGGCACCGCTTACGAAGACGATGGCGATCCTATGGTACTGCACAGTATAGCCCACGGCTTCGACTTGGACAGCAAGGACTCTTTTCCCTATGCCCCAAGCGAAGGCATAAAGCTGCTGCGGGACAAGTGGCAAGAACTCATCAGGACGAAGAACCCCTCTCTGGGCAAGACTGAGATTAGTATGCCAGTCGCGACCTGTGGCGTTACCAATGGCCTGAGCATGGCCGGATACATGTTTACCGGAGACACGGACGAAATCATAATTGCCGACCTCTACTGGGAAAATTATGACTTGGCGTTCACCAACGCCTATGGCGCTGAATTGAAGTTCTTTAATTTCTTTAAGAACAGGCTGTTTGACATCGACTCATTCCGGGAAACTGTCAATGCCGGCCCCCCCGGCAAGAAGGTGGTGCTGCTGAATTTCCCGAATAATCCATCTGGTTACACTCCAACCAAGGCCGCCAGCAGGGAGATTATCAGTGTTCTAAGCGAATCCGCCCAAGCTGGCAATAGACTGGTGGTTATGTTGGATGACTCCTATTTCGGGCTTGGCTTTGAAGAAGACATTCAGACTGAATCTCTTTTCTCCGAACTGGCTGGCTGCCACGAGAACTTACTGGCCGTCAAACTTGATGGCATCACCAAGGAGGAGTACTCCTGGGGTTTACGGGTTGGGTTCGTTACCTACGGCATCAAGAACGGCAGCAAAGAGCTGTATAGAGCCATTGAGGATAAAACTGCCGGGGCGATAAGGGGTAACATATCAAACGCGTCTCACCCAGCACAGTCCCTTTTCCTGAATGCATTGAAATCAGTAGAGCACGAGAAAGAAAAAGAGAGAAACAATCTGGTAATAAGGGAGCGCTACCAAAAGGTAAAAGAAGTGCTTGACAAGCATGCGGAGTACGAGAAGTACTTTGAAGCTCTGCCGTTCAATTCCGGGTATTTTATGTGCGTTAGGCTGAAGGGATTGGACCCGGATAGAGTCTGGGACGTCCTGCTTAATAAATACAGCACCGGGGTGGTGTGCATCAGCGAAAAGAACCTGTTTCGAATCGCCTTCGCCTCAACGCCAACGGGCCAGATAGAAAAGCTGTTCGGCAACATCTACGCGGCGTGTAAGGACTGCGCTTAGCCCGGAGTGGCCGTCAGCCTGAGCCAGCGTCTACGCCCGACCCGTATGACGTCACCGGTACGTAGCTTGGCCGCCGGGTAGTCCGTCTCGGCCCGCTCCTCGTTCACCTGCACCGCTCCCTGCTCCACCAGCCTCTTGGCCTCACTGGAGCTCGCGGCCAGCCCGGAATCGACAAGAATCCGGCTCAGCCGGATACCCTCCAGTCTGTCGGAAGGCGGCAGGTCATAGGTGGCGATGTCCTCCGGGACCTCCCTCCTCTGGACCGTTCGCTCGAAATGGGCCTGGGCTTGCCGGGCCGCGTCGCCGTCGTGGAACTGAGCGACTAGCTCATCGGCCAGGCGTTTTTTCAGGTCCATAGCGTTCACGGCCTGATTCTCCGTTGCCGTATCCATTTCGACGAGGTTTTCGTCCGGGACGTCGGTCAGGTTCCGAAAATACGGGATAATCATCTCGTCGGAGAGGGACATGACCTTGCCGTAGATCTCGTTGGGGGGCTCGTCTACCCCGATGTAGTTGTCCAGGCTCTTGCTCATCTTCTGGACGCCGTCGGTGCCCACCAGCATGGGCATCAGGAAGACCTGTTGGGGGCGCTGGCCCGTCATCTCCTGGAGGTCGCGTCCCACCAGCAGGTTGAACTTCTGGTCGGTGCCCCCGAACTCAACGTCGGCCTCGATGGCCACCGAGTCGTAGGCCTGGAGCAGCGGGTAGAGCAGCTCGGTGATGGCAATGGGCTGGTTGGTGCCGAACCGGGTCGCGAAGTCCTCCCGCGCCAGGAACTGGGCGACCGTGAACCTGCTGGTGAGGCGGATCACGTCGGCGAGCGAGAAGGACCCGAACCACTCGCTCTGCCACCGGGTCTCGGTCCTGTCTTTGTCAACGATCTTGAAGAACTGGGCCAGGTAGGTTTCGGCGTTCCTGGCCACCTCGTCGGCGGTCAGCATGGGCCGAGTCTGCGACCGGCCGCTGGGGTCGCCTATCTGCGCGGTCCAATCCCCAACAATGATTACGACCGTGTGCCCCAGCTCCTGGAGTTGCCTCAGCTTGCGCAAGCCCACCGCGTGTCCCAGGTGAATATCGGGCGCGCTGGGGTCGAAGCCCATCTTGAGCCGCAGCGACCGGCCAGACTTCAGGAGCGCCACGAACTCCGACTCCACTATTATCTCGGAGACGCCACGCCTCAGCAGGCGGTTCAACTCTTTTGGATCGTCGATTGTTGGCATTTGCTCAGTTTTCCGGTGTCCCTCGCGCCGCTGTCAATTAGCAGTGTGCTGATCCACCTAAGGTGGACGACCATCCCCCTTGTCCCCCATCCTGACCAGGAAGGGGGACAAA
>CAZEDC010000031.1:0-4988 GCA_964510985.1 uncultured Dehalococcoidia bacterium
CCTGGGGGCACATCCCCCAGACCCTCTGGCAGAGGGGGACACCCCCTCTGCACTCCCCCGTCGAGGATTTTAAGAGAATTACTAAATGGGGATCTCGAAAAAAATACAACAAACAATGGAGCAGGGCTCCTGGATTCGGAAGATGTTCGAGGAGGGCATCGCCCTCAAGCGTCAGTTCGGAGAGGAGAACGTCTTCGACCTGTCCTTGGGCAACCCTATCATGGAGCCGCCGCAGGAGTTCTTCGAAGAGCTGCGGCGCATCGCCGAGAATCCGACTCCCGGAATGCACCGGTACATGCCCAACGCCGGCTACGTCGAGACGCGGGCGGCCGTCGCATCACAGCTACAGGAGGAGACCGGCCTGGAGTTCACCGCCGACGAAATCCTCATGACCTGCGGCGCCGGCGGCGGGTTGAACGTGGTGCTGAAGACCCTGCTGGACCCCGGCGACGAGGTGGTCATCTTCGCCCCCTACTTTGTCGAATACCACTTCTACGCCGACAACCACGGCGGCACCTGTAGGGTGGTCCCGCCAGACGACAATTTCCTCCCGGACCTCCAGGCCTTCGAGGCTGCCATCAATCCAAAGACGAAGGCCGTCCTCATCAACTCGCCCAACAATCCCACCGGCGTTGTGTACCCGGCCAGCCTGCTGGACCAGATGGTCGGGATCATCGAGAGCAAAGAGGGACAGTACGGGACAGAAATATTTCTGGTCAGCGACGAGCCCTACCGCAAGATACTGTTCGACGGGCTCCAGTACCCGCACATCTTCCTCCACCATCTCCGCAGCATCGTGGCGACCTCACACTCCAAGGACCTGGCCCTGCCGGGCGAGCGGATCGGCTACGTCGCCGTCCACCCTGGGTACGTGGGTAAGGATGAGCTGGTGGAGGGGTTGACCTTCTGCAACCGGACCCTGGGCTTCGTGAACGCCCCGGCCCTGATGCAGCACATCGTGAAAAAGCTGCAGAGCGTGGTCGTGGACATCGAGGAGTACCATGCCAAGCGGGACTTTCTGTACGGCAACTTGACCGATATGGGTTACTCTGCGGTCAAGCCCCAGGGGGCCTTCTACTTGTTTCCCCGCTCGCCTATCGACGACGACCTGGCCTTCGTTGACGAGCTACGCAAGCACAACGTGCTGGTCGTGCCGGGACGTGGCTTCGGTCTGCCGGGGTACTTCCGCATTTCCTACTGTGTCGACGACCGCACCCTGAAAGGGTCTCTGGAAGGGTTTCGTCTTGCCATGGAGAATTTCAAGGGCTCCTGAAGCGCTGTCTAAGCCGGGGGTGCGTCCTTCAGCCCCGACCCGGTAATCGGCACCAGCACGCTACCTCCCGCTCCGACATCTCCACGCCGGACCAAAACTTCCAATCCGGCCAACGCCGCGGCCGAAGTCGGCTCCCCGTAGACGCCCTCTCTATCGGCCAGCAGCCGCTGCCACCGGAGGATGTCCCTGTCTTCGACCTCCAGCGCGACCCCGTTGGTGGCCCTTAGCACGTTCAGTATCTGCTGCTTCCGCGGCGGTGCGGCCGCCGCTATCCCACCGGCGACTGTCCCGGCGTCCGGCCCAGGACTCCACTCCTCGCCACGGTAGGCGGCCGCGATCGGCATGGCCGCCCGAGACTGGATGCAGTGCAGTCGGGGCATCTCAACGGCGTATCCAGCCTCCTGTAGCTCCCGGAAGCCCTTCCAGGCACCGATGAACAGCGATCCGTTGCCCACCGGGACCACCAGGTGTTGGAGTGGGACTTCGGCAAGCTGCTGCGCTACCTCGTATGCGAACGTCTTGGTGCCCTCGATGAAGTAGGGGCTCAGGTTGTGCGAGGCGTAGACCAGCCGGCGCTCGGTCGAAAACTCGACCGCGGCGGAGGTCGCTGCTTCTCTGGAACCTTCGATTAAGTGGGCCTCGGCGCCGTAGATTTTTATCTGACCGATTTTTGCCGCTGGCGCGTTGGCAGGAGCAAAGACGTGTGCCTTGATTCCGGCCCGGGCGGCGTAGGCCGCCACCGACGCGCCGGCATTGCCCGAGGAGTCCTCTACGACCTCTGTCGCACCAAGCTCGTTCGCCATCGACATCATGACCGCCGAGCCCCTGTCCTTGAACGAGCCCGTGGGGTTGAACATTTCCAGCTTGGCAAAGAGCCTTCCGATCCCTAGCATACCGGCCAGGGATGCCAGCTCAACACAGGGGGTGTTGCCCTGGCCCAGGGACACCATTTTGGTCGGGTCGTGCATCGGCAGTGGCACGGAGTACCCGGCAGGAGCACCCACCTGAGACTCAGTATTTTTCGGCGTCGCCCGAGCGTATCGGACCTCCAGTGGCGACGCACACTCCTCGCAACGGAGGGTAGTCATATCGACGGAATGGGACACACCGCACCGGGTGCAATTCAGGCTGATGCGAGACATTCGGTTGCTCCTACCGGAACGTGACCCGGCGTTTGGACACCGATACTACTGTCAGCACCAGGTTATGTCAATGTGGATGACAAGGCATCCGGGCCGGGGAATTATCCCAGCGCATGATGCGGCGAACAGGTTGACACCTCCCATATCCACGGCTATCATCGGCCTACTCGCACCTCTACACAGAGCAGCTGGTTGGAACGGGTTACACGCCCGTCATCCTGTCCGAAACACTTCGATGAATCGTGGCGGACGACCCCTCGGAGAGTCCAGTAGAGGGGATTGAAGTCCAGGAGTTTCCCAGATGCGTATCGAAAGCCAGGAGACCATGAAGATCGTACAGGCCTCACTCAACGAACGACAGCCCGAAGACTCAGATCAGTCGGTGGTCTTCCGGGGAGACGGCGAGCCCAAGACGCCCCGGAATACCCTGCGTAAGCTGACCGAATTCGAGGCCGAGGTCGGACTGGAATCGGACACGTTCTCCATGGGAGGCACCGTGGAGAAGTTGGAAAAAAAATTCGCCGAGATGCTGGGCAAGGAGCGGGCGATATTCATGCCCACCGGCACGCTCGCCAACCACCTGGCTACCAGAAAGCTCTGCGGCACCAGGCCCAGGGCAATCGTCCAGGAGCAGAGCCACCTCTATAACGACACGGGTGACTGCGTTCCCCGCCTGAGCGGCATCAGCCTCATACCCTTGGGCCAGGGTCGCCCCGGCTTCACACTCGACGAGTTGAGAGACGAGGTAGGCCGCTCGAAGACGGGCAGGGTGGAGACCTCGGTGGGAGCGGTCATGATCGAAAGCCCTGTCCGCCGCCAGGCCGGCCAGGTAGTCCCCTATAACCAGATGGAGGACATTTCCAGTTTTTGTCGCCAACGCGCCATACCCGTGCACCTCGATGGGGCCCGCCTGTACATGATGTCGGCGGCGACGGGGGTGAGCCCGCAGCGGTACGCGGCCCTCTTCGACACCGTGTACGTCTCCCTCTACAAGTATTTTGGCGCCCCCTTCGGCGCGGTCCTCGCCGGTACGGAGGCGTTTATAGACGGCCTCTACCACGAACGCCGGATGTTCGGTGGAGGTCTGGTCTCGGCCTACCTGCCGGCCGCGCTGGCCCTAAATGGGACCGAAGGTTTCGAGCAACGGTTCGCCGCGGCCATGGAGAAGGCCGCCGAACTTTTCCACCGACTCAACAGCCTGGAGGGCGTCTCCGTAGGTTGTTTCGAGCACGGTTCCAATATCTTTCCGCTAGTGCTGGCATCCGGGATAGACGGCGAGCGGGTTACCGCGAAACTGAAAGAGCACTGGGTTTTCCTCTATCCTGATGAGGCCGTCCCGGCCCGAATCTTACTCACGGTCAACACAACACTGCTGAGACAGACCAACGACGAGCTCTTTACCGCCTTCGAAGAAGCCCTGAACCTGTCCCGCGTGTCCGGCTGACCGGGCCGCCGTAATGAGATGTCGCTCAGACGCACCTTCATCATCGCTGCCCTGGACCGGCTAATACGCGCATTTAGATCGCGCACTCAAGCAGTCGAGCGGCGTCTGCGCCGGATACCCCCAGTCGTATTGGTCATGCGCACCGTACAGGAGATGTCCGACGACGACGCCACCCATATGTCCGCCAGCGTGGCCTATTATGTGCTTTTCTCCATCTTCCCGCTCTTATTGGGCATCATCGCCGTTCTGAGTTTCTTTCAAGAGCCTCAAGAGATCCAATCGCAGCTCACCGAATTTGCCGGTGACTACCTTCCCGGCTCCCGCGAGTTGATCGACACCAATGTGGACGCTGTCCTTCGTTTTAGAGGCGCCCTGGGGGTTTTCGCGATCCTGGGGCTCTTCTGGTCGGGGAGTGCCATTTTCGGGGCGATCACCAGGGCCGTCAACAGAGCATGGGACGTCCACACGGATCGCCCTCTCTTCATCAGCAAGCCCAGACAGCTCGCCATGGCCGTGGGGGTCGGCATACTGTTCGGCCTGTCGGTCGCCAGCGCGACCTTCGCTCGTCTGGCCGAGGGTTTCGCCGAGTACGATGTCCCCGGTGTGGAGATCCTGGTCAACGTGGTGGTTGTGGTCGTTCTCCAGGGGACCTCCTTCTTTTTCACGCTGTTGATCTTTCTTCTCATCTACAAATTCATGCCCAACACCAGGACCTACTGGCGTTACATATGGCCGGGCGCGATTGTCGCCGCGGTCCTGTTCGAGGCGGCCAAGAACATGTTCATCCTCTACCTGGGCAGGTTCGCCAGCTTTGAGAACGTCTACGGCTCCCTGACGCCCGTCATAGTCCTTCTGCTCTGGGCATACCTGAGCAGCCTGATCCTTATACTGGGGGCGGAGCTAAGCTCCGAGTACGGCCGGATGCGAAGAGGTGTGGGCCGGGGCGTTCTGCTGCACCCACGGACCTCTCGGCCGGACCCCGAAGACTAGGGAGATCTGGGCGATTGTCGCTGCTTGCATCGCTATTTTTGTTTTCAATTTGTAACCAAGCTAATGGTCATCTTTAACAAGGGTTGATCATGTGAACTTATGTCATTCTGAGCGTAGCGAAGAATCTGGAAGGGCTGGG
>CAZEDC010000032.1:0-4042 GCA_964510985.1 uncultured Dehalococcoidia bacterium
TGGCTGGCCGGCCGAGGGTACAATGTCCTCGGGGTCAGCTTCCCAGTCATATTCAACGGCAAGCAGGACCGTGCTAAAGGCAACCTGCTGACGGTGCTCTGGGAAAACCTTGCCGACCCGATCATCCGCGGCCGAGAAGACCTTGGTTTCAGCAAGATCTACTGCGAGCTGCCGGAGCCTATCGCCCTCAGGGGAGAAACGACCTGTATCGCGACATGGCTCGGCTTCAAGTTCTTGGACATGAAGGTGAAGAACCTGACGCCGGTCCCGCCGGAGGAGTTCCCCGCTCCGGTGCCTGAGCAGACCGAGGACGGGACGCTTACGGGTATACTCCACTACAAGTACATACCCAAGACCGGCGACTGGGGCGAGGCCGACGTCGAGTATGCTACGCTGACACCCGCCTATACGCCAAACCAGGTGACAACGGAGATGTGGCGCGGCGAGGGGACGGTCGAGTTCCACAAGGCCACCTGGGAGGAGATGCCGACCCAGTTCACAATCGTGAACGCCTTCCAAAGCCTGGAGATCAGGGAGTACCGCGGCGCAAGCATCGTGAAGACCGTTGGCGGTAAAGACCTGAGCGACCAGAGAATCCTGAGGTAGCGTTGTCCGTGTCGGGCGGACTTAAACTCATGGGGAGTCCAGACCCCGACCTGTCGGGGCTCTGGTGAGGGTCTGGGGGAACCCCCAGCTACAAAAACCCTCGTGGGCGGGTGGTCGGCAAACAACTACTTTGGGTTTTGGGATAACCTCTAGTAAGTTGATAATCGGGCACTACGTCTTGATCTTGATCGTCATAGTCGGTAAGTGCTGGACGGTATTTCGCTTCAATAAGGATGATGTGAAGATAAGACCTGGAGCGCGGCCTTAAGACATATAAGGGGCGACTGAAATGGGAGAGCTTGACGGCAAGGTAGCCATCATCACGGGCGCCGGTAGACTGCGAGGCATGGGCCGAGCGACGGCCGTACAGCTGGCCGGCTTTGGCGCCGACATCCTGGTAACCGGCACGGACCGTGATCCGGCTACGTTCCCGCCCGATGAGAGGGAGATTGGGTGGCGGGATATCGAGAGCACTGCCGAGCAGGTGCGCGCCCAGGGACGTCGAGCGGTGACGCTTGTCTCGGATGTGACTAACCGGGAAAACGTGCAGGAGATGGTCGACCTGGCCTTGAAGGAGTATGGCAGGATCGACATCCTGATCAACAACGCCGCTTACCCCATAGGCCGGGACAGGATCCCCTTGCTGGAGGTGGACCCAGACATCTTCCAGAGGGTGGTGGATATCAAGGTCACCGGCTGCTACCTGTGCACCAAGGCCGTGGCAAAGGTACTGATTGACCAGGGCCAGGGCGGCAAGATCGTGAATCTGTCCTCCGGTGCCGGGAAACGAGCGGCTCCGAATTTCCTGGCCTACAATGCAGCCAACTTTGCCATCGTGGGCATGACACAGTCCCTGGCCAAGGAGCTTGGCCCCCACGGCGTCAACGTTAACGCCGTGTGTCCCGGCGTAGTGGCCACCTCACGCATGGACCTTCACGGACGTGGCGAGAAATGGCGGCAGATGGAGGCCAGGGCGCCCATCGGACGGGCCGGAACCGACGAGGAGGTCGCCGGGCTCATCACCTTCCTGTGCACCGAGGCGGCGTCCTGGATAACCGGCCAGTCTATCAATATCGATGGCGGACTCGTAATGGAGCACTGATCAAAGAGGCATACGTGATTCAATGGAGGTCACCACTTCAGCAAGCTCAGTGCAGGCCCTGAGTCCTTCCACCGAAGGACGAAAGGGTCTGGGATGGTCGTACTCCCTGAGATAGGCGTCGAAATCCTGGATGCTGAAGAGGTCTGTAAGGGAGATCTAGAGCGATTAATCGGTGCCCCAAGGAGCCGAGTTGAATACTCGAAGCCGCTAGAACGAAGGCCGGTTCGCCGGCCCTAGCCCGAGGGCCGAAAGTAGGCATACGAAGTCCCTTGGGGCGCTTCCTTTTATAAAGTCACCGCTCGAGGCCTGAGGCAAACTCGAATGGTTAATTCCGGGGGATACGTGTAGGGACATGGAGACGAGAAGGCTCGGAAGGACCGGTCTCGAGGTAACCCGATTAGGGTTCGGCCTTGCAGAGATCGAGCGACAGGAAAGGTATGGCTACGGTGACGCATCAGGCTCCAACCGGGTGCTGGAGGAGGCGCTCGACGGCGGAATCACCTTCCTCGACACGGCGGCGTGCTACGCGAATACCGAGGAACTCATCGGGAAGACCGTGGCCCATCGCCGCGACGAGTACATCCTGGCAACCAAGTGCGGTCACGTTGTGGAAGGTACAACTGGCGAGCCGTGGAACGCGGCGACTATCGAAGAAAGCATCGACCGCAGCCTAAGGAGGATGAAGACCGACCACCTGGACATCGTCCAGCCTCATTCACCCGATCTGGACACCCTGGAGCGCGGCGAAATCGTCGAAGCCCTGGTCCGGGCCAAGATGGCGGGCAAGACCAGATTCCTGGGTTTCAGCGGGGACAACGAGGCCGCTCGGTGGGCAGTAAACAGCGGCGTGTTCGACACGCTCCAGACAACGTTCAACCTTGTGGACCAGCGCGCCCGCGACGGCCTTTTCGTCGAGGCCCAGGCCAGGGACATAGGGATTATCGTCAAGCGGCCGCTGGCCAACGGGATGTGGGGGAAAGACCGCGCGGCATACGCCTATGCGGAGCAATACCTTACGCGTGTTAGAGAGATGGCGCGGGCTGGGCCTGTCCCCGGCGCTCCCGACGACCCCATTCTGCTGTCCATGGGGTTCGTCTTCGCGCATCCGGAGGTAGATATGGCCTTGGTGGGCACCAACAACCTGGCACACTTACGGTCGAACATCAAGATGGTAGAAATGGGACTGTACATCAGGGCCGAGGCAGTGGATGAACTTCACCGTCGCTTCGACGAAGTAGGCAGCGACTGGCCTCAGCTGTTGTAGGAGCCCGCCCGGCTCATCACCTTCCTGTGCACCGAGGCGGCGTCCTGGATAACCGGCCAGTCGGTCAATATCGATGGCGGACTCGTAATGGAGCACTGATCAAAGAGGCATACGTGATTCAATGGAGGTTACCACTTTGGCAAGCTCAGTGCAGGCTCTGAGTCCTTCCACCGAAGGACGAAAGGGTCTGGCGAGGGGGCGTACTTCCTGAGATAGTCGTCGAAATCCTGGATGCTGAAGAGGTCTGTAGGGGAGATCTAGAGCGGTTTATCGGTGCCCCAATGCCGATCTCTACATCGGAACCTTTCGATGCGGTGCCTTGAGGCCAAGTGTATCGTAAACGATAACAGTATATCTGGGAATGATAAAAAATGGGTGCAGGAAGCTGGATTCAAGCAGCCAACAGCAACCGAACTCTGTGTTCACGGTATCGTTCCACGTATCATGTACCACGTGGCTGACAGTGACGACCCGGAGGAGGATTTATGAAGGATTGTCTCCCCACAGTACTATCCGTCTGAAACAGAAAAACGTTGCTGATTTATGTACGCGGATAGGTTATCCTAGAGAACAAGTAGTCTTAGGAGAGGTTGCAAGATGCGGAACGAATTCACTGCCATCATCGAGAGGGACGGTGAATGGTACATAGCGTATTGTCCGGAGATTTCTGGGGCCAACGGTCAGGGCGCGACCAAAGACGAGGCTCGTGACAGTCTCGCTGAGGCGATTGCGCTCATCCTCGAAGATCGCCGTGAGGATGGACTACGAGGAGTGCCGCCAGATGCGATACGCGAGACGGTCACGGTCGCGTGAAGCGGAGTTCCCTCCTTCGCCACCTCCGTCGACACGGCTGTTTTCTGAAACGTGAGGGGCGCGCCCATTCACTGTGGTGGAACCCGACGACCGGCGCGGTAGAGGCCATTCCCCGGCACAGCGAGATCCCGAATCGACTTGTCCACAAGATCTGTCGCAACCTATCGGTGCCCGAGATAGGCGGCCCTTAGTGCCTTCCCGTTGCGGCCTGCCACTCTGACATTCACGCTGCCATGAGAACTGGCCACTCGTGTTCA
>CAZEDC010000033.1:0-3277 GCA_964510985.1 uncultured Dehalococcoidia bacterium
CTACTACGCCCTCATCCCCATCGTAGGAATATATTTGACGTCGGCTCTCCTGTTCTGGACTCTCCCCAGACCCAAGATCCCGAGCCGGGCAGCGGACCCAACGGCCGTCAACGCCGCCACCGGCTAGATGTTTCATTCTATTGCTGACTTTGACGTTCCCGCCCAACCAGGCAGAAAAAAGTTGAGGTGCGCGGGGCGAAGCCACGGGCGCCAGACGAGCATTCCCTCTATTTGAGGATGTTTGCCGGCACCTCGTTCGTGATCGGCGGCACGTCCTGGATATGCAGCCAGATAGCTCGGAGGTCGTCGTCGGACATGTTCTTGATTTGCGGCCACGGCATGGGAAGCAGCAACGGTACACCTTGGGGATTGACACCAGTCCGCAGAGCCGTGAAGAAGTCTTCCTCGGTCCAGGTCCCGATTCCCGTCGCCTCGTCCCGAGTGAGGTTGGAGGAATAGATAGTGCTCTCGCCAACGTCGAAGGCTTCGCCGCCCGACCAAAGCCTGTCCCGATCAATCACGCCCCGGACCATAGGGGTGTGGCACGCGGAGCAGGGAGACACATAGTTGGCCAGGTAGTGGCCGTATTCCGCGGTGGGGCCCCGGGGTGGAGCGACTACCGGTTCTGTGATGGGGTCCGGCGGCGAGACGAGAAAGCTCAGGAGCAGCTTCCCCATCAGGCTCGGCTTGAACACCGGGGTATCGTTCTCCATGGGTTCCTGGCTTCGCAGGAAGGCAACGATAGCCTGAACGTCCTCGTCTGACATGCCAACGAACAGTTCCGAAGGCATGAGGATCAGGAACCGGCCGTTCTTGCCAATGCCCTCCCGGATGGCTCAGATGACCTCCCCGTCGGTCCAGCCGCCGATGCCGGTCTCCATCGCCGGGGTGATGTTCGGCGTGTAGATGACTCCGATCTCCCCGATATCGAACTTGCGCCCGCCCGCCGGGAGGAGGTCGGGATTCTCTTCACCCCCCAAGCTGTGACAGGCGCCGCACACCGAGACGTTCTTGTACAGGTACTCTCCCCGGGCTATATTAACGGGGTCCATGGAGACCGTGACGTCCTGTATCGGGTGGTCGAAGGTCCTGTCTCAGCGCAGCGACACCGTTATCGCCAGCACGACGATCAGGACGATGAATACGCCCCCGAGACCCAGGAGCACTCGTAACCAGAGCTTCTTTGGCAGTATTCCCATTTGCAGCACCTCAATCGCGTGTGTTTCCTCAGGCCTCAGCGGCCCGTAATGGGGAAAGCTGATAGCTGATCCGTAATGCGCCAGAGGCTCGTGCGCCGCACCCACAGCGCCCGGCAGTCGAGAAACAAGCGCTTTTGGGCGCCCGAACTTGCCGGGGTTCAGTATAGCGGAATTCCCATGGTTGTAAACCTAGGCAAACCGCCAGTCTGCGGAGCTTTCCGGGAAATACCGGGGGCCTCCAAGGGTGCGCGCACCCTGCGATGGCGATAAAATCAGGGTCTCACTCCCGGCGAACCGTGCGCTCACTGCGGTCTTGTATCAAATGGGTGCTCCGGAGTTTTCGGGGCAATAACGTGAAGGAGCGAAGGTCATGAAGCGTGCGCTCATCATCCGCCATGCGGCCCCAGAGTCGCTGGCGGCCAACTATCGGCAGGTGCTGGAGGAGAGGCGATTTCAGCTGGATGCGCTGAACGTCTTCGAGTCGGCCCCGGCCTACGATCGTTTCTCGCCACCTGACCCGTCCGAGATCAGCCTGATAGTGGTGTTGGGCGGGCCCCTGTCCGCCAATGACGACTATCCAGCCCTCCAGCAGGAACGCGCCTACCTTAAAGAGGCGATGGGCCAGGGCAAGCCGGTGCTCGGGGTGTGTTTGGGGGCTCAGATGATGGCCAGGGCCCTCGGCGGCGCCGTGGGGCCCACCGGTGGCTACCAGTTCGGCTTACGCCGGATATCCATCACCGCCGAAGGAGACGCGGACTCCGTGTTCAGCAGGATAGCAGTCCCTCTGGTGCCGACGCTGCACGGAGACTGCTTCACCATTCCCCCCGGCGCGGTCAAGCTGGCCGAGGGCTTCATGCTATGCCGGGACGGCCGCTACCGCCGGATCAACATGGCGTTCCGTCACGGCAACTCCTACGCCTTCCAGTTCGAGCCGCAGCTAACGCTAGAGGAGCTGCGGGTCTGGGACCGGGAGTTGGGCGACGACTACAAGCTGATGGGCGCCAACTTCGAACCCGGCGAGGAGGCGGCCAGACAGCTCAGAGAGTTCGCCAGATTCGCTCCCCACCACGAGGCACAGATGCGGGAGGTACTGCTGGCATTCTTGCGCAACGCGGGGGTGGTGGACGCTTAGGGCGCCGCCATAACGTAAATGTCCCAGTTGGGGGCCGCGTCGGTGTGGACTTGACCTTGATAGGCAACCTCCGCACCGTCGGGGGACCAAGAAGGCCGGTCTTCGCTAATCTCGGGGGTGTTCATCAGCATTCTCTCGCCAATCCCATCGATGCGGACGATGTGCAGGTCCGGTCTTTCCTCCGCGTTCGCCTTGCTCGAGAACAGGACCCACCGACCGTCTGGCGAGACATCCGGATAAAGGTTATGTGCGCCGGCCGAGCCTCCGGTCGTCGTGAGACGGCGAATCTCCTCCCCTGTCGAGCCGTCAAGGACGAAGAGATCATAACCCTCCCCCGAACGCGAGCCATCATCAGTCTGAATACTAACGCTCATAACGAAGAACCCGGCGTCCGGCGCCAGGCTAAAACCTCGGGGAATGTTAGGGCCGTCGGTGGCCCCCGAGTGGGTCCAAACCACATTGCCGAAGTCGATGGCAGACTGACCGTTGAGGGCGGCAACGTCAGCCGTGCGGATTGATACTACCCAGCTCTCCGGGTTGTGGGACGTGCGAACCATCCATATGACGGTCTTGCCGTCCCTGGAAACCGAGACCCCGTCACCGCCCATGCCGCCGGGAATCACTAGTTTCTGAGTGAACGCCCCATCGTTGCCGTTCGAAGCGCTACGGTCAAAAGGCGCTCTTGCCGTTTCGAAGGTCATGTATTCGTGAATGGATATTCGCTCGTTGGTCATCAGCAGGCCGGTCTTCCCCACCCAGGAGAGTTCGCCGCCGATGCCGATGTCCCGGTTGGGGCCGGCGGCCAATACCCGCTCGTCGGTCCCAACCGGCGCGACGGCGCCGATGTCATTGGGCCGGTCCGTGGCGCCAGGCTTGTAGGTCGTGAACGCGATGGCGCCTCCCCGGGGGTCCCAGGCTGGGTCCAGCTGCGCGCCAGGGTCGATGG
>CAZEDC010000034.1:0-9518 GCA_964510985.1 uncultured Dehalococcoidia bacterium
CGGACAGGGGCAGGCTCTCAGACTCCCGGCTAGTCCCGACGAGTCGGGACTGCACGCCCCATTCTTCAACAGTGTGCTAGATGGTTCTCCCCAATGAGGCCGCGATAGGCTGGAGTTCTTTCATCAGCCGGGCGAAGTCCGAGGGAGTCAGTGCCTGGAGCCCGTCCGATAGAGCCTCCTTCGGGTTCGGGTGAACCTCGATGATGAGTCCGTCGGCACCGGCGGCCACCGCCGCCTTCGCTATCGCCGGGACCAGAGAGTAGTGTCCGGCGGCGTGGCTCGGGTCAACGATTAGAGGCAGATGGCTGTTCTTCTTGACCACGGGTATCGCGCAGATGTCCAGGGAGAAGCGAGCCGTATCCTCGAAGGTCCGGATTCCCCTTTCGCACAGGGAAATCTGAGTATTTCCTTGTGCCAGCAGGTAATCGGCCGCGGCCAGCCACTCGGTGACGGTGGCCGACAGACCTCTCTTGAGAAGGGTGGGGTGGCGGGTCTTACCTGCCTCCGTCAACAGGTTGAAGTTCTGCATGTTGCGGGCGCCGATCTGGAGGATATCGGCGTACCGGGATACCAGTTCGACGTGCTGGGTATCCAGCACCTCGGTGATGACCGGCAGACCGACCTCGTCTCGGGCCTGGGCCAGCAGCTCCAGGCCTTTCTCGCCGAGCCCCTGGAAGCTAAAGGGTGAGGTCCTGGGCTTGAACGCTCCGCCCCGGAGTATACTTGCGCCGGCGTCCTTGACGGCCCTGGCCGCCTCCAGAAGCTGCTCCTTGCTCTCCACCGCACACGGCCCGGCCATCACGACGATGCGGCTGTCTCCGATCGATAGCCCGTCGATCCGGACCTTGCTGTCCTCGGGTTTGAACTCGCGGGAGGCGAGCTTATAGGGTCTCATGATCCGGGTTACGCTCTCCACACCCGGGAGCACCGCGAACATGTCGGTGTCCACCTGTCCGGTGTTGCTTCCGAGAAGGGCCACCACCGTCTTCTCGGTGCCCAGGTTCATCTGAACATCCAGGTGTAGAGACCTGGCACGCTGCACCACCTCTTCGACCTCCGCCTCGCTGCTACCCCTACGCATTTCGACTATCATGGCATTCTTGCTCCGTCTCCTGCGGTCATCTCATCTCCGCCTATGCTTCGGAGATGGCTCGGCCGGGTCCACACACCGTTATAGTCTATCACTCACCCTGCCAGGGGACTTACCTCCCGCATGAATCGCTCCATCCGCTCCAAGGTCTCGGTCAGGGAGGGACGCGCCAGCCTCAGCGACAGATAGGTGACCCCCAGCCGCTCGTACGTCTCAATGTCCTCCGCCACCTGCTGGTCGCTTCCGGAGAAGGGCTTTCTCTCTCCACCGGGCAGCCGGTGCGGATGGCCGTCGATCCAGGTAACTCCGCCGTATCCGATATCGATCTTTGAGGGATCTCGGCCCGCGGCGTCTGCGTCGCGACGCAGGCGCGCCACCGCGTTCGCCAGCCGTTCCGGCGTATCCAGAGGGTATCGCGGATTTCCGGCGACTGGGAGCCATCCGTCGCCCAGGGTCGCCACCCTTCGCATCGCGGCCGGGCTCTCGCCGCCGATCCAAATTGGCGGACCGGGCCGCTGCACCGGCCCCGGGGCGAACTCGATATCGGAAAACCGCAGATGCCTGCCTTGAAAATCCGGCTCATCGCCGCTCCAGAGCTCTCTGAACACCCGGATATACTCGTCTCCGACGGCCCCACGGTCCTCGAAAGCCGACGGGACTCCCAGCGTGTCGGCCTCTTCGCGCATCCAGCCGACACCACACCCGACTATGAGGCGACCTTTGGACAGCACATCGATGGTTGCCAGCATCTTGGCGGTCAGAAGCGGATTGCGATAGGGCAGGACCAGGACCGAGGTCAATAGGCCGATCCTGGAGGTATGGGCCGACAGGAACGCCAGGACCGTCAGCATCTCCAGCGTATTCTGGACTGTCCCGACCCCTGGAACTTCGCCCGTTTCACCGTAAGGGTAGCTGGAGTTTATCGCTCTCGGCATGACCAGCCGCTCGCTCGCCGCGATGGCCCCGAACCCGAGCCGGTCTGCCTGCCTTGCCAGCGAGGTCATGCTGTCGGGGGTCCCCAGAGGGCCGGATACGGGCATCGAGAACAGGTATTTCACTCTTCGTCACTCCTCTGGCTCCGCGGGGGCAGGATGAAGGGATTCGCCGCCCGTGGAGGAACACACAGCCCGGCAGCCTTGGCTTCTCTCGGATTATTCGGCTGTAACCGAGCTAGTGCTTGCTTGCGAAAATACTGCGACAATAAAAGCCGCTCATGGTGAGCTTGTCGAACCACGAGCGGCCCGCCCTTCGACGGGCTCAGGGCGAGCGGGCCTACTGCTAACTTTATGTACGCAAACTTTTGAGACTAAGTACTAAGGGATGACCGGCAGCAGTATGTGGGAGGGGTGCTCCCGGTCGTGGTATATCGTCTGGTGCGCCTTCTGTAGCTCCGCGTCCTGCCCGTTCGCGTGACCCGTGTTGGGATTACGGTCGAACTGCGGGAAGTTGCTGCTGCTGATCTCCACCAGGATGCGGTGTCCCTTCTGGAAGCAG
This sequence comes from uncultured Dehalococcoidia bacterium, assembly GCA_964510985.1. Taxonomy (GTDB): domain Bacteria; phylum Chloroflexota; class Dehalococcoidia; order Lucifugimonadales; family CAZEDC01; genus CAZEDC01. Next base: position 2,585 of record CAZEDC010000034.1, read on the forward strand.
TTGCTGGTGGACCAGAGGTCGATCTCGTACCTGTACACCCGCCCCGGTTCCAGTAGAGTCGGGTGCTCCCACGAGTCCCGGTACCTCGCCCTCAGGATCCCCTGGGCCACGTTCATGGCGTACCCGCCGGGGTACACGTCCACCAGCTTGGCGGTGAAGTCGGTGTCCGGTGCGGAGGATGATGCATACAACACCGCCTTCACCGGTCCCGTGACCTCCACGTCCCGCTCCAGTGGCGGCGTGGTATAGACCAGCACGTCGGGCCTGTACTCGTTGGGACGCTGGTCCCGTGGCCCCATGGACACGGCGAACGTTGCCTCGCTGCAGCAAGTACTACCGCCGATGGTTTTCACCGGGTGCTCGGGATCGTACACGAACTCGTCGGGCGTCTCGTTCTCAGGCTGTGCCGCACTGAGTGCGCCGTCGCCGAACACTGAGTTGGCCTTGCCGCCGCTGTGGATGTAGTAGGGTGTGTACCGGGTCTCGGGCAGCGGCCACTCGTCGGCCTCTCGCCAGCGGTTCGCCCCCATGACGAACAGCTTAATCCGTGGCTCGTCCACGATGCCGTTGTCTACCCCCTTCAGCCAGTAGTCGAACCAGCGCGTCTGCTCTTCTATGAGGTCGACCAGTACGTTGGGGCCGAAATCAATGTCCCCGATGGTCCGCTCCGTGCCCTTGGCGCCGAGACTGTGAATCCAGGGGCCGACTATGATCTTCTGGTGACGCCGGGCTTTTTCGGTCTTGCCCTGCTTTGCCATCCCCATGAAGTTGTTCAGGCTGCCCTGGAGGAAGATATCGAACCAGCCGGCCATTCCGTAGGCCGGGACGTCGATCTCCGCATAGTGCTCCTCGACGGGTCGCATACTCCGCCAGTAGTCGTCATAGGTCGAGTGGCTGACCCAGTCCTTCCAGAGTCGGCTTGAACGGCCTAACCTCGCGTCCGACGTTTTCAACGGCAGGTGGTCGAACAGGGCGTGCTGATGAATCTCCTCGGGAAACCACATGTACTGGTGCTGATGAGTGCGGGCCGAGGCGGCGAGCCCCCACTCCAGGCCGAAGCCCAGCTGCATCGCGCCCCCGGTGTAGACCCAGTTGTGAAAGGCGTTGGAATACGCGACATGGGGCACCGCGGCGACCATGTGGGGGCTGCCGCCCTGTGCCGCCTGCCACTGGGTCAGCCCCAGATAGGAGGCGCCGAACGTGGCGACCTTGCCCGTGGACCACGGCTGGCCGGCGGCCCACTCGACGGTGTCGTGGCCGTCCGAGACCTCATTGATAAAAGGGTAGAACTCCCCAGGAGAGTCGTAGCGTCCGCGAACGTCCTGTGCCACTACCGCATAGCCCTGTTTGGCGTGGTGAATGAGATTGGGCACCATCACCTCGTTGTATTTACCGTAGGGCGAGCGGGTGAGGAGCGTCGGAAAGGGCCCCCCCTCGACCGGCATGTAGACATCGGTGGATAGCTCTATACCGTCCCGCATGGGACACCTGACGTCATGAAGCAACTTGATTTTCTGGACGGGCTGGGACGGAGCTATCCCGGAAGTGGCCATAACTTTCTCCTTGGTCATTCGTGCAGGTGTACGCTGGCAGCTTCAACGAAGCGGGAGTAGAAAGCCGAATCTCGACAAAAAATCAACCCCAGCCATTATAGACAGCCGGGTAGCGACGTCAAGGTCATCGGGTAGGCGATTTTTGCGGGACCGTTGGCCACCCCATCCGCTCCAGACGGGGACCGTGCATCGAATCCGAATCGTCCACAACGACGTACCGGTGAATATGCGGTAATATCTGGTGTCGTAAATCCGTCTAAACAAACCGCGCTCTAAGTCCCGCTCATCCTGAGCACTGTCGAAGGACATGAGCGGGACTACCCTCTCCGCTCGTATGGTTCGACAGGCTCACCACGAGCGGAGTATTGTAACGCGCTTTTTCGTAAGCAGATGGAAGATCAGTATCATCTGCCCTTTTGAAGATGAGAAATACAGCGTCACGTGTAACACGTGTAAATAGAGGTGCGCAATGAAAAACCTGGGCGTCGGCGCGCTGACAGGCGGGCTACTGACGGCACCGTTGATGGGAATCATGTACCTGTTCGACGAGCTGCTTGGGCTGCCGTTCGTCCCATTCGACCTGTTCGACTGGATGACACGCGTGCTGCCCGGTCCGATAGTGACGTTCGGCATCGACCTGATGATAGACATCCTGCGGCAGATCGGGGTAAGCGTAGCGGACACCGCAAATACGGCCGAGAGGGTCATCGCGGTGTTGCTATGAATATATTAGCACCCGTCCAACCGGAACTCAAACGGTGAGAGCTAGAACAGTCCCACCGTTTTGCCCGTCTCCTTATCGATGTCCACGTCCATGAAGGCGGGCTTACTCCCGAGTCCCGGCATCGTCATCATCGATCCGCAAATGGGATAGAGGAAACCGGCTCCAACGGACGCTCGGACCTCCCTGACGGGCAGTGTGAATCCCCTGGGCACCCCTATCAGCTTGGGGTCGTGGGACAACGAGAGGTGCGTCTTCGCCACGTTGATGGACAGCTTGTTAAAGCCCAACTCGGTGTAGAGCTTTATCGACCTGTTGGCCGCGGCGGAGTAGCTCACGCTGCCGGCCCCAAATATCGTCTTCGCTATCGTCTCGATCTTGTCTTTTATCGGGGTGTCCTCGGGATAGAGGAACTTCATCTCTGTCGGAGTTTCAAGGGCCTTCAGGACTGCGTCCGCGGCTTCGAGGGCGCCTTCGCCACCCTTGGCCCAGCCCTCGGACACGGCGACGCCGGCGGCTCCCGCCTCCAGGGCCTTCCTGCGGATCAGCTCCACTTCGCTGTCGGTGTCGGATGTGAATCTGTTGATGACCACGACGGCGGGGACACCAAAGGCCTTGACGATACCGACATTGGCGGCCAGGTTCTCAGCCCCTTTCTCGACGGCTGGGAGGTTCTCGGTCTCCGCCGCCTCTTTCACCGATGAGTAGGGCCTACCGGGCCGCAGGTGGAAGGCGCCACCGTGCTGTTTGAGGGCCCGGACCGAGGCGACTATGACGGCGCAGTCCACTTTTAGACCGCTCTGACGGCACTTGACCTCGACTATCTTCTGGAAACCGCAGTCGGCGCCGAAACCGCTCTCGGTGACCACGTAGTCGGCCAGCTTCAGGCCCACCATGTCGGCCAGCACCGAGTTGTTCCCATGGGCCACGTTGGCGAACGGAAACCCGTGGCCGATCATGGCGTGGCCCTCGGTGGACTGGACCAGGTTTGGCTTTATGGAGTCCTTTAGAAGCACCGTCATCGCTCCGGCCACCTTGAGGTCTTCGCAGGTAACCGGCTGGCGGTCGTAGGTGTAGCCGATCACGGTGCGCGCCAGCCGCTCTCGGAGGTCGTTAATCCCGGTTGTCATGGCGTGGATGGCGGCGGTCTCGGTGGCCACTGTGATGTCATAGCCGGTGACGCGAGGGTACCCGTTGGTCCGTCCGCCGAGGCCGATGACGACCTGTCTCAGTGCCCGGTTGTTCAGATCGACGCAAGCCGGCCAGGTGATGCTCAGGGGGTCGATGTTCAGCTTGTTGCCGTGGAGGATGCTGGCGTCGATGGCGGCCGCGGCAAGATTGTGGGCCGTCTCTACCGCGTGAACGTCTCCGGTGAAGTGAAGGTTTATCTTCTCCATGGGCAGGGCCTGGGAGTAGCCGCCGCCGGTGGCCCCGCCTTTGATGCCGAAGGTAGGGCCCTTGGAGGGCTGGCGAAACGTGTTTATTATGTTCTTCCCGCGCTTCCCCAATGCCTGTCCGAGTGCGAAAGCGGTTACCGTTTTCCCTTCCCCGAGTGGTGTGGGCGTAATCGCCGTGACCGTGATCAGCTTCCCGTTCGGCCGGTCTTTGAGCCTTTCCAGGACCCTGGTATAGTCGATCTTCGCCATATCGCGCCCGATGGGCTCGAGTTCATCATCCAGGATCCCGGCGTCACCGGCCACATCCTCGATCAGTCGAAGCTCAGCCTCCTGAGCGATCTCCAGGTCGCTGGGCACCGGCCACCTGATCTGCACTGGCATTTTTGGCCTCCTTGGCTCTAGGTCTTGGAGAAGGACGGTCCCCCAGCACGCCGTCCAACTATCTGCTTCGCCATCCCCCTGGGTGAGGTTTCAAGTCGCCATCGACACCGCCTGTTTTTCAGATGAAGACCTGGGGCCGATAGTCATTGCTCCGCTTTCTCGGCCTTCTGTGGTTCTTGTACAGTCACGGGCTTGTGGCCGGAGAAGCCGTCCAGTCCGGCAAGACGGTTGGAGAGGGCGCTTGTTTGGTCCAGAGCCCAGTCTCTGGCAGGCACCAGCGTACGTGCGTATTTCCTCGAGTCCTCTCCCGCTGCCAGGGTGTTCAGATATACATCGCTCCAGACGCACGGCTGCGCCGGGTTAACCTCACAGGTGCCGTCTACCCTGGAGCCGCCGCAGGGGCCGTTGCGTAACTCCTTGTAGCACAACGACATCGTGCAGCCGGGATAGTTCAGGTGGTCCTGGATGCAGTCGCCGCACTGGACGCAGTTCCACGCATTCCTGCGGTAGATATCGGACAGTCCCATGAGCCGGTACCTTAGACCGCCTCTCCACGACTTGTCCGCAACAGGGTCTTTGACACCGTCGGTTTTGGGCTTTAACAGGCGTGTCCCAAGCGAGCCCTCGTGGGATACGAGGCCGGCAACCATACCGGACACCCGCTGTCCGAAGCCCTTGGACGGACTCTTTCTATTCAACTGGTAGTCGCCTTCGCCGTCGCTGAGGCCGTCCGGGCCTTCCGGAAACAGATAAAATTCCCCGGGATAGTCGAACACCAGTTCGTCCATGCGCGACCGCCAGCCAGAGCCGACCTCCTCCGCGTGCTCCAGGACCTTCATGACATCCTTGTGCTTTAACCCGAATCCTCCCACGTGGGCCCCGGCAAACCCCAGCTCTCGAGCAGCCGCCACCATCAGCCCCGCTCGCTCGAGCCGCTGGGGCTTTTTCTCTCCCTCCAGCCTCTTGATCAGCTCGTCGGACACCACGCATCCGGCCAAGTCTCCGCGCCTCATCATCTTGGCCACCGTCGCGGTGGGTACGTAGACGTTGGCGATCACCGGGATGTGGCCCAATCCCTCCCTGACCATGTACTGGCGCGCCTCGTATAGTTTACGGAGGTTGTACCCAAGCTGGGTGATGATGAACTGGGCCCCCGCCGCTATCTTCAGTTCCAGCTTGTAGTACTGCATCATCTGGTCGGGCTCGGTGGTTTTGAATGGGCCGGCCACCGCTCCGGCTAAAAAGTCGAAGGGCGTTGTCTGTACCGCCCTGGGACCCACCTGGTACTCCACACCCTCCCTCATCTTTTCTATCAGCGTCAGTATCAACACCGAGTCCAGGTCGAACACCGGCTTGGGCATACCCGCGAAGGCCTCGTGGTGTCCGTCTCCGGTCAGGGCCAGTATGCTCTCAACCCCCAGGTGGGCCAGGCCGTGTAGCCTCCCCTCCAGGAAGCTGCGGTTGCCGTCCTTGCCCGATATGTGCGCCAGCGACGTCAGACCGTTTTCGGACACGAAGGAGACGAAGGCCTCCGGCGGTAAGGCCGGGTTGCCGCCGGGCAGGTCCGTGGCGCTGATGATCCGCACCCCGTTGGGCTCCTCTGCGGCGTCGCGTACAAAGGCCTCGGCATCCGGGATATCGTGGTCTCGACCCATGACCAATTCAGCCGAGCAGAAGAATGTCCCGGTGTCCAACGCCGATCTCAAGTGGTTTTCCATTACCTACTCCGCTGTCTAAGATTATTGCAAACTCGCCGAAAGGCAGCCGTGGAAGAATAATCGACCCGGCTACGTGTCGGTTCGTAACCAGTCAAGGCTAACCACGTTCCATGAGCGTTACACCACCCGGCCTGCTTTCCATTTTAACCGTTTCGTTCATGCGCGCATATACCCAGCTTGATTGATCGGGGCCTGCGTCCGTCACCGAATCATGCTATGCCTGCGTTATCTTCGTGTATAACAGGGAGAGTTCATTTTGAGCACGACCTGGGGACCTGACCTACCCTGTGTCGCGTGTTGAACTGGAGGGTGGCCGGTGTTAGTGTTGGGCCGAGGGTGTGTGGAGACGTATGTCTTGAGTGAGATCGGCACCAGCGGAGTATCGGAAGAGTCCTTCGGAGATAGGGGTCTCGATGATTCACGAGTCACATTGGGAACGGCTCGCCTCTCTTGCGCCCGGCGACGTCTCGCACCGGACGGGCGCCCGCCACGATCCGGATTCCAGCCGCTACGAGCTGCCCCTGCTGAACCGCCGCGTGCTCGTTGATCCGGACCGGCGGACAGTGATGTGAGGCGACGAGGGTCGTGGTGCGGACGAAGGGCCCGGGCACGACGTGACACTTCTGTCCGTCGTGTACCTGAATCAGGCCCTAGATATTCGCGCCGCCGGGGACTGGGTGCCGGCCGAATCCCTGCCTTCCGGCGCGTTCTTCTTCCGTGGTTTCCACGCCATTCCCACGGCGCAGCTGGCCGCCAGATTCGACGGCGACGCGGAGTCGTTCCTACAGGCGGGGCGGGACCTGGACGGCGCACCCGTGGGTTGGGGCGACGCCTGCATCGAACTCCGGGTTCTCCCACGGATCCCTTCGCGGATCGTCCTGTGGCTGGGCGACGAGGAGTTCAGGTCCCGGGCCAATATGCTCTTCGACCGGCTGGTGGACCAGTACATGCCTCTGGACGCGCTTTTATCTCTAGCCAGGTACGTGACGACGGCGCTCGTCGAGGCCGCCGATGGAGCGCTGCCGCACGACTGAAAAACACCGGCCTCCGGTCTGATGAACCGACCGGTACTAGCAGGGTGCTGAAAAACCTTTTCGACCATCTCCCTGTCCCCCTTCCAGGCCAGGAAGGGGGAGGAATTTATATCTGAGGGACACCCTCAGA
>CAZEDC010000035.1:0-24479 GCA_964510985.1 uncultured Dehalococcoidia bacterium
TCGACGGTCAGAGGCCGAAGAACCTGGTGAACCCCGGAGTGTGGGAGCGCAGTGGTTAGCAGGTACGTACTTGTGCTGGACGCCGGGACCAGTGGCGGGCGCTGCCTGGTGTTCGACGGCGAAGGCCGGATTGCGGGACTCGACACCGGCGAATGGAAGTATCTCGCCGAGGAGAACGTTCCCTCCCTGGCCAGGGCATTCGACCCTCAGGGCGTGTGGCTGACTTTCTGTCGGCTCATCCCCAATAGCCTTGAATCCGCGGGCATCACGACCCGACAGGTCTCAGCCATCTCTGTAACCAGCCAGCGGCAGGCCGTCGTTTTCCTGGACGAAGACGGTCGAGAGGTCTACGCCGGCCCCAATACCGACCTGAGGGCGGTGTTCGAGGGCGCGGCCATCGACGACCAGATGCGGGACAGGGTGTACGGCGCCACCGGTCACCTGCCCTCGTTTCTGTTCGCCCCGGCCAAGCTGCGCTGGTTTCAGCATCACCGCCCGGAGTCCTATAATAGGATCGTGGCGGTCCTGAGCCTGGCGGACTGGCTGGTTTGGCGGCTGACCGGCAACTTGGCCGGTGAAACTACTCTGGCATGCGAAGCCGGGCTCGTGGACATCAACCGGCGGGAATGGTGCTCCGAGCTGATGAGCGAGATGGGACTGCTCAACCTGGCTCTCCCCCTCGTGGCCGCTGGGACGATGGCCGGAAGCGTATGTGGCCCCGCAGCCCGGGACTCCGGACTGCCCCGGGGAACGCCGGTGGCGGTCGCGGGAGCGGACACGCAGTGCGGCCTGCTGGGGATGGGTGTAACACGTGAGCCCCAGACAGGCATCGTGGCCGGCTGGAGTACGGCCGTACAAATGGCTACATCTCAGCCGGTCCTCTCACCAGAGGGTAAAACCTGGGCGGGGTGTGGTCTGAATCCCGACGGGTGGGTACTGGAGAGCAGTCCGGGAGATACCGGAAACTCGTACCGGTGGCTGTCCGAGATTTTTTATAAAGGCTACAAGGACGCCTTCGCTGAGATGGACCGGCTGGCGAGTTCGGTACCCATCGGGTCTGAAGGTACCTCGGCCTTTTTAGGGCCGGCGCGGATGGACATGTCGAAGCTGGGGATGCGAATAGGGGGATTTTATTTTCCTGTCCCGTTGACGTTCAGCGCGCCCGGACCAGGGCATATGGCCAGGGCGTCGCTGGAGGCCATCGCCTACGCCGTCAAGGCCAACCTGGAGCAGATCGAAGGGCTTGCCGGGAAAAAGGCGTCTGACGTTACGGTCGGTGGAGGGATGACGCGGTCCTCAACCTGGACGAGGATACTGGCCGACGTGCTCGACAGGGAACTCAAGGTGGCCGCCTCGCCGCAGGTCAGCGGTATGGGCGCGTACCTGTCCGCCTGCACGGCTCTGGGCGAGTACGGATCTCTGGACGAGGCGGCCCAGGAAGCACGGACTCGGCTCCTGAGCCTGGAGCCGGACCTGCTGGCCTCTGCCGAGTATCAGGATTATTATGCAAGTTGGCTCCGAATGGCCAGTGACCTCCAAGCGCTAGGGCCCTAAAACTGGGGAGAGAAATATTGAAAGTCAGCCGATGGGACGAGGAGAAAAAAGCGGTGGCCGAGACCGCCAGAGATATGGCGGGACTGGGTCTGGTAACCGGCAGCAGCGGCAACGTCAGCCTGAGGCTGGCGCCCGCGGAGGAATCGTCGGAACTGCTGGCGGTCACACCGTCGGGGGTGCCCTATACCGCACTCAGGGACGATGAGATCGTCGTCGCGGACTTCGACATCGAGCCGCTGGAGGGCGACCTCATGCCGTCGTCGGAGGCCCTGCTCCACGGGGCCATCTACCGGGCGCGACCCGACGTGAAGGCGGTGATTCACACCCACTCGGTCTTCGCCAGCGTGGCGGCGGTCGCGGGACTGACGATACCTCCTATAATCGACGAGATGATGATCGCCGTGGGCGGCGCCGTGGAGGTGTCGGAGTACGCGTTCCCCAGCACCGAGGAGCTGGCGGACAGCGTCACCGTTGCCCTGGGAGAGCGGAGCGCCGCGTTGATCCGGAACCACGGCGCCGTGGGCGTGGGTCGTGACCTGGCCGAGGCACTGGATGTCTGCGCGCTGGTGGAGCAGGTGGCACAGGTTTTCGTGTACGCCTCGCTGCTGGGCAAGGCGGAGGAGCTGCCGGCCGAGTCGGTCGAGGCGGAGAGGGCCATCTATCGCATGCGTCGCCAGATAATGGAATAGCGGACACAACGGGCTGGTCGCGAGTAAAACAAGGGAACCAGGAGATTTCAGACTATGGTTAGCGTACCCGGATTCCTGCTGAGGCGACTATACGTCAAGGAGAGCCTGAAGAACACGGCCGGTGGTTTCGAGTTCGAGTTAAAAAACCGGCTGGGCTCGGGTTATGCCCACAGGCTGCTGCCCCTGACCGTAGACGGCGTCGAGGTACCCATGGATAAGGCCCAGTTCTCCCTTGAGGGAGAGGATACGAGTTTCAGCGACGTGTCCAAGGAGAACACTTTCACGCTGGCCATGAACAAGGCCATCACCGTCAGCGTCCAGGACCTGACCCTCGATCCGGGACCTCGCAAGATCGGCATGGGATTCGAGGTACCGGGCCTCGGCACCCTGAAGTTCGATTTCACCGATGTACCGAGGGATGAGTAGCGCTCGCAGGCGGGTGGCAATCACAGGCGCCGCCGGCTACGTCGGACGTGGTCTGGTCGAGCGTCTGGAGAGCGAGGACTCGGTCGAGCGAATCCTGGCCATGGACGTCCGCCCTCCCGGTGGACCGCACGGCCCCAAGGTCGTGTTCCGCATCCACGATGTTACCGCGCCGATGGCTGAGATGCTGGAGGAAAACGGGATCGACGCGGTCGTTCACCTGGCGTTCCTCCTCAATCCGAGTCGCGACCGCGCCGCCGCCGAGCGGGTGAATGTGGGCGGAGCTTCCAACGTCCTGGAGGCATGCCGGCGGGCCGGTGTCCGGCAACTGGTTTACCTGAGCAGCACGACGGTCTACGGTGCACACGCCGACAATCCACCTCTGCTGTCGGAGAAGTCACCGATCAGACCGGTCAAGGGGTTCCAGTACGGTGAACACAAGGCCAACGTCGAAGAGCTGCTGGCACGGCACCAGGGCCGGAATCCCGACTTCACGGTCGCCGTTCTGCGCGGGTGCCCGGTTATGGGCCCCAACGCCGACAACTTCATCTCGCGGGCCTTCTCACAGCCATTCCTGGTCAGCATCAGGGGCTCGGACCCGCCGATGCAGCTTATCCACGAGGACGACCAGACGGATCTCTTGACCCATTGCCTCCTTCAGAGGGTGTCGGGCGTCTACAACGTGGCCGGGGACGGTGTGATCAGGTGGAGCGCCATGGCCCGGTTGTTCGGAAAGAGGCGGATAAACCTGCCCGCACCGTTCCTGTACGGGTTGACAGGCCTGACGTGGAAGTTGAGGCTTCAGGGGTACTCGCCCGCCTGCGGTCTGGACTTTATCAGGTACCCTCCTAACGTCTCCTGCGACAAGGTCAAGAGTGAGCTGGGGGTGAGCTTCCGGTACTCGTCCGAGGACGCCTGGATGGCTTTCGTTCAGCGCCAGCGGGAGCGGGCATGAAGATCGTTATCGACACCGACCCCGGCACCGACGATGCACTGGCCATTATGATGGCCCTGAACTCGCCTGGAGTGGAGGTCCTTGGGCTGACCACGGTCGGTGGTAACGCCTCCCTGGCCGACACAACTCGGAACGCGCTGAGCCTGCTGGAGCACCTGAGACGGGCTGAAATCCCGGTGTCGCGGGGGGCCGCGCATCCGCTGCGCGGCGCTTTCAGGTACGGCTATCACTTCCACGGGGCGGGCGGCCTTACAGTCCGAATCCCCGCGCCTACGACGGAGCCGATAGAGTCCCGGGCGCCGGAGTTCATCATCCAGCATGCCCGGTCGATACCGGGCCAACTGGTGCTGATCGCCCTGGGTCCCTTGACCAACGTGGCCAGGGCAATCGCCAGGGAACCCCACCTGGTGGATTGGCTCAGGGAGATAGTGGTGATGGGTGGTGCGGTGGAGGTCCCAGGCAACGTCACTCCCAACGCGGAGTTCAACGCGTACAACGATCCTGCCGCGGGCCAAGCCGTTTTTTTGTCGGGCGTCCCGATCACCCTGGTGGGCCTGGACGTCTGCAACAAGGTCACGGTAGAGCGGGATGAGGCCGCCTGGCTTTCAGAGGACTCGTCATTGGCCCCCTTAGCCAGGACGATTCTGGGCAACTGGTTCTCGAACGATGAGTCGCGCACCGGCTACAGCCTGTGTGACCCCCTGGCCATGGCGGTGGCTATCCAACCGGGTCTGCTGACGCTCCGAGACGCCGTGATGGACGTAGATACAGGGGACGGGGACCGGTACGGGAAGACGACAGCCCGATACGGCGACGGGCACGTCAAGGTGGCCTCCAACGTCCGGGTAAGGGATGCGAAAGACCTGATTCACGGACTGTTGAAGGTCCACTGACAACGGAATTGTCCGGGAATATTTTTTAGCGATGGGACTCACCGTTGACCCCGCGATAATCGAATGCTACTATTAAAATGGTATTCTTGACCTACAGCATCAACAAATGATTTAGAACCAGGAGCGACGAGGCCTATGACCAAACAGAAGGTCATTTCGAGAGAGACTGGCCTGGAAGTAACACAGTACAAGTGGGGGTTCGAGTTCAACATCGATTCGGACATCGCCCCCAAAGGCCTCTCAGAGGAGATTGTCCGCCTAATATCTGCTAAGAAAAACGAACCCGAATGGATGCTGGAATGGCGCCTCAAGGCGTTCCGGCACTGGGCCAAGCTGGGCCTTGAAGAGCCCACGTGGGCCAATATCCACCACGAGTCCATCGACTACCAGGACATAATCTACTACGCGGCTCCGCGTTCCCAGGGCGACGGCCCCAAGAGCCTCGACGAGGTCGATCCCGAGATACTCCAGGCCTTCGACAAGCTGGGGATACCTCTAGAGGAGCAGAAAAAGCTGTCCGGCGTGGCGGTGGACGCCGTGCTGGACAGCGTCTCGGTCGCCACAACCTACCAGGACATGCTGGAGAAGGCCGGGGTGATCTTCTGCTCGATGAGCGAGGCGATCAAGAACCACCCCGACCTGGTCAGAAAGTACCTGGGGACGGTGGTTCCGTACAGCGACAACTTCTACGCGACCCTCAACTCCGCCGTTTTCAGCGACGGGTCCTTCTGCTACGTACCCCCGGGCGTGCGCTGTCCCATCGAGCTTATGACCTACTTCCGCATCAACCAGGTCGACTCGGGCCAGTTCGAGCGTACGCTCATCATAGCCGACGAGGGCGCCTACGTGAGCTACCTGGAGGGGTGCACCGCGCCCATGAGGAAGTCGCACCAGCTGCACGCGGCGGTTGTGGAACTGGTGGCGTTGGACAATGCCGAGATCAAGTACTCGACGCTACAGAACTGGTACCCAGGCGACAAGGAGGGCAAGGGGGGCGTATACAACTTCGTTACCAAGCGGGGCAAGGCCCAGGGCAAAAACTCGAAAATCTCCTGGACCCAGGTGGAGACGGGCTCGGCCATCACCTGGAAGTACCCCAGCGTGTTTCTCGTGGGCGACAACTCGGTGGGTGAGTTCTACTCGGTGGCGCTGGTGAACAACTACCAGCAGGCCGACACCGGGACCAAGATGATCCACATCGGAAAGAACACAAAGAGCACCATAGTGGCCAAGGGGATCTCGGCCGGCCACGGGAACAACACCTATCGGGGGCAGGTGAAGATCATGCCCTCGGCGGCCAACGCCAGGAACTTCACCCAGTGCGACTCGCTGCTCATCGGCGACGAGTGCGGAGCCCACACGGTGCCCTACATCGAGGTCCAGAACCCGACGGCCCGGATGGGCCACGAGGCCACGACCTCCAAGGTCAACGACGACCAGCTTTTCTATCTGCAGCAGCGAGGCATCTCCCTGGAAGAGGCCAACTACATGATCATCAACGGGTTTTGCAGGGGCATCTTCAAGGAGCTGCCCTTCGAGTTCGCCATGGAGGCTTCCCAGCTAATGAGGGTGAGCCTGGAAGGATCGGTTGGATAAACAATGAGCAAGGCACTACAGAAAGACCATCCCCTCCTGGAGGTCCGCAACCTCCACGTCGGGGTGGAGGATACGGAGATACTGAAGGGCATCGACCTCACCGTCAATTTCGGCGAGGTCCACGCCATAATGGGCCCCAATGGATCGGGCAAGAGTACGCTGACCAATGTGCTTGCGGGCAGGCCCGAGTTCAATGTGACGAAGGGCGAGGTGCTCTACAAGCGTCGAAATCTGTTGGGGCTCCCTCCTAAAGGTATGGACCCCGAGACTCGGGCCAGAGAGGGGATTTTCCTGGCCTTCCAGTACCCGGTCGAACTACAGGGTGTACGCACCTGGCAGTTTCTCAAAGCGGCAGTGGACGCCATCCGGCTCCACAGAGGTCTGGAGGAGCTGAGCATCCGCGAGTTCGACAAACTGGCGGAGGAGAAGCGTCAGCTTGTCGAGATAGACCCGGACCTGCTAAAGCGGTCGGTCAACGAGGGGTTCTCCGGTGGAGAGAAGAAGCGCAACGAGATACTTCAGCTTGCCCTCCTGGACCCGACGCTGGCCCTGCTGGACGAGACGGACTCGGGCCTGGACATCGACGCCCTGAGGATAGTCTCCGAAGGCGTGAACCAGTTCAAGGGCCCTGACAAGGCCATTGTCCTGGTGACCCACTACCAGCGAATACTCAACTACATCACCCCCGACTTCGTACACGTCCTGCTGGACGGCAGGATCGCCAGGTCCGGAGGCAAAGAGCTCGCGCTGGAGCTGGAGGAGAAGGGTTACGACTGGATCAGAGAGGCAGTGGCAGGTGAGTCGCCGGTCGCCGTTTCGGAGGGTGTGGCGGCGTCATGACCTCAGTGGCAACCAAAAACGAGAGCTACCTATCCCATTTCCGGGCCGCCGAGAGGAGTCTGTCCCTCAACGGTCCCCGCTGGGCCCACGATATACGGACGAACGCCCTGAGCCGCTTCCTGGAACTGGGCTTTCCAACGGCACGCCGGAGCAACGAGAGGTGGAAGTACACCAACGTCGGCCCCATAGCCAGGGCCTCCTTCGAATACCCCGCGGAAACCGGTCCCAACGGGTTAACCTCGGTAGATGTTAAGGGTGCGGTACCGTGGCACGATAGCTGGGCCAACCTGGTTTTCGTGGACGGCCACTACTCGGAGGCACTGTCGACGGCGCCAGGAATCACCAACGGTGTCCGGGCCGGAAGCCTGGCCAATGCTATAAGCGCCGGCGACGAAGCGGTCGAGAGCCACCTGGCCCGGTTCGCCCCGGTCGAAGAGGACGGTTTCACGGCGCTGAATACCGCGTTCCTTCGGGACGGCGCTTTCGTAAGCATCCCGGACGGCGAGTCACTGGATACGCCGCTCAACCTTGTCTTTATCTCTACCGACAGGGGAGGCCCTACCATATCCTACCCCAGGGTGCTGGTGATTGCGGGCACCGGGAGTAAGGCGACCGTTATAGAGAGCTACGTCGGCTTTACGGACAGTCCCTATTTCACAAACGCGGTGGCCGAGATCGTAGTCGGCGACGGGGCCGAGATCAAACACCACAGGTTGCTGGCAGAGAACGAGAACGCCTACCACGTGGGGGTCGCGCGGGTACGCCAGGGCGACAACAGCTCGTTTACCTCTCGCGCCTTCGCCAAGGGTGCGGCGCTGGGACGGTACGACCTGAACGTGCTGCTGGACGGCGAGAAGACCTACTGCGAGTTGAACGGCCTCTACATGACTTCCGGCAGCCAGCACATGGACAACTTCATCAATATAGAACACACCAGGCCCCAGGGCACAAGCCGCCTGCTCTACAAGGGCATTCTGGACGGCAAGTCACGTGCGATCTTCGGCGGAACGGTGCTAGTGCGAAAAGAGGCGCAGAAGACCGACTCGCTCCAGTCCGACAAGAACCTGTTGCTGTCACCGGACGCCGAGGTGGACAGCAAGCCGGCGCTCTTCATCTACGCCGACGACGTAAAGTGCGGCCATGGTGCAACTGCCGGGAACATCGACCAGGACACGGTCTTCTACATGAGGAGCCGGGGACTGGACCTGGAGGCGGCCAGCCGTCTTCTGCTCTACGGGTTCGCCAGCGAGATTATCGATGCCGTCGAATTGGACGGACTCCGCTCCTACCTGGAGACGCTGTTCCTGGAGTCGCTGCCCAAGTACAAGTTCGAATTCGAAGGGGCGGCTGCTTGATGCCGCCGATTGAGGGAATCCGAGGCGCCGGGTCGATGAATCCGACGCCGAGGAAGGGCCCGGAGAGGGTTATATCCAATGTTTGACCTGCAGGACCTGTATCAGGAGGTCCTGATGGACCATAACCGACGGCCCCGGAACTTTCGCAAGCTCGATAACGCGAACCGTACCGCGGACGGTTTCAACCCGCTTTGCGGAGACAAGATTGTTCTTTATCTGGACGTGGAAGACGGCCTGATAACCGACGTTGGGTTCCAGGGAGCGGGCTGTGCCATATCCAGAGCGTCGGCATCCATGATGACCGACAGCATCAGGGGCAAGACGGTCGAAGAGGCGGAGGAACTCTTTTCCGGTTTCAGGCAGTTGATCACCCGGCAGCCAGGTGAAGACGTCGACACCGAGGCGCTGGGGGACCTGGAGGTATTGGGAGGCGTCGCGGCCTTTCCGGCCCGCATCAAGTGCGCGACCCTGTCCTGGCACACCCTGAAGGCCGCGCTGAACGGAAAGGTGGAAGCGGTTACGACTGAGTAGGGTCAGTCCCGCTCACTCGTGCCCAGGAGATAGGAAGATGCAGATTCCGATACGAGTTGACTACGGCGTACGGGCGCTTATCGATCTGGCCTTGCACACGGAGCAAAGCCCCATACGGGCCGCTGAGATCGCCCAACGGGCGGCGATACCGGAGCCGTACCTTGCCCAGGTCCTCCACACGCTAAATAAGAATGGGCTTATCCGCAGCGTCCGCGGCCCTCAGGGAGGCCACGCCCTGGCACTGGCCCCATCGGATATTCCTCTGAGCAAGGTAATGGCCTGCCTGGGAAGAATCGAGACGATGGTCGGATGCCTGGATGACAGCAAGATGTGCATCCACGTGCCCGCATGCGCACAGAGAGAGGTCTGGAGGACGGTTGACGAGGCAATCTTCAAGATTCTCGACTCTACTTCGATAGCGGACCTGGTGGACCGAAGCCGGGTCATCAAGGCGAACGGAGGCGGCGCACGGCCCAAGAGGGAGCCGATTGCCACGGTCCATGGGGCGTAATCCTCCGCAAGTTACGGACGTTCCCGCAAGAAATCGCCGGCGCCTGAACGTCTCTGAACATGTACCGAACGAAAGGTGGACCGATGGCATTTGAAAAGGTCGGGAAGGTAAGCGACGTACCATCTGGCACAGCAAAGGTCTACCAGGTTGGGAACAGGGAAGTCGCCGTGTGCAACGTCGATGGGGAGCTTTACGCCATAGACGATGTCTGCACCCATGACGAGGGATCGCTGGACCAGGGTGAACTCGACGGCCACGAGATCGAGTGCCCTCGTCACGGCGCCCGGTTTGACGTGAGGACCGGTGAGGTGACGGTGCTGCCTGCGGTGGTGCCCATCGACACATTCAAAGTCCGCTGGCAGTGCGACGACATCGAGATAGAGGTCTAGGGAGGCCCGGCCGTAGCCACTATTAACTAAGTAATTGGTCATAAAGAGTTCGAAATCTGTCACCCTGAGCGCAGCGAAGGGTCTGGGGTGGAGGTCTCCCATCCCAGACACCGACCACCACCCACCCCCAGATACTTCGTCGCTCCGCTCCTCAGCATGACAGTGTGTTATATCAATATCGATCGAGTACTTAGACGGAAGCGAGTCTCTACCGCCGCCCAGAAGGGAAAAAGATGCTAGACGTAAAGAAGATCAGGGAGGACTTCCCCGTCCTCTCCAGGGAGGTCTACGGCAAGCCGTTGGTATACCTGGACAACGCCTCGACCTCGCAGAAACCTCGCTCCGTTATCCAGTCCCTGGTGGACTACTACGAGAACTACAATTCCAACGTCCACAGGGGCGTCCACGCCCTGAGCATGGAAGCCACCGAACGGCACGAGGAAGCCCGCCAGAAGGTGGCCCGGTTTATCAAGGCCCAGACGCCCGAGTCGATCATCTGGACCCGCAACACGACCGAAGGCATTAACCTGGTCGCCAATACATGGGCCATGGACCAGATAAAAGCGGGCGACGAGATCGTACTCACCCAGATGGAGCACCACAGCAACCTGGTGCCCTGGCAGAAGGTCGCCCGGGATAAGGGAGCGGTGCTCCGGTTCCTGCCTATAGCCCCGAACGGTTCGCTGGACCTGACCAACGTCGATTCCATCATCAATCCGCGGACCAGGCTTCTGGCGATGACCCACATGTCCAACTCGGTTGGCAGCATAAACCCGGTCAAGGAGCTGGCCGCCAAAGCGCGAGCGGTTGGAGCGGCCGTGCTGGTAGATGGCGCCCAGAGCATCCCCCATATGCCGGTGGACGTAATCGACCTGGATTGCGACTTCCTGGCGTTCTCAGGCCACAAGATGCTGGGCCCGACAGGTATAGGGGCCCTCTACGTCAAGCGGGATGTCCTGGAGCAGATGGAGCCCTTCCTGCGGGGCGGAGAGATGGTCCTGGAGGTCTGGTACGACAAGGCCACCTGGAACGACCTGCCCATGCGGTTCGAGGCGGGCACCCCGAATATCGCTGACGCCATCGCCATGGGGGCCGCCGTCGACTACCTCGAAGGCTTGGGTATGGAAAATGTCCGCAGCCACGAGGTCGAACTAACCCGTTATGCGCTGGAGGCCTTTAAAGAACTCGAGGAGTTGGACTTATTCGGGCCAAGTGACCCCGAGGTCCGCGGCGGAATCGTGTCATTCCATAGCGACTCCATCCATCCGCATGACCTCGGCACGGTCCTGGACCGGCAAGGGATCGCCATCCGCACAGGACACCACTGTACGATGCCTCTCATGCGGTCCATGGGCATCGTGGCCACGGCCAGGGCCAGTTTTTACCTCTACAACACCGAGAAAGAGGTAGACCTGCTGGTGGATGGGCTGAAGGAGGCCCTGAGGTATTTCGCGTATGGGGCTCAACGGGCTTGACGACGTCTACCGCGAGGCCATCCTAGACCACTCCCGCAGTCCCCGGAACCGGGAGAAGCTCGAGCGTACCGACATCACAGCGGACGGGGTCAATCCTTTCTGCGGAGATGAGATCCACGTTCAGATCGCCCTCGACGGAGACGGCCGGGTCGCGCGGGTAGGGCTTCAGAGCGTCGGATGCGCCATTAACAAAGCCACCGGCTCCATGCTGACCGAGACCGTCCTGAGCATGACCGGCGGGGAGATGGAGGCGGTATCCACTCTCTTTGGCAGGCTGATGAACGGCGGCACGCTCTCGCAGGCGGAGCTTGCTGAACTCGGCGAGCTGAAAGAGCTGGCAGGCGTACGTCGGTTCCCGGTACGGATCAAGTGCACCCTGCTTGCCTGGTCAACCCTCCGAGAGGGTATCGAGGAGTACCGGCGCAACCAGACTGGATAAGACTGGCGCCGCAACTCCTTCCTGTTTCCACCCGAACACCATCACCGTTTACTCATCGATCCAGACGTTTGCCCAGTGCGAGTACTCGAACCCGGCGAAGTTGGGGTGGAAGTTCTGAACCCTGGGCCGCCATGCCCAGACGGCAGCGCCGGTGGCCGGCGTGAACCGGTAGGCTCCTTCAAGTGCCCGCCGCTGTATATTCAGTACCAGTTCCTTGCGCGCCATCGGATCGAGCTCAACGGCCTGGGCCTCTATTAGCCGGTCGAGTTCGGCGTCGCTGTGTCGGGTCGTGTTCCAGCGCCCCTGGCTGTGCAATACGGGCAGCATGTAGCCGTTGGGCGTGGTGACCGGCGCGATGGGGCCGACGAACATCTGGTAGTCACCGCCCAACCACACCTCGTCGCCGAACTGTCGGCGGTTCATCAACTGAAGGGTCGGGGCGAATCCGATCGCTCTCATCTCGTCGGCGATGCGTGAGGCGTGGGCGCGGTACGGCTCGCCAAAGTCGCCCACTTTTATCGAGACCGAAAGGGGCAGGTCGAGACCGGAGTTACTCAGCAGCTCACGGGCGAGGTCGGCATCCCCGAAGTAATCCCGCAGGTCGGGTTCGGCCAGCAGCCAGTCTGCTTCGGCCGGAGGCATTCCCAGACTGACGAAAGCCGCGCCCAGCCACACTTCCTCGACCGCCTGCCAGGGGTCCATGGCCTGGAAGACGGCCCTCCTGATCCTGGCATCGTCGAACGGTGACACTGAGGTGTTCAGCGCCACCTCCAGGCCTGTGCCAGGCGCCCTGACCCTCATGAAGGGCGTGCCGGGCTCCTGTTGACGGTACTTCTCCCACTCCTGGGGCTCCATCTGCTGCACGTCCAGTGCCCCGACCCTGAACGCGGCGTCGCGGGTTTCGGCGTCGGTGATGACGTGTATCTTCAGCTTGTCGACAAAAGGATAGGGCCGTTCAAAGTAATCGGGATTGCTCTCGAAGGTGTGGGATACGTCCGACCGAGTCTCAGTCAATATCCAGGGGCCTGAACCGATCGTCGGACCGCCTTTCAAGTCTCCCTGGACCTGGACCGCGTCCCTAGCTACGATCTTGGAGCGGCCGTCGGCCAACGAGGCGAAGAAATCGGCGTCCGGGGCCAGCAAGTAGATGCGCAGGATGTTGGGCTGGGGGGCGGCGATCTCTTCGACCATGTGCAGCAGCGGAGCGTTGGGCCAGCCATCCTGTCTCTGACGTTCGTAGCTAAAAGCGATGTCGTCGGAGGTAAGGGCACGGCCGTTGACGGGCGGAATATTCTGCCAGCGCACGCCGTCGCGGAGGCGGAACCTAAACTCAGTACCGGTCTCTGACATCCCCCAGCCTTCACAGAGTTCGCACTCGACGGCCAGGCTGGGCAAGTCAAGCTCCGGCCCCGACTGGAAGCGCAGCAGACGGCTATAGACGATGCCGGGCCCCCAGGTTGAGAGGGCGGGAGACGCTTCCTGGTGCACGTCCTGATGAGCGATGTTCTCACGAGCCGCCAGGTTCAGAGTGCCGCCGTGCTTGCCCTCGATCACCGGCGTCGGAGCCGGACGGGTCGGTCCGGGCGTTGCCAACGGCGACCACCCGGGAGTCGGCGAAGGGGCCGGGCTCGGGGCTGTCGCCGTCGGCCGGGGGCTTGGGGATGGAAACGCCGTTGCAGTCGGAACCGATGAGGCTACTGCCGGCGTGGCCGTCGATACCACGGCAGTCGGCGATTCGGCGGTGGATCTCGGTGATGGGGGGTCAGAGCACGCCACGGTCACGGCACCCAGCAGAAGCAGCGAGCTTACGAGGAGAACGGTGTTTAGCAATGCCACCCTCTAAGTGGAGCCATGACCGCCGCCGGCCCCCGGGGCCACCAGGCCGCGTATGCGGCCAACCGATAACACGCCCTCGCGAGGAAGGAAGATGGCGGCTATGATCGTGGGAGGTAGAAAGAAGACGGCGTGGGTGATAACGGCGAATCCAAAACCGGACTCCCGGTCAACACCGAAGTACTCCAGTACATACACGACCGCAAACTCGAAGGTACCCACGGCGCTGGGCGCGGCGGGAACCGCGGTGGCGAAGAAAATGGTGCCCATGATCACCAGGGTTGCCGTAATCGGAGAGATGGAGAGGTCGATGGCCGCGGCAACAATCCAGGCCGTGAGTCCGACCAGGAGCCAGTATATGACGCTTATCAGCAGGGATGCAGCCAGCCTGATCCGCTCACGTTCCAGGTCTCTGACCGACGCGGTGAAGGCGGCCAGAAAGGGAAGCTTCTTGACAAAGGCGGCAGCCTCGCTGCCCCAGGCCAGCAGCCTGACCAGCGACACCGCGACAACGGTGAATCCGATGGCACCCCAGACGTAAAGAGTGAAGTTCTTCATTTCCGGGACCAGGAAGAATGCTATTCCCAGAATCATGGTGCTGGCTACGACATCTATCACCCGCTCCATTCCCAGTGTCGCTAGGGCGGTGGCGCCGTCCACGCGGTCCCGGATGGTCAGCACAGCCAATTGGGTGGGTTCGCTGGCTACGCGGACGGGTACGACGTTATTGAGTCCTATTCCCTCGTTCTGGATGATGAACAGTCGACGGGTGGAGATGCGCAAGTTGACGAAGAGTATCTGCCATCTATAGGCCCTGATGTAGCTGGCGAAAAGGAATACCAGGACCGCTAGGACCACCAGGGGTAGGGACGTGTTTTCCAGCGAGTCGCGCACCTCTCCCCAGTCGAGGCCGTGGGCGGCTAGCCAGCCAAGCCCGCCGCTGGCAGCCAGTCCCAGTGCTATCTTTACGGCGGTTATTAGTTTTCCGCTCATGGTGGTGCCTGGCCGGGCACCCTGACTCCTTGAAAACCGACGCCGAGGCCTGCAGAAGGTTCTTGCAGTATACTTTCACCCGTACCCAATTGCCAGGTTGGCTCAGGGCACCATTTCCGCCCAGGTGCGAAGTGACACCGCGTACACGACATCCAGGGTCAGGTAATCTACCTAGTAAAGTTTCCGTGACTGTCGGATAGTGTCTACAGGAATAAAAAATGCTGATTGATTGTCACGTGCATCTGGATTCCTATCCCGACGGCGAGGTCGCGCAGGTGCTGGAGAGGGCCGAAAAAGTCGGTGTGGGGATGGTGATCTGTGCCGGAACGACGGTGGAGTCGTCCCGGCGCTCGGTGGGGCTATCCGGAAGGTTCCAGGGCTTCTATTCCGGCGTGGGTATCCACCCCATGGAGATCGAGCGGCCTGTGGACCAAAAGGTCTACGAACAGCTTCGGCGGCTGGCAGAATCCACGGACAAGGTCCTGGTGATCAGTGAGATAGGGCTGGATTTCATGGAAGGCACGCCGGATAGACCACTCCAGTACCAGGCGTTCAGGGAGCAGATCCGTCTGGCGCGGGACCTGGGCCTCCCGATAGTGTTCCACAGCCGGGAGGCGGACGAGGAGGTTTTACGACTGCTAAGGGAAGAAAGGGCCTACGAGGTCGGAGGGGTGATGCATTACTTCCAGGCCGACGATGCAACGGCAAGACAGGCCATCGACCTGGGGTTTTTCATCTCATTGGCCCGGCCACTGTTGAGATTGCCGCACCTCCAGGCTGTGGCGGCCAACCTGCCACTCGACAGTATAGTGCTGGAGACGGACGCGGCGCCTCAGCCGTTCAAGTCAAAGCGAGAGAACTGGACGGAGCCACGACACCTCCGAGAGATCGCGGAGAAGCTGGCGGAGTTTCATGGGGCCACCCTTGCCGAGGTGGAGTCGGCGACGACCGCTAATATACGGACGCTGCTCGGTGACCGGTGGTCAGTCGTGGAGCGGTCTTCCAGAAGGGGTGGAGAGTTAAGCTGTAACCGCGTCAAGCGGGCTGGAGGATGAGCACTCTGAGGATCCAGTGAGCCAGTATCCATCCGGTGACCGTAGACATGGCCGCTCGCCGCATCGTGAAGCCCTGGGTCTCACGAACGGCGACGGTGACCGTCGCCAGCAGCCAGACCAGAGACGCCGCGAAAAAGCCGTCGCCGACAAAAGGCACACCTATCAGCACCATCAGGACACCGGGGCCGTAAGCAACTCCGGTGGCCCTGAGCAGCGTGCGATGAGTGGCATTACCGCCCAAGGCCCATGTCCCGATGAGATAAATCACCGTGGCCCACAAGACCCAGCCCACCAGAATGGTGCTAAACGCCATCAGAATCAGTGAGGCCCGGGAATCCTGGAGGTCCTTGATGGGCTGGTCCCTCATGCCCACCCCGAACGAGACAGCCACTACGATGACGATGACCAGGGCATCAATTATTGACTGCGGCTCGTCGACGATGGCTTTGTAGATTTCGCCGTCCAGGCGGGCGGCCCGGAGCGCCCGTGTCAGCAAGTGGAAGTCCTCCTGAGGATGTCGTCCGGCCGATTGTAACGCAGGGTGCGGCTATGTCAAGCCGGACTCGGGATGGATGTTATTGTCCCCATTTAGAGACTATCTCAAAAAGCGGGGGTACTTTTTCCCACCCACCCACCCGTAGAGGTTACTCTATCTGGGGGCACATCCCCCAGACCCCTTGCCAGAGGGGAGATCCCCTCTGGACTCCCCTTAATGGGATTTTGAGTTAATTTTTTAACAGGGCAGACCACGGCACGAGAATCGAAGCTGTATAATGAGTCCCAACCATTATTAACCAGTTGGCATAACCATCCACTTATGATGCGGACCAATTTCCACCAGCTCTATATTTTCCACACGGTTGCCAGACTGGGCAGCTTCTCCAAGGCCGCCGAATACATGAACATCAGTCAGCCGGCGGTGTCGATTCAGATGCGGGAACTTGAGAGAGAGTTGGGTTCGGCGCTCTTGCACCGGCTGCGGCGCGGACTGCAGCTCACCGATGCAGGCCAGGCGGTGTACGGTTACACCCAGCGTATCTTTGCACTGGCCGAGGAGATGCAGGGTGCCGTCCAGGACATCCAGGGCTTGAAATCGGGCAAGCTGACAATAGGATCGTCCACCACGCCCGGAGAGTACATTTTGCCCTGGGTGATCGGGCAATTCCGGCGGAGCTATCCCGCCGTGGAGGTGTCCCTGTCCATCACCAACACCCATGCGGTGGTGAAGAGGATCCATAACCGAGAGCTGGACCTGGGTATGGCCGGTGCGCCGGTCAGCCTGGAGGGCCTGAAGTCGTTCCCATACGTAACCGACGAAATCGTGGTTATCGCCAGCGCTAACCATACGCTGGCGGCCAAGCGAAGGGTGGCGTTGCGGGACCTGGAGGGCACTGACTTTATATTAAGAGAGCCCGGTTCGGCGACCAGACAGACAGCCGAAGAGTGCCTTGAGAGCCACGGGATAGGCATCAATGTCGTGATGGAGCTGGGTAGCAACGAGGCAGTCAAGAGGGCCGTGGCCGCGGGGCTTGGCATTGGGCTCATGTCCAGGTTCGGCATCACGCCGGACACCACCGCCGGTATGATAACCGCTCTTCCCGTCCGGGGCTGGCGGTGCCAGAGGGCGCTCACGGTTTTCTACAGAGACGACAAGCACCTTCCACCGGCCCAGCGGGAGTTTCTGCGTTTCCTGAAAGAGGAGAGGCCGTTGCCGCCGGTCTCATGAGCAACGGTCCATGGCAACCGCTCAGAAAACTAAAGGACGGTCCTGCCGGATCGGCAAGGCGCAAGGAGGGGTCGAAGCTGAGGGTGCCGCCGCTACGGTGGATCAGGGAGTTCTCGGCGGTAGAGCTCCACACCGTCAGGGGAGACAGCATGAGCCCCGCGTTGTGTACGGGAGACCGTTTACTGGTCAACCGGAAGGCTTACGCCGCGTCGAGGCCCGAACGTGGAGACATGATAATAATTCATGGCCCAGGTGACGGGGGACCACGTCTCCTCAAGCGAATTGTGGCCCTACCAGGCGAAGAGGTTCATTTCTTGGACGGGATGCTGTGCATCGACCGTGAGCATCTGGCTGAGCCGTATCTCGAAGGGCTGCCGGCGGCACCTGGACTTGGCGACCGACGATGGAGCCTGGGAGTTGAGCAGTACTTCACCCTGGGAGACAACCGAGCCCACAGCACTGACAGCCGCCAATATGGTCCTGTCGAGCTGGCGTCGATAGCCGGCAAGGTCTGGTTTCGCTGCTGGCCCTTGAGTGCGTGGGGACCTGTGGGGAATTAGACCTGCTTACCGCTCCGCGGCCAGCCAGCGGGCGACCTCTTTGGCGTGGTAGGTTATGACCATGTCGGCTCCGGCCCGCTTGATGGCGGTCAGGATTTCCAATGCGACCCGCTGACCGTCTATCCATTCGTTCTCGGCGGCCGCTTTGACCATCGAGTACTCTCCGCTGACGTTGTAGGCGGCCATGGGATAGCCGAAGGTATCCCTGGCGGCGGATATGACATCAAGATAAGCCAGGGCCGGCTTGACCATGACCAAGTCCGCTCCCTCTTCGATGTCCTGCTCGATCTCCCGCATGGCCTGTCTGATGTTGGCCGGGTCCATCTGATACCCCTTGCGGTCACCGAACTGTGGCGCGGACTCGGCGGCCACTCTGAAGGGGCCGTAGAAGGCCGATGAGTACTTGGCTGAGTAGGCCATGATGGGCGTATCCACGAAGCCGGCGATGTCCACGGCATCCCTGATTGCGCCAACCTGGCCATCCATCATCGCCGACGGCCCTACCATGTCGGCCCCTGCCTCGACCTGGCAAACGGCCGTCTTGGCCAGAAGCTCCAGCGTTCGGTCGTTATCGACCTTGCCATCCACGATGGCTCCACAGTGGCCGTGATCGGTATATTCGCATAGACAGACGTCGGTGATGACCATCAAGTCGGGAGCGGTCTCTTTTATAACGCGGATGGCTTCCTGAACGATGCCACCCGGCTCATAGGCCTCCCTACCCTCCGGGTCTTTCTCCGCCGGGATGCCGAAGAGCAGCACAGCCGGTATCCCCAGATCGCTGACTTCCCCCACCTCTGAAATGAGGTGGTCCAGGGATAGCTGGCTTATACCGGGCATGGGCTCGATCTGGTTCTGAACGTCGCGTCCATGGGTGACGAAGATGGGGTATATAAAGTCGCTGACGGAGAGCCGAGTCTCCTGTGCCATGCGCCTGAGGGCCGGCGACTCTCTGAGCCTGCGAAGACGGACTTGGGGGAAATTACTCATGGAGACTTATCCTCCTCGGTGAAATACTCCTCCAGGGCGTCGAGCAACCCGGCGATGGTATGCACTCTAGCCACTATATCAACTTTTAGGCCCAACTCTCTAGCGGTGGAAGCGGTGATGGGGCCGATGCAGCCGATGGCTACGCCGTCGAGGAGGTTTATATCTCCGTCCAGGAGCTTGACCAGGTTTCGCACCGTGGAGGAGCTGGTGAAGCTGGCGATATCGATGCCTTCCTCCAAGACGCGCGTCGCCCTTCCCACGGACCCTTCCGGCTCGACGGTCCTGTAAGCAACGACGGTGTCCACGGTGGCGCCGAACGAGACGAGCCCATCGGCCAGGGTCTGTCTGGCGATGTCGGCAGTCGGCAGGAGGACCCGACTGTTGTCGAAGCCTTTGCCATCCAGGCTCTCGACCGCCGACTCGGACACAAAGCTGTCGGGCACGAAGTCGGCCGCGATCCCGCGCTTCTGAAGGCTGACCGCAGTCGCGGCGCCAATTGCCCCAACCCTGGTGTTACGGAAGGCCCGGGCGTCGAGGGCGAGGGTGGAGAGCCGATCGAATACCGATCGGACCGCGTTCACGCTGGTAAATACGGTCCAGTCGTAGGAGCCCAGGCGACGCAGCGCGCCGTCTAAGTCGGTGTAATCAGGGGGCGGCCGGACCTCTATTGTGGGCAGCTCGATGGGTACCGCACCTCTAAGGGACAGCAGCTCCGAAAGCGCGCCCGCCTGTGCCCGTGTCCTTGTAACCAGGACACGCTTTCCGAAAAGCGGCCTGTTGTCGAACCAGCGCAGGGTTTTCCGCAGGCGGACCACCTCTCCGAAAACCGCGATGACCGGCGGCGACAGACCGGCATCGGTGCCCTTGCCGACAATGTCCGAAAGGGTGCCGGTGACGGTCGTCTGACAGGTGTGGGTACCCCAATGTACCAGGGCCACGGGAGTGTCGAGGGCCATTCCACGACGCCCGAGTGTTTCCACTATATTGGCCAGGTTCTTCCATCCCATGAGCACCACAAGAGTCCCGCCCTGGCGTGCCAGATGGTCCCAGTCCACGGAGGAGACTTCCTTGTCCGGCGCCTCGTTGCCGGTGACGACGGTGAAGGAGGAAGCGAAGCCACGGTGGGTCAACGGTATACCGGCGTAGGCGGGTGCGGCCACGGCGGAGCTGACGCCGGGCACTATCTCGAACGGCATGCCCTCCGCATAGAGCGCTTCCGCTTCCTCACCACCGCGCCCAAAAACAAAAGGGTCCCCACCCTTGAGGCGGACCACCCTTTTTCCCTTCTTGGCTTCGGCCACCAGTAGGGCGTTGATATCGGCCTGGTGCTCGGCGCCACGACCCGGCACCTTGCCCACATCGATCAGCTCTGCATCGGTGTGTGCACGGTCCAGCAGGCTAGTATCCGCGAGGCGGTCGTAAACGACAACATCGGCTGATGCGAGGCACCGCAAACCCTTGACCGTTATCAGACCGGGGTCGCCCGGCCCCGCCCCTACAAGAAACACGGTGCCTTTTACGGTCATCCCTCACCCCGCGCGACTATCCTGGTGGCCCCTGCTTCGAGCAAGGTTTCAGCGACCCGACGCCCAGCCGACTCGGGATCGTTTGAGTCTTCGGAAGCCTGAGTGCGGAAAACCTGGCTCCCATCTGGCATGGCCGCCATGGCTGTGATGCGCAGTTCATCGGAGAAGAGCTTCGCATGAGCGGTGACCGGTACCTGACAGCCGCCTCCCATGGCTTTGAGGAAAGCCCTCTCGGCGGTTACGGCAGTGCCGGTTGGTCGATGGCCGATCAGTGCCACAATCTCATCTACCTCTCGGTCACCTTCGCGGATTTCCAGGGCCAGGGCACCCTGCCCTACCTCCGGGATGCAGGTCTCGGGCGACAAGTATTCGCTGATTTCATCCTGTCTGCCCAGGCGGATGAGTCCTGCGGCGGCGAGAATCACGCCGTCGTATTCACCGCCGTGAACTTTGTCCAATCGCGTTCCCACGTTACCCCTTATGGGAAGTATCTCGACATCGGGCCGGGCTGCCTGAATCTGGGCCTTTCGTCTGGGGCTGCTAGTTCCCAGCCGGGCACCCGCCGGCAGCTCGGAGAGGGGTAGGCCCCATCTGTTCACCAGCACGTCGCGAGCGTCTTTTCGCTCCCCAAAGGCGCCGATGATCAGTCCGTCGGGCAGGATAGCTGGTAGGTCCTTGGCGCTATGAACTGCGAGATCTATTGCCTTGCTAAAGAGGGCTGTCTCGATCTCTTTGACAAACATCCCCCTGTCCAGGCTGAGAAGAGGGGCGTCGCGTTGCCTATCACCGCCGGTTGTAACCGGTACGACCACGAAATCGACATCGGGCCTCAAGGAGCGCAGGGGACCCAGGACTTCCTCGGTCTGGGCAATTGAGAGCGGACTGGTCCTTGCTCCAACAGTGATCCGCTTGGATGCAGTCACGGTATTGTTATGTCCTTAGCGACGGGGACGGCGACACTCCCACGGACCAATCAGTCATCACTTCAATTCGATACGGTTTTGGCTCCGTTTAGAAGTTGGGACATGAGGATTTTCGACGCCTCTTCGTTACTCCCAGCCTGGACCATGTCCAGGAGGTCTTCTGTTATACAGGCCTGCCAGTGGTCCGGGTGCACGGTGATTTTTCTGCGCTTCAGCTCGGACCGGGCCTCGGACAGCAACGGCGCCAGGTCCGCGTACTCCAGGATCCGGCTGGCCATTAGTTTCTCTCGGAAGGTGCGGGCGAGTGCTGGGCTGGCTCCACCGGTTGAAGAGGCTATAGTCACTTCGCCGCGGCGGGCCACCGAGGGGGCAATGAAGGTGCAAAGGGGTGTGACATCAACGACATTGAGCAGGACTTTGCGCTGCTCGGCCTCCAGGGCGATCTGTCTGTTGACGTTGTTGTCGTCGGTTGACGCGATGGCGATGAAGGCCCCCTCCAGGTCTCCGGGCCGGTATTGGCGCCGTACCCAGGTGACTTTGCCGCCGGTCACAAGTCCTCGGACACCGTCTTTTACTTGCGGGCTTATCACGACCACGTCAGCCTCGCATTCCAAGAGCCTTTTAACCTTCTCCTCCCCGACGTTCCCGCCGCCGATTACGACACCTCTGCGGCCCTTGGTAGTGATAAACACCGGATCGTAGTTTGGCACTTCGTCCTCTTCCCAAACGCCGACAGATCGCCGGACTGGAGCGCGGTCATCTCGATGGAATCTTCAACCCCGCTCCCGAAGTCCAGCGGTACCGGTTAAACGAAAAATTTTACCCGGGTTTTTTTGTACTCACGGGTACTGTACAGGAGCATATAGTCGTCGATTCCAGTGTCGGCCGAAATACCTCTAGCGACCTCTTCACACCCCTCTTTGGAGGTGGAATGGATCATGGTGAAGTGGGTGTACTTCCAGTCGGGGAAGGAAGGGCGCTCGTAGCAGTGAGTCACGGCGGGGGACTGGGCCATGATTTTTCCTATCTCGATCGACCGCTCTGCCGGGACCTTCCAAACCCCCATGGCATTGGCCTTGAAGCCGGCGCGCCGGTGGTTTAGTACCGCGCTAAAACGCCTCATGATACCCCGGTCTTGGAAGGATGTGGCCATTTGGAAGAGATCATCCTGGGAAATGCCGAGTCGCCGAGCCATGGGTTCGTAGGGGCATAGTTCCAGAGCGATGTCTTCTTGCAGCTCTTTGATGGCCTCTATCTCTGGATCGGTGACCGGCTCGACAGTCTTGAACGCCTGGTCGTCGGTGCCTTTGAAACCATCCGGACTGTAGTATTCGCCAGCCGCTCCCTCACCCTTGACCATGTCGAAATTGACGCCGATCTTGAAGAACCGGATGGTGGGCATCAGCCGGTATTTTTCGGCAGCGGTGGTCCGGGCCATCTCCTCGACAGTGTCCTCCAGGCTTTCGTCGGGAGGCACAGCCAGCGTAAACCACAGGTTGAAGAGGCCGTTACGGGCATAGTTGTGGCTGACACCGGCATGTTCGTTTATAGCCCGCGCCGCGGCGTCCAGGTCTTCGGGCGCATGGCGCATGGCCACCAGGACAGTCTTGTAGCCGAGACGCCGTGTATCGAAGATGGCACTAATCTGCCGGACCACGTTCTGCTCTTTCAACACACGGATGCGGTCCAGGACCTCCTGGGCGGAGATGTCCACCATTCTCCCGATGTGGAGGAAGGGTTCTTCGACGAGCGGAAAGGACGACTGGATAACGTTCAGTAGTCGGCGGTCAACGATGTCTAAACTAGGGCTAACACTCATGTTCGATGAATATCCTGTCTATATTTTCGCACAGATTTCCCACTGTAGCATCTTTCTTCAAGTAATTGGCCTCAAGTAATCAGCCCGGCCGCATCGGCTTGGCGATGTCCGGCTGTTCTCAAAGGTCGTGAGCAAGAGATGCATCTACAACGGTCCGGCGGTCCATGCGCAGTCCACAAGTCCTGAAGGTTAGCACAGAGAGTTTGGGCCGTCAACGGCTTGCGGTAGGGACGTAGGCCCTGCAAGGAATCACGACATGTGATATAAATCAAGGAAATTCTAGAGTTTCGAACATGGCCCTTGCGTCCATATGAACAAGGAGGTGTGGAACTGGAGGATGCCAGGCAGCGGCTGCTTGCCCACATCGGCAAGGATGTAAACGACCCCAAGGTCCTTCAGGCCATGGAGCGCGTCCGGAGGGAGGCGTTCGTTCCGGAGGCCAATGCACAGCTTGCGTACGAGGACATCCCTCTGCCCATCGGCGAAGGTCAGACCATCTCCCAACCCTTCATCGTGGCCATGATGGCAAGCGCTCTGGAACTCCGGAGGACGGATAAGGTCCTGGAAATAGGCACGGGGAGCGGCTATCAGGCGGCCATTCTGGCCGAGCTTGCCCGTTGTGTGGTCACCGTGGAGCGGATCACCGTGCTGGCCGAAACGGCCAGGCAGAGACTCGACTCCATGGGCTACAAGAACGTGGAGGTGGTGTTGACCGGCGACCGTTTGGGCTGGTCGGAATATGCCCCATACAACGCGATCATCGTGGCGGCGGGCGCTCCCAGATTGCCTCAGGATCTGATCGGTCAGCTGGAGGTCGGTGGCAGGCTGGTAGTACCGGTGGGGACAAAGGAAGCTCAAGACCTGATGAAGATTAGCAAGACAGAGGACGGATTCTCCGTCCAGGCCTTAGGTGCCTGCAGGTTTGTCCCGCTGATAGGTGAGGGAGCGTGGCCCGAAGCGGACTCCAAAGCAGAGTGAAACCAGGTCTAACAAAACGATACCTCGAACCCGATACCCAAGGATGTTTACTACTCCGAAGGACATAAAACAGGTTGTCATTGGCGGACCCGCTCCTTATACTTAATAGTCTACAGACTGCGAGCAAAGATACCTCTCAAACAATCCCGACAAGCTAAAAATGGATTACGAGACCGTCATAGGGCTGGAGGTCCACGCCCAACTTCTAACCGAAGGCAAGATGTTCTGCTCCTGCAGCGCGGGGTACCAGGACGCCTCGCCAAATTCCTTCGTCTGTCCGGTGTGCATGGGAATGCCAGGCGTTCTACCGGTGATAAACAAACAGGCGGTAGAGTTTGTCATCAAGACCGGTCTGGCACTGGGCTGTACGATCTCCAGGAACACCAAGTTCGACCGAAAGAACTACCCATACCCCGACCTGATGAA
>CAZEDC010000036.1:0-2789 GCA_964510985.1 uncultured Dehalococcoidia bacterium
TGATCTGCCCGCCTCCGCTCTCTATCCAGATGATTTGGTCCAGGCGGTGGACTCCGCGCTTACAGCCGATCTCCACGGATGGAACGTCTTCCACGTGCAGTCCTCGGTGCCTGGCGCCCGGTTCCTTACCACCGCGGCAGAGGAGTCGCTCGGCTATCGGCCGGTGCCCCGCGGCTAGGTCGAAGAATGAACATACTCATCCTGGGAGCCAACGGTCGCATGGGGCGCCATGTGGTGCAGGCGCTCGGCGACGAGCATGTGCTGCGCCTCACCGACGTCATCGACTTGGATGAGACGCCGCAGGAGTACTTCGAAAACTATGGCCTACAGCTGACGAACCCCACGGACCTGAACGGCACGCCCCACGAGTATCACAGGCTCGACTCATCGGACCTGGACCAGGTGATGTCGGCCGCAGAAGGGATGGATGCCATCATCAACCTGTCGGTTATGAGGGGGGACCGGCAGCGGGCCTTCGATGTGAGTGCAAGAGGCTGTTACAACGCCATGGCGGCGGCCGTTGAACACGGAATCCGGAGGGTGATTAACACGGGGCCATACTTCGCTGTGGCCGGGCGGGACACCTACGAGCTCTTCGACTACCGGCTTGGCCCCGACATTCCACCTCAGCCGGGCACCGGTGTCTACGCGCTAACCAAGTCACTGGGTCTGGAGATTTGCCGGGTCTTTTCCGAAAACCACGATGTGTACGTAATTACGTTGCTGTTTTACATCCTGTGCGATGCCGACGAGCGGAACGTCGAGCCCCACTACCGCACCCCGTTCATCGTCGCCTGGAGCGACGCGGCCGCGGCCTTCAAATCGGCCATCGCCATCGACTATGACCAGCTCCCGTCCCGGAGCGAGGTATTCAACATCTTCGCCGACATACCGCACCAGAGGTTTTCCAACGAGAAGGCAAAGCGAATCCTTGGCTGGCGGCCTCAGCACCGGCTGGAGCAATTCTGGAAGGAATCCAGAGGTTGACGAAACCGGGCACCGCTCGGCGCGGTAACCCGGTCGGTCCAATCGGTGTCCAGGGCGGTGCTCCGGTCCTACCTGCAGGTGCAGACACTTCGCAGAGGGGATAGTTGGGTAGTACTACGTGGAACTAGTACATTCGTACCTGAGTCTTGGGCCCGAAGAATATAACCTGATTGTCAGTCCCTCCTGCTGCCGCGCCCTGGTCACCTACCTGCAGAGCCCGCGCACCCCACCGACGAATTGATCAGCGTTTTCGATATGTACTTGATGTCGAGCGACCCGGACGCCAGGATGCTCCCGTCGATAGCCTGAAGCAGGTCGTCCCTGGTGGCCTCCGGCCCAAGAGAGACTTCCTTGCCGAGAGCGTACACGCTCCACAGGTAAGGATTAGACTCGAACCCGGACGGCGGGCAGCTGGCGCTCCCCGTAATGATCTTTGGTGGCGGACACGGCCCCTTGTACCCTGTCTGGCCGTACGCGTTGATGCCCTCCGCTGCACCGGCCGGGAGACCACCAGAACCCGATGTCCCTGCTGCCAGCTCGGCTGTATCCGGCGGGAGACCCCACACGACCCAGTGCGAGGCCACCGCGCCGGCCAAGTCGAGATCCTCGGCGACGACGGCGATGCTCTGGGTCTCGGCCGGGACGGCGTCCCAGG
The DNA here is from genome assembly GCA_964510985.1 of uncultured Dehalococcoidia bacterium. Lineage (GTDB taxonomy): Bacteria > Chloroflexota > Dehalococcoidia > Lucifugimonadales > CAZEDC01 > CAZEDC01. Next base: position 1,643 of record CAZEDC010000036.1, read on the forward strand.
CGATGTGGGGCGACGAGTCCGTGCCCTCGCACGTGAACTCGACCTGGAGAAACCCGGTCTCCTTCAGTGATGTGGTGGTGACGTTGAAGATCAAATCTGCTGCTTGCTCGAGCTGGTAAGCCTGTGGTGCCGCTGCCGGCTCTTCCGGAGCCGCTTCCACGTCCTGTTCCGCCTCGTCGTCCTCGGCGGTGCAAGCGGCGATGAGGAACAGTGAAGCGAGCAATCCAAGAATCAGGGTGAATCTGTGTCTCGATACCATGGTTTGACCTGCCAACAATGTTTGTAGCAGTCGCTATGTTAGTACAGCAACAGATGAACATGGGCGGTGAGGTCCAAAAAAACGAAGGAACTGTGTGGCTCCTACTTCAGGTCGCAGGCGCTCCTCGAGTGAGTCCCTTCCGAGTCGGGAAGGGGAGGGGTCGAACTACACCTGAACCCCGGAATTGGACTTCTGCGTGCCGCTCGACTGACGGATTCCTGCGTCGGGGACGCGCCCGTGACGGCGGCACCATCGCCAGCCTTAGCTATAAGAATGTCACGCGTAGGCTACCTCTGGTCGGCCCCCGGGGAGTGCTGGGCAGCTAGACTTCTTTTCTGTTTAGGGAGAACCTCGCGACGCCGAAGGCGCCCACAGTTACCAACAGGAGAAGTCCCATCGAGACAGCAGGGAAGAGGTGGTTGGTTTTGTTCAGCGATGATGGCATGGCACCGATATCCGGGTCGAAGGCTTCGCCACCGAGGAACGCGGCCAAAAGCACCTCCGTTCCCGCTTCATAGGCACCGGTAGCGATACCAAGCCACCCTTGGGTTGTGGGACTCATCCTGCCTGTTTCTGCCTGGTCGAGCAGCAACACGTAGGCATTGCCCAGGTTATAGCTCCCGTCCACGTAGTAGATAGAGTAGCCCTCATAGGTAGTAGGCCATAGTCCCCTCCAAACGGGCCCTGCCACGAAGACGCCCAACAGGATGGTCACGAAAACGATATTGCGTACCACATCGCTGCCGACCACTGTGGATAACGCGATGCTGATCGAACTGAAGACGAGTGTCACGAAGAACGAAAAGAGAAATATCCAGGGCAAGAGCTTGAGGGCCGCTGCTACCGTGTCCACGTCGAGTTCCAGTAGTCCCCAGAACACCAGGATCG
>CAZEDC010000037.1:0-25421 GCA_964510985.1 uncultured Dehalococcoidia bacterium
TCAAGGGTTTGATTCCTGCCCCGACATGTCGGGGAGACCCCTTGGCCCCGGCTCGTCGGGGCACTCCCCTGCGCGGACTCTGAGATAATTACTTAGCGGAGTCGACCAGACCGGTGTGGACTTTTTGAAGACGGTTGAAGAGTCCGGTATGAGAGCGGATAGGAGACGAAAACCCCCCTTGCACAACGGCCTCCAACAACGCCGGAACCGGCGTGTTGACACGTCACTTGGCCGATGCTATATTCCCAACGGCCCTGGATTCACGGCTGTGCCAAGGCCGTAAAATGGAGAGCAACCGACAGAGATATTGGAGACTGCCATGCCGCTGAATATCGTCGTCTGTGCCAAGCAGGTTATCGATCCGGAGATGCCCGCCTCCGCCTTTAAGGTTGATGCCGACTCCAAGCGTGTGGCGCCGGCTACGGGTATCCCGCCTGTGATCAATGGTTTCGACGAAAACGCCGTAGAGGCGGCTTTACGTTTGAAGGAGGAGTGGGGGGGGGCCATCACTGTTTTATCACTGGGCAAGGAATTTCTCATGGACGTCATGAAAAAGCCCGTGTCCATGGGTGCAGACGAGCTTGTCCTGGTTCAGGATGACGCCTTTGAAGATCTGGATTCCACTGCCACGGCCTACGCACTGTCTGAGGCGATCAAGAAAGTCGGGGAGTTCGATCTGGTGCTGTGTGGCCGCCAGGCGTCCGACTGGGACAACGGACAGGTCCCGCTGGGCATCGCGGAAATGCTGGACTTACCGTGCGTTACAATCGCCCGGAAGGTCGAGGTATCCGACGACGGTGTGGTCGTACACCGGGCGTTGACCGACGGCTACGAAGTAGTCGAGGCCCGGTTGCCGGCCGTCGTCACCGTCAGCAATGAATTGGGTGAGCCCAGGTATCCCACTCTCCGTGGCATCATGACCGCCAGCCGCAAGGCACCGACTGTATGGACCGCCTCCGACCTGGGACTCGACCCTGACAGGTTGACACCCAAGATCCTGTTGACCGACCTCTTCGTTCCCGAAAGCGGACAGGAGTGTGAGATCATCGAAGGGGAGGACGAGGCCGACGTGGGGCGCAAGCTGGCCCTGCGACTCCGTGAGGAAAAGCTCATATAGGAGGTCAACCCGTGTTCGGCTGTATGGGGGTGGTCTCGACAACGACCAGAGGCTGTTCCAAAGACCAGGGTGGTTTCTTCCCACGTCCCACCCGCCCACAAGGGTTATTATATCTGCCCCGACATGTCGGGGTCTGGACTCCCCCATTTCGAGAATTGTTAGATGAGTTCTGAGGAATAAAAATCCTGGCGTGGAGCCAACACACCTGTATAGAACAATGGAGAAACGCGATGGCAGGGATACTGGTACTCGGGGAGCTAAACGAGGGCAAACCGCAGACGATAACCGCCGAGATGCTTACCGCAGCCCGCGGACTGGCCGAGGGGTTGGGTGAGGAGGTTGCCGTCGCGTTCCTGGGGAGCAACATCGACGGGATCTCTGACGAGGCTATCTCCCAGGGCGCTGACAGGGTCTACCTCGTTCAGGACACCCTGCTGGCCGAGCCTCAGGTGGACGCACACCTGGCGGCATTCGACCAGGTGTGCAGGCAGACAGAACCGACGGTGGTCCTGGTCGGCAGGAGTACGGACGGGATCATCATCGCTCCCCGCCTGGCCATCAGGCTCGGCGTGGGCGTGGCACAGGACTCGGTGGCGGTCGAGGCCGACTCCGGGACCGGGCGCGTGACGGCCACCCGGCCGGTCTACGGCGGCAACGCCATGGCGAAGTTCACCTTCCCCGATTCGAACCCTCAGATGGTCGTGGTCAGAGGACATGTATACGAGCCCCTGGAGCCCGACACGTCCCGGACCGGTGAGACCGTACAGATACAGGTGGACCTGGACCCGTCGGTCGTCAGGGCTCGGATGGTCCAGTCAGTCACCCAACAGACGGAGGGGGTGCGGCTGGAAGACGCCCCGGTCGTGATCGGAGGGGGCAGGGGAATAGGCGGTGAGGAGCCGTTCACCACCGTTCTGGATGAGCTGGCCCGGCTTCTCGGTGGCGCCGTGGGGGCTTCGCGGGCCGTCTGCGACGCGGGCTGGATGGACCATAGCCGCCAGATAGGGCTGACCGGTAAGACCATCTCATCCGACCTCTATATTACGGTTGGCATATCGGGCGCCAGCCAGCATATGGCTGGCTGCTCCGGAGTCAAGAACATAGTCGCCATCAATCGGGACGCCGACGCCAATATCTTCAAATCGGCCAGCTTCGGCGTGGTGGGTGACTGGAAGAAGATACTACCGTCCTTCGTAGAGACGGTGCGAGAACTGGTCAATTCCTGAGGTTGGGCCCGGGAGGAGGAGGCAGTAGATGGACGGTGAGTTTGAGCTAAACCTCGACGATGTGATGAAAAACATCGACACCGCAGAGGTCATGTCGGTGTTCTTCCCCAGGTTTCGGAAGGCGGTCGTAATAGATACGCGCTTCAACGAACGAGAAGGCCCCATGGTGCGCATCATGCCCATGGCTGCCTCACCCCAAGAACGTCTGCGCAGCATCAGGCGCCAGCGGATCAACTTCCCGCGACTCCACAACATGACCGTTATCCCCTGGCCGCGTTATGTCGAGAGCCTGGTCAGCCTAGGGGTCTGGGACCGGGTCGTCCGGCGCTTCAGGGGCGCGGGTCAGGAGGAGACCGTCGCAACCTGCAACACGGTCCTGGCTGAGTTGAGACTTCTTGAGAAGGCCGAGATGGCCGCTGTGGTCATCGGCGAGAACTTCCACACCATCTGGTCCGCCCAGGGCTAATCTGCTCGAAGGGGTCCCGGCCGATGCCCGGCGAGTCTTTGGAGGCTAGATTACTACGCTGGCGTAGCCAGTGTTTGCCCATCCACCCGAGATTCTTGGCTCTGCTCCCCGAGGAGTCGGTCCGCGGGGGCGGACCGGGCCGGCGGTAGGGGCAGGGTTCAAACCTGCCCCTACCTATGTTATCGAGCGCAGTCGAACTGTCTGACCGGCGGCCGCAGAGCCGGATGGGCCGAGTGAAATAGACCAGGGACGAGTTTCCCTGCCAGGCTTCCACATGATCCGAGGAGACCTGTCTGAAGATCAGGCTTTAGCCTCGTCCCGCTGTTTGGTTTCCTCGACCACCCTTGCGGTCAGATGCTGTGGCACATCATCGTAATGGTCGAACTCCATGGTGAATGTGCCCTGTCCCTGGGTCTGGGAGCGCAGCTCCGTGGCGTACCTCAACATCTCGGCCTGCGGCACCTCGACATCGATGGCCGTGGTGCCGTCACCCTGGGGGATCATCCCCTGGATCCTTCCGCGCTTGCTATTCAATTCCCCGATCACATCGCCGGTGAACTCGTCCGGCACTATGATCTCGGCCCGCATTACCGGCTCCAGCAGTACCGGGCCGGCCTGCTGGACTCCATCGAGCAGGGCGTGGCTGCCGGCGATTTCGAAGGCCACACCAGACGAGTCCACCGAGTGGTAGCTGCCGTCAACCAGGGTGGCTCTCAGGTCCACGATGGGAAATCCGGCGAGCACGCCCTCCTGAAGGGACCTCCCGGCCCCTTTCTCGACGGAGCCGATGTACTCCCTCGGCACCGATCCCCCGACAACCTTCTGCGCAAACTCGAATCCAGAGCCCCGTTCGAGCGGCTCCAATTCCAGTACCACGTGCCCGTATTGCCCGTGGCCTCCGGACTGCTTCTTGTGTTTGTATTCGACCTTGGTAACTGTCCCGATCGTCTCCTTGTAGGGGACCCTGGGTATTTCGAGCTGGATTTCCACGCCGAACTTCCGTTTCATCTTCTCCACCGCGACGTCCACGTGCATATCACCGAGGCCGCCCAGGAGCACCTCCAGGGTGTCCGGCTGCCGTGAGACGACGAGACTGGGGTCCTCCTCGGAGATTCGGGACAGCGAGCTGGTCATCTTGTCGACGTCGGCCTTGGACTTCGGAAAAGCCGCCATTTGATATACCGGGGCGGGAAACTCCATACCGGGAAGCGTCACCGGAGACTCCCGAACACACAGAGTATGTCCAGTCATGACCGAGGACAGCTTGGCCACGGCCCCGATATCTCCCGCGGCCAGCTCGGTGACGGCCTCCTGAGACTTGCCTGAAACTACGAAGACCTGACCGATCCGTTCCGCCTCCTCGGCGTTGGCGTTCCATGCCTGAGAGTCGCTCTTAAAAGTGCCGCTGTACACCCGGAAGTAAGACAGCTTGCCCACGAAGGGGTCCGCCGTGTTCTTGAAGACCAGTGCGGTCATCGGTCCACCGCTGTCGCAGCTGAGGGTTACGTCGTCGCCGGACGACGGGTTGGTACCGGTGGTGGTGGCGGCCTGAGCCGGCGATGGCATGAAGTCCACAACCGCGTCCATCAGTTCCGTGGTGCCGATCTCGGATGGTGACGCGCCGACCAGGACCGGTACGATCCCTCCGGACGCTATACCGTTTCTCAAGCCCTGGACCAACTCTTCCTGGGTCAGAGGCTCACCTTCCAGGTACTTGGTGGCTAGGTCGTCGTCGGTGTCCGCCACAGCTTCGATAAGGCGTTCTCGGGCGGCCTCAACCAGGTCCTGTAATCCTTCGGGCGTCTCCGCGTTGGGGTCCAGAAGGTCTATGATCCCTGAAAAGCTGGACTCAGCTCCGATCGGCAGGTTAACAGCCACGCACTGTCGCCCCAGCCCTTCGATTATCGAGTCCATAACGCGCTGAAAGTCCGCGTTCTCCCTATCAATCTTGCTGATGTACACAAGTCGCGGGAGCTTACGCTCCTCGGCCAGACGCCACATCTGTAGCGTGCCCACCTCCACTCCGGCCGACGCTGCAACCACTACGACGGCCCCATCCGCCACTCTGGCCCCGGAGATAACCTCGCCCCGGAAGTCGGCGTACCCTGGCGTGTCGATAACGTTGATCTTGTGGCCCCGCCAAGGGCAAGGAAGTATCGAGGTCTGGACACTGGTCTGGCGGCGGGTCTCCTCCGGCTCGTAGTCCGATACGGTGGTGCCGTCTTCGGTGGTGCCGAGCCGCGAGGTTACCCCGGCGGCGTGAAGCATGGATTCGGCCAAAACGGATTTGCCCGCACCACTGTGTGAAAGAAGCACTACGTTACGCAGGTGGTCCGTCGCGATATCGGGCATATTCTGCCTCCTGTCTTGTTGGCGCTTCGGTTCATTGTATTCAATGCCTAACGCCTGCGCAACGGTGTTCCTGGTGAGGGTCCTCATACGCGTCATGTCGACCGGCCTGACGGAGGCGCTGCCGCTCCAGGCTTGCGCTCACGACCGCCTTCCAAGTAGAGTAGACCTGTAGTCGGACCCTGTATCCGCTGGCACCTATCGGCTGGAAGGTGATCGGGAAATGAAAGTTTACTGGTGGGAACGAAAAAGAGGACAGAGGCTTGTCCTCGAGGGAGACGATGGAGGGGAGGAGGTTGAGGTCGGCGGCGTTCGCGAGACTAGGAGCGGATTCGACGCCTTCGCCAAGACGTTCGGCTATGACCCGGGTCGGGCTCAGAAGGGGATCCCAACCCTGGAAGAAGCCAAGGCCTTCGTGGAGTCCTTCAGGCCGTGGGAGCTTTATCAGGGCGCCCAAGGGCTCACGGTGGAGCCTGAGATCAGGTCTGAGCAGGGCTAACTCTCGATCGGTCGCAATGCCGTGTATCCTCCGGTATATGGTGGTCTCTGCCGCCATGGCCGATACCCCTCGTTGCCCGCACCTGAAGCCCTGCGCCATCTCGGTACCATCAGGCCGATCCTCCCGCCCTCGGACAACATGCGTAGGGCAGGTCTCAGACCTGCCCCCGCGGGAGGGAAAACTTTACGACCGGTTTTCTTTTCGAAGAGGTCGTTTGATTTTGAGCGACGGAACGAAAATACTCGGCTTCATAGGCGGTACCGGCCCCGAGGGCAGGGGCCTGGCGCTTCGGTTCGCCCTGGCCGGTGACCGGGTTCTTATCGGCTCCAGGGACCCGAAACGGGCCACCGACGCCGCCGAGGCGGTCTCGGCCCAGGTACGCTCGGGCCAGGTCACCGGGGCGATTAACCTCGTCGTTGCCGCCGAGGCAGATATCGTGTTCATCGCCGTCCCATTCGAAGGCCACAGGGACACCCTAGCCGCGTTGAGGGAGCCACTGGCGGGGAAGGTCATCGTGGACGTGGTGGCGCCGCTGGCGTTCAGCAAGGGCCAGGCGCGAGCGGTGCCCGTCGATGAGGGCTCGGTGGCCCTTCAAGCCCGGGTGGTCCTCAAAGACTCCATCGTCGCCGCCGCCTTCCAGACCATCAGCGCCCGGGACCTGCTGGCGCCGGACCGGGCCATCGACTCAGATGTAGTCGTCTGCGCCGACGATACCGACGCCAGACGGACGGTTATGGCGCTGGCGGAGAAGATCGACGGCGTGCGTGCCGTCGACGGAGGCGGACTGGAGAACGCCCGATACGTCGAGGACTTTACCGCACTCCTTCTGAACATCAACCGCATCTACAACGCCCACTCCGCCATCAAAATCACAGGGATCTCGCGCCTTCGTTGACATCGTCTAACACAGACGTCTTTTTACCCGCCCACCCACCAGAGGGGGTCGAACCCCCTCTGGACACCCCTGGTTCAGAGGGAATCGCAAAGCTGGATAATTACTAACAAACCTGTGGCGAACAAATTGGTAGGCTCACCTTGGTTCTTGTCAGTATAGCAGCCGGTTTTATCGTCGCCGTAGCGGCGTCGGGCGCCGGGGACCTGTCCCCGGCGGCGCAGCCCTGGGAGCCGATCCGCGTCCTCTCCAGCGTTCACAGGATCGACTTTCCGAACGAGGTCGTCTTCTTCCTGGAAGCGGAGGCAGACGCGCAGATCACCGAGGTTTCGCTCTTCTATCGCCTTGGCCGCCAGAAAGTCCGGATTTACGGCTACCCGAGCTTCACCCCTTCAACTCGCGTCTCCGCCGACTTCAGGGTCAAGACCGGCGGGGCCAGCTACCTTCCCAGCGGCGTGGATATCGAGTACCACTACGTCATCCGCGACGCCGACGGCAACACCCTTGAGACCGATAATCTATACCTGGAGTACATCGACCCTTCTTATGACTGGCGGAGGTTCAGCCAGGGAGACCTGACGATCCTCTGGCACGACCTGCCCCGGGACAGGGTGGTGGCGGTGGCCGCCGAGGTGGCGCCACGACTGGATGAGGTCAGGGGGCTCCTCGGACTGGAGAGTGTCGGCTCCATGAAGGCCGTCATCTTCAACAGCCGCCGGGAGGGAGGCCGCGGCTTTCCCCTGATCAGCGACGCGGCGAACAGCGGCCACATCTACGGAGGCTTTGCCTTCGGGTACCTGGACGTCTTCGTCTTGGTGGGCCTGGACAGGGACGGGATCGTCCATGAGATGACCCACCTGCTGCTGGATGAGGCGCTGGACTCGCCCCTGGCGAGTGTCCCGGCGTGGCTAAACGAGGGTCTGGCCATGTACTTCGAGGTTGGTTCTCGCACCCGTGAGGAAACGGTGGCCCAGGCAGTACGGGCCGACCGCCTGTTGTCCGTGCGGTCCATGGGCAACGTCCCCGGTTCACCGCAAGACGTCAGGCTATTTTACGCCCAGGCCCAGAGCCTGGTCCGTTACATTATGGATGTCCACGGTCCCGAGCCAATGGCCGCGCTCCTCGGTGCCCTCAACCGCGGCCTTCGCATCGATGAGGCCGTTTCGGAGGCTTACGGGATGAGCCTTGAGGAACTAGAGGGAGAGTGGCTGGCCGACTTTGTCCCGGGGGTGACGTTGGCGCCTCTCGTGGATCCCGGCACGTTCGGGACCTCGTTGATCATCGCGGCGGCCGTCGCGGTAACCGCGGTGGCCGTCCTTATACGGTGGCTGCGGCGTTCGGCCTACCCGCCCGAACCCGAAGACGCCGAACTGTAAACCCCTATTGCCCGGTTGTTGACTCAGTCCTGGCAGCACCTATAATGGCCTCATCAGACATCTCAGATGCAATACCAGAGAGGCTCTGATGGTCGATAACGACGGGAAGAACGACGAAGAAAAACTCGATTTCGACTCGGCCGGCGAGGCCCCGGGATACTTATCGCTTGACCAGGCCCAGGTACTAGCCATGCGTACGGCTTCGGAGTCCCCTGGTGCCTACGGCAGCCGCTTTAGAGGCACCCCGATGGCTTTTGAAGCCGCACTGGCCGAGGAATCGGAAGACCATTACGTCATCACCCTGTCTTTCCGTCCCCAGGGCGAGTTCGCAGGAACACCTGGGCAGGAGCAGTTCTACGTCGAGAAAGAGGGTGAAGTTGCCGTCCGACAGGTGCTCGGACTCCCGAAGTCTAAGGTTCAGCCGCTTGCCAAGGACCTAGGGCTATCAACCCTATTCATGCTGTTTGTGGTGATTTTGATTGGGCTTGGAGCACTGATTTTTTATCTCGTGGACCGTAATAACTGGTGGTGAAAAGGAAAACTCAGATCGAAATCCTGCCGCTGCCGATCAACCCAAGTAGATGTTCATTCTTTCTGCTTTGTCACCTTTTTCCACCCTGCTCTATGTCACCCCTGTGCTATCATAGGGCGATGCACTGAGGGGTGCGCCGCTACATGGACCAGCTGCAGCATATCGAAGTACACGGCCTCACACATGTCTTCGCGTCGGGCCGACGGAAACTCACCGCCCTGGAGGACGTAGACCTGGCGGTCGAGCGGGGCGCGTTCATCTCGGTGGTCGGCCCCAGCGGCGGCGGCAAGACCACGCTGCTCAGAATCATCGGCGGCCTGCTGGAGCCCACGACGGGTGACATCCTGGTGGACGAGGTGCCGCCCCTGGAGGCACGGCGCCGCAAGTCCATCGGATTCGTATTCCAGGACCCGTCCCTGCTGCCGTGGCGCACCGTGCTCCAGAACATCCGCCTGCCTTTACAGCTCAACACCGGCCAGAATCATGCCGACTCCGACGAGCCGGAGCGCCTGCTGGAGGCGGTGGACCTGGCCCGGTTCCGGGACTACCATCCCCACCAGCTCTCCGGCGGCATGAAACAGCGCGTGGCGCTGGCCCGTGCCCTGGTCCTCAACCCGGCCGTTCTGTTGATGGACGAGCCGCTGGGCTCCCTGGACGAGATGACCCGCGCCGCCATGCGCTACGAGCTTCTGCGTCTGTGGGGGCTGTGGCCCAAGACCGTCGTCTTCGTGACCCACAGCATCCAGGAGGCCGTGCTGCTTGCCGACCGAGTGGTGGTCATGTCCTCGGGGCCGGGCCGCATCCTTGAAGAACTCCGCGTGGATTTGCCCCGTCCACGTGGGGAGGAGCTGGAACGCTCCAAACGGTTCCTGGACCACGTTCAGCACGTCAAACATGTCTTATCCATAGGAGCAGGCCGTGGAGAGCCGGTTCTTAAAGCACAGGCAGGCTCGTAAGAGCCGGCTAAAGCGACCAGCCTGGCGGCGTTGGGGTGGTGTGGGGTCGGCCGCCGGGTACCTCTTGCCGCCGGTGGCGGCGCTTGTACTGCTAGCCGTGGGCTGGGAACTCTGGACGAGAATAGCCGATGTCGAAGAGTACATCGTTCCCGGGCCCTGGGCCATACTCAAGCGTCTCTTCGGCGATTTTGGGTACTTTGCGCGCCACGGAGGCATCACGCTGTGGGAGGCCCTGGCCGGATTCGGGCTCGGCGCGGCCGTGGCCATCACCGGCGCGACGGCCATGGCGCACTCCAGGTTCCTGGAGCGCAGCCTTCTCCCGCTGGCGGTACTGGTGAAGGTCACACCGATCGTCGCAGTGGCGCCGCTGTTCGTTATCTGGTTCGGGTTCGGGTCATTTCCCAAGGTGCTGATCGCCGCGCTCATCACCTTCTTCCCGGTGCTGATCAACTCCATGGTGGGCTTCCGGTCCGTGAGCCCGGTGGCCCTGGACTTCTTTCGCTCGCTCCACGCCTCCCGGACGGAGATCTTCCTGAAACTCCGCGTCCCCAGCTCGCTGCCATACCTGTTCGCAGCCTTCCGGATCGCCATCCCGCTGTCGGTCATCGGTGCGGTGGTGGGGGAGTGGTTCAGCGGAGACCGGGGCCTGGGTAGCGTGATAATCGTCGCCCACAACAACCTCCAAATGCCGACACTTTTCTCCGCCGTGTTTACACTGGCGTTCATCGGCATAGCCCTCACTATCATCACGGCCTACCTGGAGAAGAAACTGCTGTTCTGGCATGAGTCGTCGCTGGTCGGCTAAAATAGAGCCCGGGCGCTCTCGCCAACATCTCAACAAGAGGACGCGGAATTTGCACAGAAGCAACCAGGCCATACGTCTCCTAGCGCTAGTCATTGCAGCCCTGGCGTTGTTCACCGGGGCATGTTCGGACTCCACGGATAAGGAACCCTTCGATAGAATGGTCTTCATGGCCGGGTTCAAGGCCCAGGCCAACCTCCCTTTCGTAGCCGCCTACGTCGCCGAGACCATGGGCTATTTCCGCGACCAGCACCTGGACGTGGAGATACGGCATGCCTCCAGCGGAGAGCACCTGAAACTGCTTATCGCCGGTGATGTCGATGTGACCACGGCCAGCGGCGCCTCCGTTCTCAAGCGTCGTGCGGACCCGGACCTACCGGTGGTAGCTTTTGCGCTTTTCGGCCAACAGAGCCAGCAGGCATTCGTGGCCCTCAAGGACTCGGGAATCGAGACCCCGAAAGACTGGGAGGGGAAGATCTTCGGCTACAAGACCTCGGTGCCGCCCGAGTACCTTGCAATCCTCGAGGCCAACGGAGTGGACCGCTCCAAGATCACCGAGGTCCGGGTCGGATTCGACCCCAGGATTCTCACCGAGGGTAAGGTCGATATCCTGGCGGTGTTCAACTCCAACGAGCCCGACACAATAAGAAGGCTGGGGTTCGATGTGAACGTCTGGGAGCCGGTGGACTTCGGCGTGCCCAGCATGGGGCTTACCTATATCACCCGAAACGACCTGGTCGAGGAGGAGCCCGACAAGATCGAGCGTTTTCTGAAGGCGACCATGAAGGGTCTGCGATACGCGTTGGACAATCCGGACCGGGCGCTCCATATTGTCATGCTGAACGCCCCCCAGAACGACCTGGAGCACGAGCGTTTCATGCTGAGGACCGAACTCGGGGATGCCGTGAGCCCGCTCACTCAGACCGACGGCCTTGGCTGGATGACCGACGGCCAGTGGAAAGCCTTCTACGAGCAGCTTCTGAAGTTCGACGCGTTGCCCGGCCCCCTTGACTACCGGACGGCCTACACCGACCAGTTCCTGAAGGCCGTCTACTTCGAGAGCAAGGTCCTCTGGCCTTAGGGGGCTCTTAGCAGGGTGCTGAAAAACCCTATCGACCATCCCCTCCGATAACATACGTAAGGGCATGTTTCAAACCTGCCCCTACCGCAGGCCTGGTTTGTCCACAATTGTCTTTCTGAGTCCTTCGCTGGAAGGACGCCTCAGGATGACAACCAGTGCCAGGCCAACCATTTTTTACTTTCGATATAGTAGGGGGGTAGGGGACAGCTTCGCTCCTTACCGCGACGAGCGCCGGATGCTTCGCGGCAGCCGGTCAAGCTTGAAGACCGTGATGAATTCCCCGTTCACGCTGATCCAGAGCTTCTCGGCGATGATGGCGTTGGTCAGGGAGCCCCGGAAGTTTATCCAGTCGGTGAAAACGTCCTGGTCCAGGGCCACCATGACGAAGTGGGGCGCGTCTATCTCTCCGGGATGGACCTCCAGTTTCGAATCGTCGATAAGGAGGGCGAACCGCCCGCCCGGTGTCTTCACCTGGACCCTTCGGCTCCAGCCCGCCAGGTCCCGCTGAGCCCGGTCGCTTTCGGCTACTCTGGCGGCCATCTGCTGGATCTGGGACAGGGCCGACTCGAACCCGGCCCTGGTATCGGCCGTGGGCTCGGGAAGGGCCGGCTCCACCGCGCTCTCCCAGTCCAGGTCGCTCTCCTGTAGACCCTGGACCCCTCGTTTCTCCTCGGGAATCTCCTCGATGGGCACGGCGAACATATCGGTGGGATTTCCTATACGCTCGTCCCTGAAGATCACCTTGACCGGCGTGCCCTTCTTGAAAATCCTGGGCGTCAACACCCCTTTCGTCGTGTAGACGTGAATGGGCAGCGCCGTATCGGCCCCGTCCAGCATTACGCGCCCCCGGCCGAAGGGCACGAGGTGCTGGAACAGCGAGTGGCCGAAGTAGGTGATGGGAGGGGTGGAGTTCATCACCCCCGTGTCCGACATCTCCATCAACTCCAGGTCTTGGAAGTCGCACTCGGGGCAGGACAGCATGAACGGCGGTACGCGGATCAGTTTGCAGCTCGGGCACCTGGCCCCCAGTATCACCTTTCTTTCCTTTAGCCCCAGGAAGTAGGGCGAAAACTCCCCCTTGCTGCGCTTATAGAAGGTGAACATCGCCTCGTTGGACTGGAGATACCTCTCCCCATCGATGTCCAGCACCTCCGACGCGACGTCGGGCACCATCTCTGGGGGGATTACTTTCTTCGCCACGTCAGGACCTCCTCTCGATGACCATCACCGAGGCGTACTGGGCGATGGTTGACCCGGTCCCGTGGACCAGGGCTCTCTCCAAGTCCCGATTGATCAACTCCTTGCGGGCGCTCCAGCACGAAAACATGTTGGAGCCGCCCACGAAGTGACCCCCGTAGGTGAGTCCGCCGCTGGGGTTGACCAGGACCGGGCCTCCCGGCTCCATGATTCCCTCGTTTACCAGGTCGTCGGCCCTGCCCAGCGAGGTGAAACCCATCTCGGCCATGGTGATCTGGAGTTGTTTGATGAACGCGTCGTGCATTTCGACGACCTGGATTTCCTTAACCGGATCGGTCACTCCGGCCATCTTGTAGGCCGACTGGGCGGCCAGATGGTCCGACAGAATCCTGTTCATGACCTTGTGGCGGTCGTCCCTGCCGGCGACGTTGTGCTCGTTGGCGGCGCCGACGCCCGTGACCCAGATGGGAGGCACGCCCGCGTTTTTGCAGATGGCCTCGGCCTTGTCGGCAGCGGCGAAGATGACGGCACCGGCCCCTTCGGTGTAGACGCAGGTCTCCAGCAGCTTGAAGGGGTAGACCACGTACCGGGAGTTCATCGCCATCTCAGCCGTGACCCGCTCGTTGTACCGTTGTGCATAGGGATTGTTTTGGACCTGATCTGAAAGAATCTCGGCGATCCGGGCCGACGCTTCGTCCTGGAGGTCGTCGGGGTGCTCGTCCATGTAGGCAAGCACCACCTCGGCGTAGCTGTCCGACGCGGTCCAGCCCAGCTCCCTCTCGTAAAAGGTATCGCCGGACCAGCCGATGGTCTTGATCACCTCGGGCGTCGAGGTCATCGACTCGAAATCGAAGCAGTCGGTGGCCTTCTCAACGCCCAGGGCCAGGACGACGTCGTACAGGCCGCTTGCCACCCAGGTATATGCGGTCAACATAGTGTAGGAGCCGGTGGCCCCACCGCAGGTTATCCGCATGCCGGGCTTGTTGGCCATGCCTATGATCCCCTGCAGCGGGTGCTCGGGTATCGCCGACATCTCGAAGATGTCGTTGTATATCCCGTAGACCACTCCATCTATGTCTTTGACAGAGATTCCGGCGTCGGCCACGACCTCCTTCACCGCCATCTGGGCCAGGCCGTAATAGGTCCTCTCGACCCATCGACTCTTACACGGCGTAATGCCCGCACCTATGATTGCGACATCTCTCATGGCCGTCTCCTTTGCCTGTATTCACGGATTAGAGCGAGGTCCGTCCTGGATGAATCGCCCATCATACTACCATGCCTTTTGTTGTCTCGCCCCTTCCATATCCCGACCGCTTGACCCGGTGCGGGACGGTCGCTACAATCGGTGGGTTTTATCCACACGACTCTTTTGGCGGGAGGAACCAGGCCATGATCAAGGCGACCGATATCTTCGACGTGTTCAAGAAGGTCCGCGGAGATGCGATCGTGTTGGCCAGCGGTCTGGCCGGCTTCAGGCACTGGGAGGAGTATACCGACAATCCCAAACGGGACGCCGGGAGAGTTGTGGAAAGCATGGGGGAGATCGGTCCGTTCGCCCTGGGTCTGGCACTGGCCCAACCCGATGAGAAGGTGGTCCTGTTCGATTCAGAGGGTTCACTGCTGATGAACCTGGGCTCGCTGGTCACCACAGCCGGACAGCTGCCTAAGAACTTCTATCATTTCCTCCTGGACAACGAAAGCTACGCCACCACCGGTGGGCAACCCGTGCCCAACGCACAGAATGTCGACTACGAAGGACTGGCCAGGGAGTCGGGATACACTTCGGTCTGCTCGATAAACGATCTGGAGGAGTTTGCCGTTCGCCTCCCTGAGATCCTGGATGGGCAAGGGCCTGTTTTCGTGGCCATAAAGATCGTACCCGAGATTGAGAACGTCCCGGTAGGACTCCGAGAATTTACCATCACACGCACTGCCGTAGAGGTGATCCGCGACTTACGGGAGGAACTGGGCGTTGACAGCGAGTAGCCGTCTGGTCCCGCGACCGATCTCGTCCTGCGCACCTCCGGGCTGCCGGTCCACCTATCGAGTTGGCCGTGCGCATTATTGGAATGTCATTCTGAGGTCGGAGACGAAGTATCTGTCCACCACCTTGATCGATATTGGCGCGGACTCCGTTTTTCGGAGGGGTGGGGCGGCCATTTCGCTCACCGAGATTGGGACCCGGCCACCCCAGACCCTTCGCTCCGCTCAGGGTGACAGAGGGATGGGACGGGGTGATTCTTCGACGGGCTTATGGTGAACGACAGACAACGCGGCCGCTCATGGTGAGCCTGGCGAACCATGGGTCCATCGGACTACGAACTTGAGCCGGCCGTTGGCCCCTATATACCGGTGCGGAGCCCTTAATTGACCCTAAAAAAAACCTTGTGATATACTACACAAGCTCCAGCGGAGGCCCCAATGAACGCACGCGGCATGGGCACCGTGCTCCGGCTGGTGGGCATCGGTTGGTACGTTGCCATTTGCATCGGAGGCGGGGCCGCAGGCGGCCTGTATGTGGACCGGTGGCTGGACCTTAGCCCCTGGTTTACGATGCTGGGTTTGAGCATGGGGATAGCCCTGGCTGTAGTAGGAATGTACCGGATGCTGTTGGCGGTCCTGGCCGACACCTCCGACTCGATGGACGAGGAAACTAGAGAGTAGTGTCAAAGCTTCTCAGGAGCCCCAAGGCGGTGACCGCGCTGGTCGTCGCAGCCATCATCTTCATCGTCAGTCTCGCGGGTGGGGCACTGGGAAACGAGTTCGGCGGCGGTTTTCTAAGCTCCCCCATCTCCCACATCCAACTTCCGGCCGAATCGGTTACGGAAGACGCTCTCTTCCTCGACTTCAAGGTCACCAACACGATGATCGCCACCTGGTTCGCGATCATCGTCCTGGTGTCTATCTCTTTTTTCGGCACCCGCAAAATGACCGAGGTCCCCAGAGGCATCCAGAACCTGATCGAGGTCATTATCGAGTTCTTCCTGAACCTGTGCGAGTCGATCGCGGGGCCTGAGAAGGCAAGACGTTTCCTGCCCCTCGTGATGACCATATTCCTCTTTATCGTCGCCGCCAACTGGTTGGGTATCCTGCCCGGATTCGGCACTATCGGCCGGATCGAGACCGCGGAGGATGTCATCCATCACGCCGAGGAGAAAGCCGAGGAGGATGGAGAGGAACTCGACCTGGCCGCAATCAAACTCCAGGTGTTCCAGGGAGATTCGTCCTTCTCATTCTCCCCATTCGGCTCGGTGGATGATGAAATGACGGCCGAGGAATACGAGCACGACGGCGTGGAGGACGGCCATCGGGCCGGGCTGCTGGTTCCGTTTCTTCGCAGCGCCAACACCGAGGTAAACACCACTCTGGCCATCGCACTGGTGGCCATGTTCATGGTACATCTCTGGGCATTCAGGGCGTTGGGATTCTTCGGTCACGTAGGTAAATTCCTCAACTTCAAATCAGGCCCCATCGGCCTGTTCGTCGGAATTTTGGAGGGGATAAGCGAGATCGCTCGAGTCATCAGCTTCACCTTCCGGCTATTCGGCAACATATTCGCCGGCGAGGTCCTGCTCGTCGCCATGGCCTTCCTCCTCCCATTGATCGGGATAATCCCCTTCCTGGGACTAGAGCTGTTCGTGGGTCTAATCCAGGCATTTATTTTCTCCATTCTGACGCTGGTCTTCGCCGCGATGGCCACCGTCAGCCATGATGTAGAGGAGCATTAGCCCTTTTATACGGCAGGCCCCGGCGAACAGACCCTCATCATCGGGACCGCCGGCACGCTCGGAATGGCCGGACGGTGCGCCGGTCGACAGACTAAAAAAAGACCAATGAAAGGAGTCACGAATGATAGAGGGAGACATCATGAACATCGGCGCCGGTCTGGCGATTGGACTGGGGGCGCTCGGTCCAGGGATCGGCATTGGGATTCTGGCCGCCAAGGCGATGGAGGCTCTGGGTAGAAACCCCGAGGCCGCGGGACCTATCCAGCAGAATATGATTCTCGCCATCGCGTTCGCCGAAGCCATCGCGATCTATGCGCTGGTCGTGGCCGTAATCATCAAGTTCGTCTAGTTAGGCCGGCTCTACGCCGGGCGCCGCTATGAACGCGCTCGGAGCATTCCGAATGTAAGGCCTTCCAAGGAGTAGGCATGGAAGCCCTAGGATTCAACATACCTGGGCTGATCACCCAGATAGTCAGCTTCCTCATCCTGTTTGCGTTGCTGTACCGCTTGCTGTTCAAGCCGGTCCTGGGGATGTTGGACCAACGCTCAGCCCGCATAAAGGAGAGCCTGGAGACGGCGGAAACGATCAAAGAGGAAGCCGCCAGGTCCCAGGAGGAGATGCAGAAACAGATCGAAACGGCCAGGTCCGAGGGCCAGCAGATGATCGCTCAGGCCAGGGACGTGGCGGACCGGTTCCGCGAGGAGGAGCTGGCCAAGGCCAGGGCCGAGATAGATGGCGAACGCGTCAGGGCCCAGGCAAACATTCAGAGAGAGCGGGACGCCGCCATTGAGGAGTTGCGCCGCGAGTTCGCCGGCCTCGCCATCGTCGCGGCCGAGCGCGTCATTGAACGCTCTCTGGACGAGTCGGACCACAAGGAGATCATCGAGAAGGTGCTGGAGGAAAGCTCTCAGTTGGTGCCCGAATAGGATTCGCCGGGCTCATGCCCGACCGGGCATGAGCCGGAATTCGAGCCTGTTTCGAGGTGTGAGACTCTGTTCCACGCCAATGAAGATGCCGGGCAGGTCGAGTGACCGCACCCGGACCAGTCGATAGTCAGGAAGAGAGAATGGCAAGAGCCGCTTCGGCGAGACGGTACGCCCAAGCCGTGTTTCAGATCGCCCTTGAAAGGGACGATCTGGACGCCTGGCGAGACGACCTGTCGGTCCTGGCGCAGGCCGTCGAGAACAAAGAGTTCGCGGAATTTCTCGACGCTCCACAGGTGCCCACGGCCAAAAAAGTCAGTGTTGCCAAAGGAGCCCTGGGAGACGCGGTCGGTCCCCTTGCCCTGAACCTGGTCTCGCTCCTGGCGTCCCGAAACGCAGCCCACACAATGCCGGGCGTGGTGGAACAGTATCAGCGGCTGCTGGACGCTCATCGAGGAGTCGAGCGGGCAGAGGTCGTTTCGGCCGTTTCCCTTGATGGCGAACAACGACGCAAGATCAGAGACCTACTGGAAAAAATCGTCGGCAAAGAGGTGCAGCTTGTCTCGCGGGTCGAACCCTGGACCCTCGGGGGATTCGTGGCCAAGGCCGGCGATCGTGTGATAGACGGCAGCACCAGGACCAAACTGGACAGGATGAGACGGGAGTTCGGCGAGCGGGTCTCGTAGGCCAGGGCTAATACTAATCCTTGCTTGCGAAAAGGGTGACCCGCCCTTGGATAGGCTCTCCGCGGGGGCGGACTCCGAGCCAGCACAGATTAAAGGTATCGGAGAGTCCGACAAGTTCATTGTAGTATGTCGGACAGGGTGGGTGTGCCGACTACGGGATTCTTGCAGGATAAAAACACTGGGGCGTGGACCGAGCCGGGCTACCCCCGCACTCGACTAATCTAGGGAGGCCGACATGGCAGTCAGAGGACAGGATATAGCGTCCGTAATCAAGCGCCAGATCGAAGAGTTCGGTGGCGAACTCACCGTCGTGGACGTGGGTGTGGTCGTGGAGGTGGGCGACGGCATCGCTCGCGTGCACGGCCTGTCCGGAGTGGCCTATAGCGAACTCGTAGAGTTCGAGGGCGGCACCATGGGCATGGCCCTGAACCTGGAGGAGGACAACGTCGGCGTCGTGATCATGGGCGACCCCCTGGCCGTAAAAGAGGGCAACGAGGTAAGGAGCACGGGGCGCATCGTCGAAGTGCCGGTAGGAGAGGGGCTCCTGGGCCGTGTGGTGGACGCCCTGGGCAGGCCGATCGACGGCAAGGGGCCCATCAAGACCGAACAGGCTAGCTCGTCCAAACCAGTGGAGATCGTCGCCCCGGACGTGTCTACCCGCAAATCTGTCGATACCCCGGTCCAGACCGGTATCATGGCCATCGATGCCATGATACCCATCGGCAGGGGCCAGCGGGAACTGATCATCGGTGACCGCTCCATCGGCAAATCGACCATTGCCATCGACACCATCATCAACCAGAAAGGCGGCGACCTGTTCTGCATCTACGTCGCCGTCGGCCAGAAGGCAAGTAAGGTGGCCCAGACCGTCGCGCTCCTGGAGGAGCACGGCGCCATGGAACACACCATCGTGGTGGCGGCCAACTCCTCCGATCCGGCGCCCATGCAATATCTGGCGCCCTACGCCGGCTGTGCCATGGGCGAGTTCTTCATGGAGCGGGGCCAGGACGCCCTGATAGTCTACGACGACCTCTCGAAACACGCCTGGGCCTACAGACAGATGTCGCTGCTGCTGAGACGCCCACCCGGTCGGGAGGCCTATCCGGGCGACGTGTTCTATCTCCACAGCCGGCTTCTTGAGCGGGCCGCGAAGATGGACGAGGCCCACGGAGGCGGCTCGCTCACCGCGCTGCCGGTTATCGAGACCCAGGCGGGGGACATGTCCGCCTACATCCCCACCAACGTCATCTCGATCACCGACGGGCAGATTTACCTGGAGCCCGAGCTATTCAACTCCGGCATCCGGCCTGCCGTGAACGTCGGGCTGTCCGTCTCGCGGGTGGGCGGCTCCGCCCAAACCCGGGCCATCAGGAGCGTCGCCGGTCGACTGCGCCTGGACCTGGCCCAGTACCGGGAGCTCATCACATTCGCTCAGTTCGGCACGGCGGACCTCGACCGGGCCACCCGCGCGCAGCTCGAGCGAGGCCAGCGGGCCACCGAAATTCTCAAGCAGGGCCAGAACGTACCGGTCGCCATGGAGCAGCAGGTTGTCATCCTGTTCGCGTTGATCAACGGCTACCTGGACGATGTGGAGATCCCTAAAGTCCTGGACTTCTCCAGCGCCTTCCGGAGATTTATGGACTCAAACCACCCCGATCTGCTCGCCAAAATAGCCGAGGAAAAGGTGGTGAACGACGAGTCGGAGGCCGCCCTCAAAGCTGCTATCGAGGAGTTTAAGGCCGGTGTGCCGTACTAGTGTCAAATCAATGTTGAATCAACACACTGTCATGCTGAGGAGCCCCGACGGGTCGGGGCGACGAAGTATCTGGGGGTGGGTGGTGGCCGGTGTCCGGATTGGGAATCCCCACCCCAGACCCTTCGCTACGCTCAGGGTGACAGACGTTAAACTCTTCATAACAATCTAGTTAGATTAACTTTCATAGAGGCTCCGTAAGAGCCGGAAACCGGTGTCATGCCAAGCGTAAGACAGATACGCCGCCGAATTCAGAGCGTAGAGAACACAGCCAAGATAACCAAGGCCATGTCCATGATCGCCGCGTCTAAGATGCGGAGGTCCCAGGAACTCGCCTTGAGAGGAAGGCCGTACTCAGAGCGGATGCGGAACCTTTTGGCCGACCTGGCGGCCCAGCCCCAGGAGGACGAGAACATACACCCCCTGCTGCGTACAAGAGAGATCAAGAACGTCGAGATCGTCCACATCACTCCTGACCGCGGCCTGACAGGAGGGTTGAACTCCAACATCAACCGTGCCGCCGCCCAGTTCGTTCTCGATCACGCCGGACAGGTCAGCGTGATCGCGGCGGGCAAGAAGGGTAGGGACTTTATGGTCAGGTATGGGACTGACGTCCGCGCTGTGTTCACGGACCTGCCGGACTACCCCTCGCTGGCGGACGTCGCGCCGATAGCGCACCTGATTATCGACGAGTACACCCGTGAGAACGTCGACGCGGTCTACATGGTCTACGCGGACTTCGTCAGCACCACCGTGCAGCGGCCGGTGGTCGAACCGTTGCTGCCCGTAATGCCGGCCGAGCTGCGCCCGCAGGAGGCGGTGGGGTACATCTATGAGCCTGACGCCCTCTCGGTGCTCTCGGGCCTGCTCCCACGATTCGTTGAGATGCAGCTATACCACGCCGTTCTGGAAGGTGGAGCCAGCGAGCAGTCGGCCCGCATGGTCGCGATGCGCAATGCCACGGATAATGCGGATGAGATGGCCGAAGACCTCACGCTGGTCATGAACAAGGCCCGCCAGGAGAGCATTACCACCGAGTTGTTGGACATCGTCGGAGGCGCTGCCGCCGTCGGGACCTAGGCGTCAACCGAATCTATAGACATAAAAACGCAAAGGCCATTTCCCGGCCCGAGGATTCAGGAGGAACCATGGCTACAGGTAAGGTAACCCAGGTGATCGGCACCGTGGTGGACGTGGAGTTCCCACCCGATGCCATGCCGACCATCTACAACGCTCTGGAGACCCGGATAGATGGCCGACGGCTGGTGCTGGAGGTCGAGCAACACGTTGGCAACAACTGGGTGAGGTGCCTGGCTCTCGGCCCGACCGAGGGCCTGGTCCGAGGCGTTGACGTCGACGATACGGGCCAGCCCATAGCGGTTCCAGTGGGGGAGCCCACGCTAGGCCGGCTCTTCAACGCCCTGGGCGAGACCCTGGACGGCCTGGAGGAGGTCGAGACGAAGGAGTTATGGCCGATCCATAGGCCCCCTCCCAAGTTCGAGGAGCAGGCTACCACGGTCGAGGTCCTGGAGGTCGGCCTGAAGGTCATGGACCTTATAACCCCGTTCACCAAGGGAGGCAAGATCGGCGCCTACGGCGGGGCAGGCGTGGGGAAGACAGTCATAATCCAGGAGCTTATCCGCAACATCGGCACAGTCCACGAGGGCGTCTCGGTCTTCGCCGGCGTGGGGGAGCGTTCCCGCGAGGGCAACGACCTCTGGCATGAGATGCAAGAGTCCGGCGTCCTCAAAAATACCGTCCTCGTCTTCGGACAGATGAACGAGTCGCCGGGAATCCGGTCCAGGGTCGGCCTGACCGGTGTCACCATGGCTGAGTATTTCAAGGAAGAGCGAAATCAAGACGTCCTCCTGTTTATCGACAACATCTACCGCTACATCCTGGCCGGCATGGAGGTATCGGCCCTGCTGGGTAGGATGCCGTCGGCCGTGGGTTACCAACCGACACTGGGCACTGAGATGGGCGACCTGGAGGAGAGGATCACCTCCAGTAAGGACGGCTCCATCACGTCATTCCAGGCCATCTACGTGCCCGCCGACGACTACACCGACCCGGGGATCGTGACCACCTTCGGACATCTGGATGCCGTCGTGGCCTTGGAACGCGCGATCTCCGAGCAGGGCATCTATCCCGCTGTTGACCCGCTGACATCGTTCTCCCGGATACTGGACCCCGCGGTTGTCGGTCAAGAGCACTACGAGGTCGCCCGGGGTGTCCAGCAGGTGCTCCAGCGCTACCGGGACTTGCAGGACATCATCGCCATCCTGGGCACCGAGGAGCTTTCGGACGAGGACCGCCTGATCGTCAGCCGGGCGCGGAGGACCCAGCGGTTCCTGTCCCAGCCCATGTTCGTGGCTGAGGCGTTTACAGGCCAGGAGGGCCGCTACGTCCCGGTCAAGGAGACGGTCCGCGGCTTCAAGGAGATCCTGGAAGGGAAGCACGACGAGCTGCCCGAGCAGGCCTTCTACATGGTCGGTCCCATCGAGGAGGCCGTGGAGAAGGCCGAGAGGATGGCTACGGAAGCCTAAGGGAAGACCACCCGGGGGGATTATCAAGCGTAATGGCTACCATGCGGTTGGAGATAGTGACCGCCGAACGGTCGGTATATTCAGAGGACGTTAACGTGCTCGTGGCGCCTGGCATCGACGGCGAGCTGGGGATTTTGCCGCGCCACGCGCCGTTGCTCACCGCCCTGAAGCCGGGCGAAATCCGTGTGGTCAAAGGCGGTGAGGAGAGCTATATCTCCGTCAGCGGCGGCTTTATGGAAGTGCTTGGAAACAAGGTAATTATCCTGGCCGATACTGCCGAGCACGCCGAAGAAATCAACATCGAGCGCGCTGAGGAGGCGTTGAGGAAAGCCCAGGAGCGTATCGCGTCCAGGTCCTCGGATATTGACCTTGAGATGGCCATGACCGCCGCAAGGAGGTCTCAGGCACGGCTAAAGGTGGCACGGCGCAGGAGAAGACGCCGGGAGGGCCCGCCGCCGTCTTCCGGGTGATCTGAAAACGACCCCGATCTGGAACGAAAAAAGGGGCGCACAAGAGTGCGCCCCTGTCTTTACGGCCATATGGGGGTTATTAAACGTTGTGCAGGTAGAAGGTCATTGCCTGTAGGGATAGAACCGGATCAATGTTCATCATCACCGTACCTTTCGGTACGTATGGCGCCACCGGGGCGTAATTCAAAATACCCCTGATCCTGTTCTCCACCAGGTGGTCGATCACAGTCTGTGCCTCCCGGGCCGGCACGGCCACGATACCGATGCTGATCTTCTTAGCCTGCACAGTCTCGGGCAGTTCGGACATGGGCTGCACCCGGAGTCCTCCGACCGTGGTCCCCACCTGCTGGACGTTGTTATCGAATACGGCTGCTACGGAGAAACCCTCAGGGGCAAAACCGGGATAGTTGATGATGGCGCGTCCTAAGCGGCCTACCCCCACCAGACATGCCACCCATTTCTGGTCCAGGCCCAGGATGCGCCTCAACTCCTCCACGAGAAAGTTGACGTTGTACCCTCGGCCCTGCTTGCCAAACCTCCCAAAATAGCTCAGGTCTTTCCTGATCTGGGCAGGGGTGATCTGCAGGCGTTCACCCAACTGCTGGGAGCTAACAACGCTGACGTCTTCAGAGGACAATTGGAGAAGCGCCCTGACATAAAGGGGCAATCGAAGGACTACTACTTCAGGGACTTCGGAGAACTCCATTACACTCCTGTGTCGGTTTTCGCCTGAAGACCACCGTCCCGGTTCCCATTGGGAGCCACGGTACCGTTGGTTACACCCAAGATCTGACAGGCTCTCTAAAGGAATGCGCCGCCATTGTAGCGACAAGGATCGGGTTCAGTCAATCACTTGTGAATGTTATTACTACCGTATCTGGCGGTCTGACGCATATTGTCAGGCAGACGAATCGAAGGACATCATCAGTGCTTTTGGGGACGTGAGTCCGGTTGAAGAAAGTCCAATCCTGGCCCCGTCCAGGCCACCTGAGAGCGGTGCTGGAGAGCCTACGCACTAGACTCGTTTCTTGACATGCGCCCCATTATAATGCTAAAATTGCTCGGTCTCCATGCGTATATTTACCGGCGTTGGACCGCTGTATCGAAACACCAATTACTTGTTTGACAGCGACAATTACTACCGTACTATTTTCACCGAGAACCGTCTCCAGTTAGTCACGTCCGGGAGAGTAATTTATGACTGAAAAAAAGATGGAAATCCGGCGCGGCCTCCGGGACGTGTACATTGACAGAACTAAATCGAGCTTCATCGACGGCAAGATCGGAAAACTCCTATACCGCGGCTACAACATTGACGACCTGGCCAGGTTTTCCACCTTCGAGGAGACCATCTACCTCCTCATTTATGGTTCCCTGCCGACCAGTGACGAGTTGTCGGAGTTCGACGCCAAGATCAGGGCCAGCCGCCAACTGCCCGAAGAGGTCATCCAGGTTATCAGGCTGACCAAAGACGCGCACCCGATGGATGTATTGCGCACGGCGGTATCCGCGCTGGCCGGTCTCGACCCCGATGTCGCCGATAACTCCCGTGAGGCGACCATCCGCAAGTGCATCCGGCTCACGGCGATGGCGCCGGCCATAGTTGCCGCTCATTCTCGCATCCGCGACGGCAACGAGCCGGTAGCTCCCGATCCTAATCTGAACCACGCGGGCAACTTCCTCTATATGCTGTTTGACAAACAGCCGGTCCCCGAGGACGCTGCGCTTCTGGACAAAGACTTTATCCTTCATGCCGAACACGGCATTAACGCCTCCTCCTTCGGGGCCAGGGTTACGGCGTCGACCGACGCCGACCTGCACGCGGCCGTCACGGCCGGTATAGCCATCCTCAAAGGCCCGGCCCACGGTGGCGCCGCCGAGGAAGTGATGAAGATGGCCGAGGATATCGGGAGCGTGGAGAACGTCGAGTCATACATAAAGGAGCTCCGCGCCGGTGGGGGCAGGGTCATGGGGTTCGGACACCGCGTCTACAAGGCCGTTGACCCAAGATCCCTACACCTTAAGGACGACGCCAAGGCGCTGGGCGAGCGCCGAGGACAACCCAAGTGGTTCTCCATCCTCGACGCGGTAGCCAAGACGATGGAGCCCTATTCCAGACGGGGAGTCTGTCAGAACGTGGACTTCTTCTCCGGTGCCATCTATTACCTCATGGGAATCCCGGACGACCTGTTTATCTCCCTGTTCGCCATGGGACGGATTCCCGGCTGGGCGGCACAGGTCATGGAGCAGTTTGACAACAACATCCTACTGAGACCCCGGCTCGAGTACACCGGCCCGATGGACCTTGAGTATGTACCGATCGAGAAACGCAGGCAAGTCACCGAAGCTAAAGCATAGAAGGGACTGAATGTGATCGAACCGCAAGAACAGACCTTGTCGGAGTGTAAGCACCACTGGTTGATCGAGAGTCCCAACGGGCCCACCAGCCAGGGAACCTGCAAGCTGTGCGGTGAACGGGCCGAGTTCAGGAACTCCATGCCAGGCTCGGGCTGGGACCGGGGTAACACTCAGGCCAAACGAATGAAACAGGCACGCAGTAGCAGCTGATGCAGACCCGCTCTGACGAGCGGGTGGCAACGTGAACAGGGCCGGGGGACATCACACAGCGGATTTCCCCCGGTCTATTTTTTATGATGGGCTTAACTGATCGTCCGGACGGGGTTAGCTTGTTTTCACAGCTCCACGGGGAGGGTGGGTGTTCCGGTGTCCCAGTGTGGTGTCCCCGAGATCTGCTGATATTGTCATTGCGAGGTGTCCTTCCGCGGAAGGACGACGAAACAATCTGGAGGAATGGTGG
>CAZEDC010000038.1:0-13991 GCA_964510985.1 uncultured Dehalococcoidia bacterium
CCCCCCCCCCCTGGGGGTGGGGTCCCCCCCCAATTAAATTTTCCCCCCCCCCCCCCCCGGCCCGGGGCGGGGGGGACCCGGGGGGTGCGGGTCTTAATTGATGGGACGTGCCCTGATACATCGGGGCCGGAGGTCTGGGGGTATCCCCCAGAGAAAAAACTATGTACGCAGAGCTCCACTGCCACAGCAACTACTCCTCGTTCCCCCTGGGAGGGGAAACCTATTCCACGCGAAGCGTGGGGCGGGCCGGGCGGGACAAAACCCTGGGGGTGGGGGCAAACAACCATGACCCAAACAAACCACGATGACCTCTAACACATATGTCGAGCTCCACTGCCACAGCAACTACTCCTTCCAGGAGGGCGCCTCCTCTATCGGAGGGCTGCTGGCCCGCGCCGGGGACCTCGGCTACCGCGCCCTGGCCCTCACCGACCACGACAACCTGTGCGGCGCCATGGAGTTCGCCCGCGCCGCCGCCGGCCTGGGCATCCAGCCCATTACCGGGGCCGAGGTCACCCTCCAGGACGGCTCCCACCTGACCCTCCTGGCCGAGACCCGGCAGGGCTATGCCAAC
The DNA here is from genome assembly GCA_964510985.1 of uncultured Dehalococcoidia bacterium. GTDB lineage: Bacteria > Chloroflexota > Dehalococcoidia > Lucifugimonadales > CAZEDC01 > CAZEDC01. The sequence continues at coordinate 575 of CAZEDC010000038.1, forward strand.
CTGTGCAACCTCGTCACCTACTCTCGCATCGGCGGCGACCGCCTCGACCCCAGGCTCGACCCCAAATTCCTCTCCCGTCACGCCGAGGGCCTCATCCTCCTGACCGGCTGCTCCAGGGGTGCGGTGCCCGCCCTCCTGGTCGAGGGCAAGACCAAGGACGCCGAGGCCCGAGCGCGTAACTACCTGGACTGGTTCGGCCCCGGCAACGTCTTCTTCGAGCTCCAGCGAAACCTGGTCCACGGCGACCGGTCGCGCAACAACCTCCTGCTCCGGCTGGCCCGCAGGCTGGGCGCGGGCGTCGTCGCCACCAACAACGTCCACTACCACGTCCGCGAGCGCCACCGGCTCCAGGACGCCCTGGTCGCCATAAGCCACAACAGGACCCTGGAGGAGACCCACCGCCAGCGGCGTCCCAACGACCAGTTCCACCTCAAGTCCCCGGCCCGGATGGCCGCCCTGTTCGACGACCTCCCCGAGGCCGTGGAAAACTCGGCGCGCATCGCCGAGAGGTGCGCCCCTTCGGTAGGCTCAGGACAGGGCTTCGACCTCACCCGGGACCTGGGCTACCGTTTCCCCGACCACCCGGTGCCCGACGGCCACACCCCCCAGACCTACCTGGAGGAGCTCTGCCGCCGCGCCGCGATACGGCGGTACGGCTCCATGACGCCCCGCGTCCGCGAGCGGCTAGACGAGGAGTTCCGCCTCATCCGCAGGCACGACCTGGCCGGCTTCTTCCTGATCTACCACGACATAATCCAGATCGCCCGCGAGGTCATGATCGACCTGGGGCTCAGCGACCGCGAGGTCCCCCTGGAGGAGAGGCCGCCTGGCCGGGGCCGGGGCTCGTCGGTGGCCATGCTGGTGGGCTACCTGATCGGCCTCTCCCACATCGACCCCCTGGAGTACAACTTGTCCCTGGAGCGGTTCATCAGCGACGACATGGGCGCGGTGCCCGACATCGACCTGGACTTCCCCCGCAACATCCGCGAGGAGCTGATAAAGCGGGTGCACGAGAGGTGGGGCTGGGACCGCGCCGTCCTGACCGGCATGATCGGCACCTACAAGATGAAGGGCTGCATCAGGGACCTGGGCAAGGCTCTGGGTCTCCCGGCCGAGGACATCGACAAGCTGTCCAAACGGGTCGACACACGTCACGCCGACGGCATCCGGTCCGAGATGCTGCTGCTGCCCGACTTCCGCCACAAGGTGGACGCCCCCGGCTGGCGCGACCTGATAGAGCTGGCGCCGCAGCTTGGCGGCTTCCCCAAATACCTGGCCCAGCACCCCGGCGGCATGGTCATAGGCTCCTCGCCGCTGATAGACATCGTCCCGGCCCAGCCCAGCGCCATCGACGACCGCTACATCTGCCACTGGGACAAGGACAGCATCGACGACGCCGGCTTCGTCAAGATCGACTTCCTGGCCCTGGGCGCCCTCTCCCAGATGCAGGAGGCCCTGCAGCTCATCGAAAAGCGCACCGGCAGGTACATCGACCTATCGCGCATCGACTTCGAGGACAGCGACGTCTACGACTCCCTGCACCGGGCCGACACCATCGGCATATTCCAGGTCGAGTCGGCGGCCCAGATGCAGACCATCACCCGCATCAGGCCCCGCAACCTGGTCGAGATGGCCTACGAGGTCGCCGCCGTGCGCCCCGGCGTCGGGGCCAACGACGGCGTCACCCAGTTCATCCGCCGCCACGCCCACGGGGTCCCCTGGGACTTCGACCACCCGCTGGAGGAGCGGGCCCTGGGACGCACCCTGGGCGTCATCCTCTTCCAGGACCAGGTCAACCAGCTCGCCATCGACGTCGCCGGCTTCAGCCCCAGGGAGGCCGACGACCTGAGGCGCGCCTTCGGCCGAAAGAACAACAAGGACCTCCTCGAGACCTACTGGAAAAAGTTCCTGCGCGGCGCGGCGGACCGCGGCGTCCCGGGAGAGGTCGTGGAAAAAATATTCAGGAAATTCTCGGGCCAGTACATGTTCCCCGAGTCCCACGCCTTCGCCTTCGGCGTCACCGCTTACCAGATGGCCTGGCTCAAGCACTACTACCCCCTGGAGTTCTTCGTCGGCATCTTCAACCAGCAGCCCATGGGCTTCTACAACCTGGAGACGCTGAAAGAGGACGCCAAACGCCACGGCATCGACGTCCTGAACCCCGACATAAACGAGAGCGACGCCAAGTGCGTCGTGAAGGACGGCGCGGTGCTGCTGGGGTTCCTCAACGTCAAGGGCCTTGCCGCGTCCAGGGCCGAGGCCATCGTCGAGGCCCGGCAGAGCGGCGGCCCCTTCCTCAGCCTGGCCGACGCCGTGGAGCGCACCGGCCTTCAGCGCGAGGCGTTGGAGGGACTGGTGGACGCCGGCGCCTTCGACTCCCTGGCCCCGGACCGCAGGGCCGCGCTGTGGGAGGTCGGCCTGCTCTACCGTCCCCTCGGCTCGCAGCGACCCCTGCCGCTGCCCGTGGAACAGGACATGGCCAAGCTGCCGTCGCTGAGCGACTGGGACGCGATGCTGGGCGAGTACCGGACCATGGGCCTGCACCCCGACGGACACTTCATGGCCTACCTCAGGCCGTCACTGGGCCCGGAGGTGCTGCCCAGCAACGAGGTGCCCGACCTGGAGGACGGAGTCGTCGTCACCGTTGCCGGGCTCGTCATACGCAGGCAGCACCCGGGGGCCAAGGCCGTCTTCGTCACCCTGGAGGACGAGTTCGGGCACATCCCCCTGGTCGTTTGGCCCGACGCCTTCCGTCGCTACCGCCTGGAGATAAGGGAGCCCGTGCTGAAGGTACAGGGCACCGTTTCCAGGCGGGAAGGCACCATGAACATCGTCGTCCACCACGTCCACCCCATCGAGACCAGCTACGCCCTCCCCTCCTCCAAAAACTGGGGGTAGGGGTACCAAATCGTTATCGCTATCTTTCAACCTACCTAGCTACAAAGGGATTTTGCTATGTAGAATGTCATTGGGCAAGAAGGAACGGAACAAACATGGTTTTTGAATTACTACCTCCAGTCCAGCAAGCCATCAAACTCGAACCTGAGGAGTTAGGAGTTTTTGTGCTCTCTCATCTTGCGAAAGTGAATCCGAACAGCCCAGGTGGTTTGAACCTCAACAACTTCCTTATAAGCCTCAGAGAGTATTCGGGAGAACGCAAGCAAGATGTATCCGAGCCCTTTACGGAAGCCTGGATGTGGCTTGAGAGCGAGCGGATGTTGGCACCGCTCAGAGGCGACCGGGATTTCTTCTATATCACGAAGCGGGGCAAGGCACTTCTCGAAAGTTCGGATTTGGATGCATACCGTAGAGTTAATTTACTTAGCGCTATGAACCTCGCCCCTAGCCTTGCTAGAAAGGTCCAACCAACTTATTTACGAGGAGACTACGATACGGCGGTATTCCAGGCATTCAAAGAGGTTGAGATTCTTGTAAGGAAGGCAGCAAATCTAGAGAATGACAAAATCGGTGTACGTCTGATGAGGGAGGCGTTTCATCCCGAAACTGGACCACTTACCGACCAATCGATGCAACCGGCTGAGCGTCAGGCATTGTCTGATATTTTTACCGGTGCGATTGGATTACTTAAAAATCCGTCTAGCCATCGCGATACAGACCTAGACGATCCTCAGGAAGCAGCGGAGGCAATTCTGCTTGCCAATTACCTCCTAAGAATCGTGGAGCGTCTAACAAGCAGTTAAAGGGAACGAGAGTCCTGGTCGTAAAGAAATTACTATGACACCAGAAGAAGCCAAGCAAATCATAAACAAAAACGAGAGCCAGCGAGTGGAGTTGAAGGAATCCTTTGCTCAAACCAAGCCAGCTATCGAGTCTCTATGTGCGTTCGCACACTCACTTGGTGGCACCGTTTTCTTCGGTGTCAACAGGAGGGGTATTATTCTCGGAGTATCTATCGTAGACGGAAAACTTGAACAATTCGCAAATGACCTTCGCCAAAATACCGATCCACCCTTACAGCCAATAATAGAGTCTTTAGAGATTCAGGAAGGGACGATCGTTTCTGTTGAGGTGGACCAAGCCGCACCTGATGAATTAATTGGGGCTTATGGAAGGTATTTTGTTCGAGTAGGTCCAACCAGCCATAGGTTATCCACATCAGAAATACGCTCCCGGGTGCTGTCCGGGATCCGTGACTCAATCGGAGAACAACAGCGCCCTATGTTTGAAGTCGAGAATGGCGGATTCGGGAACACACCGACAGAATTTGAACCTGGATGGAAAATCAGACATATTTTAGGTGATTACGTTCCCTTCCTATACTGGCGCGTCCGTAGCCCTAGGTTGAGAATGAATTGGCGTTCTGCTAGAGGGTCTGCACTACATCGTACGCGGTTCGTGCATGTGTTTAAGAAGGACGAGCCGCCGGAGCAAGACGATCAAATAGGACTAGACGAAATTGGCTTTGAAATTCGATTTCCTTGGCACGATAGGTGGCGACATGAATTACACTGATTCGTACTGTCGTCCAGTTGGGATTTGGGTGAGGAGCAACCTCCACCTCAATCTTGGGATGGTGAAGCCATCGAGAAATGAGGGTGGCAGCCCATGCAAAGGCACCCCTATGTTGCTCTTTAGCCCCTTTGCCATAACGGGAGAATAGAATAGCTCCCGCAACCCTCTGTCTGAACCGCTACCGTGCCGGGGCTATAGGCCGGGTATTCCACCGCCGTTTATACAATAGATTCGCACCATATCCCCCTTGACACTCCCAGAACAACCGTGCTATAATTCTGACGTGTAGGGACGGACCCACCCATCCGTCCCTTTTTTTATTTCGCCGGGATCGCCGAATAAACCTCCACTCAACCGGAGGCACAGAATGTCACAAAATGTCACACAAAATCAAACACTTTTCGCCCTGGTCCGGTCGCCCATATCCCATCTCAAGGAGTAAAAACCCATGTTTGCCCGCCTGAGAGCCCTCTAACGCAAACTAGTCCGCGAGCGCGCCGAGCTCGCCGTCACCAGGCACGCCAACAGGCTGGCTAACGAGTGGCAGGACGCCGTCGAAGAGGACCGTACCCCGCCCGGTGCGCTGGACTTCGCCCGCGACCTGACCGTCAACGGCTTTTACCTGCCCACCACCCTCCCACGCACCATCAACTACCTGGCCAAATGCTACTACGGCAAGACCATCCCCGACCCCCGCCGTCTGATTCAAATTCTCCTGCCCTGGCACCCCTACCCCGCCCCCGCCTGACCATAGGGCATGGTGGACTCGCCCCGATAGTCCTATCCCGCTGGGCATGTGGTACTACCGGCGTTAGGTCGAAATGGTCACTCCGGTTGCCGGATGTCCCCCCCCCCCCGTTGGTCCCAGTGGTGAAAAGGCCGTTTTCGCACCTCCGACGAGTAATGGCCCCGGGGCTGCATAGGACAATTTACCCCCCCATCACTAGTACTTTTGGGTCATGACTGGGTTGAAGGTTATCTCCAAACTATGCTGTGTAGCGAGGGAAGATACCAACTGGCGGCCGCCGGGCGCGACGATAAAGATGTCACAGTCGGAAACTGCGTCTGCGGGGCCGTGGAGGTCTATAGATATCTGAATCTGCGATAGAACTATACCCTTGGCCATCGATTCACCGGGTCCACAATTATCCGGCTGATGGCGAACGGCGAGGTCAAGGGAGGTAACTGATCAAGGAGGTGTCGCGAATGTGGCGTATCACGGTGATTCTGGGAACGGTTCTTTCCGTGCTGCTGTTTGGGGCGGTGGTTGCTAGCGCGGGTTGGTGGTGGAATGCCGAACTGGATATCGAGGGTGTCGAAGTCCGGACGGCGTGGACGGTGACCGACGACCCGGGGGCAAACCACAAGGCGAATATACATTTGACTTTGCCGGCAAAGGCAGATGTCAGCATCGTCCAACAGGCTTCCAACGAGTCCATCAAGATCAAGCACTCCAAACGGTACGAGTGTAGTGCTGACGGCATCGAGGCCACGGTCAGTTACAGGGTTAGGCCCGCGGGTAGGGATGCGGTCGGCACGCAGGTGGCCGTGGAAGTAACTGCGGACGGAGACGTCGTAGGTGAGGGAACGGGCGTGGTGGGAAAGCAGATTAAAGTCGATGTCTTCGTTCCGGTGGATAACCCCAGCTGCGCACAATGAGGCGACGACGACGACTAAGTCGTGGGCCAAATAATTTGGATGATATCTAGCAAACAAGCTAGCGGTTGAGTTTGCACGAAGGGCAGTTTTAATTAGAATGAGAGTGCCTCGGCTTCTGCAAGCCTACATATTCCTCACCGCTACCGGTAGTGCAGCCTGGCTGGCCTATCTTGTCTCCGGAGTTGAGTGGAGCGCATCGCTAGTCGGCGAAACAGCGCTCTTTTTTATACTCGCTGTCGTGGCGGGCAGCTTCCCTATGCCTGTAGCGCCGAGGGTCAAGGCCGACGTGAGCACAGCGGTCCTCTTCGGTGCGGTCCTGCTTCTCGAACCAGGAGCGGCAGCTCTGGCCGCGATTGCCGGGATTGTCACCTCTACATACCTCCTCCGGTTCGGGGGTAGCAGGCTTCGTCTTCCCTGGTACAAGTATCCCTTCAACGCCGGCGCAATGGCCCTCTACGTGGGTATGGCGTCGCTGGTGTTCCACACTTTGGGTGCGGGAAGCGGGCTTTCCACACCTGCGGTCATAGCCGCTGCTGCGGTGATGTACGTGGCCAATACCTCTCTGGTTACCGGTGTGGCCAGCCTTCAGATAAGAATAAACCCAATCCGTTTCTGGTGGGCTGGGACGAGAGACGGCGGGGCGGCCGAATTGAGCCTGATAGCCTTTGGATTCCTGGGGGCGATAGCATACCGTGAGAGCCCTTTGACCATTGCGGCACTGGTAATACCGGTGGCCCTGGTCCACATCGCCTTCTCCGGGCTTACCAGGGTAAACGCGCAACTGCAGGGGGCGATGCACAGGCTGGAGGCACTCCAGGGGCAGATCGCCAATCACGCCAAACTTGCCTCGGTCGGAGCGGTGTCTCTGGACATCGCTCACCAGGTCAAGAACCCCCTGGGTGTGCTGCTGGGCAGGCTGGAAATACTCCAGGACCGTATACCCATTGAAAGTCCTGACCGGGCCCACGTGGATATTGCAATGAGCGCGGGCTCTCGCTTGAGAGAACTAACACAGAACTTTACCTCCCTCGGCTCGCAAAAGCCGATCCAGCTTAACCTCCCGGACCTGTTGAACGAGGCCTACGGTATCGCGGGTCTTCACAGCCAAAAGTTGGTCGACTGCCGATGGGAGTATCCAGATAGTCTGCCGAAGGTTCTCGGAAACCCCGTTTTGCTGAGAGAGGCCCTGACCAACGTCTTTTCAAACGCGATGGATGCGGTAAGAGAGGACGGGGTCGTGACTGCCAGCGCCTCGCAGGTCAACGGACACGTGATGGCGCGGATCTCGGACAACGGGAGCGGAATCGCCAAGGAGATCATGGGTAGCCTCTTCGAGCCTTTCCGCTCGACCAAGACCACGGGCTTGGGCTTGGGACTGTTTGCCGCCAAGCACATCGTCGAGATGCATCATGGCAGACTGACGGTCGAGACCGAGGAGGGACAGGGGACCAGCGTCACGATAATGCTCCCGGCACACCGTCCTGGCCACAGGGATGCAGAGGCGGCGCTGACGATTACCGGCTGAGACCCCTCCCCACATCCGCCCTTAGGCGGTCCTGAAGCCACGCCAGCCCCAGAGCATTGACGGACTGCCCGACCTGGTCAAAGTTCAGGGATTTGCCGTTGAGGCGCCAGTGGTAGATAATTGACTCGATAAACAGGATTACGTACACTTCGAGCCCCTCTCTTGTAAGGGGGGTTGAAGTGATGACAGTTTTGCGAGCGACAGGATGCGCGCGGATCCGTTGGGAGGCGACAAGATGCGACGTTCCGAAACAAAGATCCTTGTGGTCGATGATGAACAGCAAGTCCGGGACCTGTTCTGCGAAAGCCTCGGGGAGGCGGGTCAGACTTGCTTCAGTGCAGCCGGCGGCAAGGAAGCCCTTGGGATCCTGGCAAAAGAGGACATCGATCTGGTGATCATCGACATCATCATGCCAGGCATGAGCGGACTTTCGCTGTTCGAGCACATAAAGGACCGTCACCCAGATGTCGCGGCGATTTTTGTCACCGCCATGGATGATGTGAACATCGCTGTCAGCAATCTAAAACACGGCGCATACGATTACCTGTTGAAGCCAGTGACCCTGAGGCGACTTAAACAGGCCGTGGACGAGGTCCTGGAAAAGCGAGAGAAGCTGCAGCAGGCATCTACAGATGTGGCGAGAAATCGTTCGGCACAGTCGGTCATGACTCCCCTATCCCAGCGGGAAATGGAACTCCTACAGGAGCTGGGGCGGGGCAGGAGCAACAAGGACATCTCTCACGCGTTGAACATTACTACGCAAACGGTCAAGAACCACATAACGTCCATATTCCGCAAGCTGGACGTTGACGATCGGACTCAGGCTGTTTTGGCTGGACTTCGCAACGGTTGGATAACCCTCGAAGAGGGGACCGAACCGGACCGAATAGCCGGTGTTCCTGTGACTAACTGGGCCTAACAGCCGGGAACCGGGTCCATCGACACCGGCATCCAGACAGACAACACGTCGGGCCCAGCAGCTACACCAGAATCGCAGGTGTTAACTGCTGGGCCCGATCTGTGGGACCCGGTCTCAAGGTCTTGGTTCGAACTCCGAAGCCATCCGGTTGGGCCTGATCTGTCGATGGCCTCGGGAGACCTACTCTCCGTCCTTCACCCCGGTGGGAACCTTTTAGATCCCAGGGTTACTCGGGGCACAGGGTCCAGGAGGAGACGCCGGAGAGTGTGGGAAGAGTGTTCAGAAACTGGGATGGGTCCGGAATCGTGCACTTGACAGTGGTTCCTACCCTGGAGTAGTCGATGCTGATGATCTCCGACTCAAGGTTGGATGTCAGGTTTTGGCAGACTTGGAACGTGTCGGTAGGACCTGAATCAGGGCCAACAAGCACCTCTGCCATGTAGGAATCGTCCATCAATGGGATGTAGGGTAAGGAGTCATCTTCGGTGATAAACTCCCAGGACGAGATACCGGTGCGTGTTTTGAGTGCGCCGATAAGCACGGCCGGGTCGGGTGCCGTGCACCTGACGGTGGTGCCCTCCCTGTTGTAGTCGATGCCGGTGATCTCCGACCCGAGGTCGGATGTCAGCTCTTGGCAGACCCGGAACATATCGGCGGGATCGATTTTGGGATCGACCAACAGCTCAGCGATCTGAATGGCGTCCCGGTCAGAGTTCTTGACTGTGTTCTCGCTATCTGCTTCGTTCTCACCGTCGAACTCCGGCCTACTGGGAGCCTGGCCTGCTTCAGAGACATCGTCCGGGGACGGTCGGCGAGAGATCGCATCGGACACTGCGTCTTGCACCGCCTCTTCCCACTCCCAGAAACTCTGGTCGGACAGTATCGCGGTCTTTTCGACTGAGGGGCTCATCGCTTCCTCCTCATCAGGTTCGTGTTTCCGTGTCCTAAATTCTGCCTAAATTCTGAAGGATGTGAAGGCTCCAGTCATGACCCACAAGTACCAAGCCCGGGAGGGTAATTTGTCCTATCAAACGGTCCCGTTGAGCCAGGACTTATGATTGAGACGTTGCAGGGCCGCAATGGACGGGTTGACAGCACTGTGGCACACCAATAAACTCAGTCTCATCCAGAGGTACGGCCAAAAGTGGGTGAGAAGGGGACGAGCTGACGGTTCGGACCGGTTACGGACCAGACCCCTGGGCTCCGGTCTGCGGGGAGAGGAGGAGCGAGGTGAGACCAAGAGACCGCCTTCTGGCAGCCGTCAAAGGCGAAGAGGTATTCCCCGTTCCCGTTGACGTTATGGAGAACCGGATCTACCCGGAGCTGGAGTCCGGACTCCGCCGGCACTATGGCCTGGCAGAGGACGACCAGGAAGGGTTGCTGGTCGCCCTGGGCGCACATATGCGTTGGGGCAAGCCCTCTTACGTTGGCCCACCGCTGGAGGACTCGCTGGTCCAGCCGGACTCGTCCTTCCCGTACAGGAGAGCCACCCGCAACATCTGGGGCTCCTGGAACGGGTCCAACACCTGGGCCGACATGTTCAACCGTCCCCTGATATCGGCGGAGACCGTTGCAGATGTTGAAGCACATAATTGGCCGGACCCTGACTGGTTCGACTACGGCCGTCTTGGACTGGGCGCCGATGCACTCCTTGAGGACTACCTTCCGGTCTCCGATTGGGCTGAACGGTACGCCGATTACGCCAGAGTAGTCGGGGCGTTCGACCCGGTCTTCGGCCGCATCATGGACATGTGCGGCATGGAGAGGGGGCTGGAGCACATGGCGTCCCGGCCAGACCTGGTGCACGCCATGGTCGCCCACATCGGAGACTTCCTGGAGGAGTATTACCGGCGCGCAGCCAGGGAGTGCCGGGGGCACATCGACTTCCTCGAGTTCGGCGACGATTTCGCCGGTCAACAGGGTATGCTCCTGAGTCCACAGAGATGGAGAGAGTACTTCCTGCCCTTGTGGAAGCGCCTTTTCACCGTCGCGCATGAGCACGACATGAAGGTGTTGCTGCATGCCTGCGGGTCAATCCGCGCCGTGCTGGGCGACCTTATCGACGCCGGGCTCGACGTGTTCCAGACGGTGCAGGTCACCGCAGAAGGCATGAGCCCTGAGGAGTTGAAGCGAGAGTTCGGGGCCGATCTAGCCTTCCATGGCGGCATGGACACCCAGCATATTTTGCCTCGGGGCACCTCCGACGATGTACGGAGTGAGGCGAGGCACCTGATAGAGGTCATGGGCAAGGGTGGAGGTTATATCCTGTCCACAATGCATCTGCTGATGGAGGACGTGCCGGTGGATAACGTCGTTGCGATGTACGATGAAGGCCGGTCGTACCAGCCTGAATGGGCCGTGGGTGCGGTCCATTGACGATAGCTCAGCCGAGTATTCTTAGCCCCTGAAACTTAAGGACGCCATCTCATCCGAATGCTCGGTTACGATGGCCTCCGGAGATTAAAGGAGGAAGAGTATGGTCGAGACCATTGATGTGAGGGAACGGATTGGCGATGATATCGAGGAGTTCGCCCATTCGTTGGGCGCGGAGATCTATGGGGTGGCGTCGGCGGAGAAGTACGCGGAGCTTTTCCCCAAGAAGCCTCCGCCCACCAGGTTCCTCGAAAACGCGAAATCGGTGATCATCGTGGGCCTGCCCTTCAGTCGCGAGGTCATGAACACGGTGGCAAAGCCCTGGCTGGCGGAGATATTCCGCAGCGGTGCCTCGGACGCCGCAATGGACCAGCAGGGGGCGCAGCACCCTCCGGCGGGCGCGGAACGTTACTACCTGGGGCCGGAGAACGAGATGCTGACCCACGAGGTGTCGATGATCGGGTACAGGCTGGCCCGCAAGCTCCGCCAGGAAGGCTACGAGACCTTCTATTTCCCCGATGTCCAGACTGAGCCCCGGTTCAAGACGGCGCCCTTCTACTTTATGCCCGCGATGTACGTGGCCGGGATGGGCCAGCTGGGCATGGACTGCTCCATCATCACGCCCAAGTACGGGCCTCGCTTCCGGGTCACGGCGATCATCACCGACCTGGAACTGCCGGTGGGTGTCCCCATGGACAGCATGTATTACCCGGGCTGCGAGACCTGCATCGAGTGTGTGAAACGCTGCCCCAGCAAGTCGCTGAACGGGAAATACTGGAAGAACGTGTTCAAGTGCTCCAACTACGGGTGCTGCGGCACCTGCCTTAGCATCTGCCCGGTCGGCGAGGACTAGAGGGCCCAACCCGTTAGTGGTGCTTTTCCGCGGCCAGGCTCCGCCCGCCGCCGCCTGAGTTCGGGTTCGTCAGAGGTATGAAGAGCAGGACGGCAGCTGACAGGGCAAATATCCCCGCTACGAAGTAGAAGGTGGCATGGATACCGAACGCCTGGTATAGAGCACCGGCGATGAGAGGGCCGGCGGCGCTGGGCGCCAGCCTAGCCAGGGTCAGCACGCCGAGTGTAGTGTTGACAACCCTGCGTCCCACGATGTCCAGGGCCGCCGCCGTCAGTATGGGCTGGTCGCTGTAGAGAAACAGACTCATCAGTACGATGATAGCGGTCAGGGTTATCCCCTCTCCCCAGGGAACCAGGAGTAGGGTGGCGCCGCACAGTAAAACCAGCGCCGGAACAAGCACCTGTTTTCTTCCGAACAGGTCTGAGAGATATCCCAGGAACGGGGTTGAGAACATCCCGACCAGCATGAGAAGCGCAATGTGGAACCCTCGAGCCGCAGAACTCATGCCCAGTTCGTCGTCGAAATAGATGGGTAGGAATGTGATCATCGAGATGAAGGACATGTTCCGCAGTGCGCTTACCAGGTTTATTCCCCACAGGGTCCGGTTCTTGAGCAGACGCTTGGTGAGCGCCAATTGGGTCCTCATCGTGGGTGTCTGGTAGCGTGTACCGGGCAGCGCTCCGATGTTCCGGAAGGCCCAGTAAACGACTGCTACCATCACGAGAGGCGCGATGGCGTAGGCGCTTAGCACCCCGCGCCAGGTGAGGATACCCAGCAGTATCCCAGTAGTCATCAGCGGCCCTACGACATCCCCGATGTTACCGCCGATGGCGTGAACCCCCAGTGCCGTCGCCCGCTTGGTGGGGAAGTGCTCAGAAATAGCGGCCGTTGCGGGGAGGTGCCACACGGAGGCCGCCACGGCGACCACGGCGATTCCGACGAGGAGTACGGCGAAGACCGGCGCGGAGCCGATTATAAGCCAGCCCACGCCGAAAAGCCCCATGCAGACTGCCAGGATCAGGCCCCAATGACGCCGGTGCATGTCCGACGCGATTCCCGCAGGGGCCGAGACCAGTCCGTCCGCCGTACGCTCGGTGGCGGCGATGGCACCGACCCCGACCTCGGTCAGATTGAAGGCGTCTTTGATCTCGGGCAGGAGGACGACCAGACTCTGATGGAAGGTGTGGAATAGCCCGTGGCTGACCGAGAGGCCCGAGAGAATAAATCTACCGCTTCTTCGGATGTCGTCGGGCCGGTCCTCGGCCTGGGCCTGTCCCAAGTTCACCTCCCGTTTGTTTCGGCTGGCTCCGACATGGCGCCCCATCGTCGTTGTCGGCGCCGTATTCTAACATAGCCTGTTCGCTCTCCGTACGGCAATCTCCTCAGCGGTTTATTCGGTCCCAATTCAAGTTCTCCAGCAGGGTGTTGATCCACCAGAGGTGGACGACCATCCCCCCATCCCCTTTCCTTCGGCAGGCTCTCCGAGGGGTCGGTCCTTCCGCGGAAGGACTCCGAGCCAGCACAGATTAAAGGTATGGGAGAGTCCGACGCTTTGATTGTAAGTACGTCGGCCAGGACAAGCCCTGGCCAGAAAGGGGATGATAAAGAGAGAAAT
>CAZEDC010000039.1:0-2718 GCA_964510985.1 uncultured Dehalococcoidia bacterium
CGTCGACTACACGGCCATTTTACCTAGCTAGGCGATGTCAGTCAACGAAGCCAGCGTGAGGGTTCCGTGACATCACCGCCCTCCATGTTACATTCAGCCGGGCGGTTGACTCGACCGAAAATGGGCAGTAGTCTGCCGGTCATCCGACTCGGATAAAAGGGAGGAACTGATGGCGAGCCAGCGTAAGGACAAGCTCGTCGGCACACTACTGTCGTTGCCGACATTCAACGACGACAACTACAACCTCCTGCTCGACCGCCATAAGATCCACATCAACTGGGTCATCGAAAAAGGGATCACCGAGGGCAACGGCGTGCTGCTGGGAGCCGGCGGCCTGGGGGAGGGTGCGTTCCTTAGCACCAAGGAGTGGTACGCCCTTGCCGAGCTCGTGGTGGAGGCCGCGGACGGCAGGACTCCTACTGCCATGGGAATTAGCGATCTAAGCGCCAGAGAGGCGGCGGACAAGGCGAAGTTTGCGGCGGACGCCGGCGTGGACTTCCTGCAGGTCATCCCGCCGCACTACATGGGGCCCACGGATGACGACGTCTTCGGCTTTTTCAAGCAGATCAACGACGCCGCAGATATCGGAATCATCGGCTACAACTCACCGTGGTCCATGCCCAACGCATACGAGTTCAGGCAAGGCATATTCGATCGGTTTGCGGATCTCGAGAACCTGGACGGCTTCAAATGGGGTTCATTCTCCGTCAACCACTGGGCCAGCATGATCAGGCTCTACAAGGACAGGTTCAACTTTATCGAGCAGGGCGGCATCCTCAGCGTGGGATACCGGCTCGGGATGGTGGGCTTCATCGACACCCTGGGGAACGTGGCTCCAAGGTACTCTCTGAAAAAGATAGAGCTCATCCGCGAGAAGCGGTGGGAGGAGTTCGACCAACTGGAGCTCGTCCGGTTCGATGCCGATGCGCAGTCCACAAGGGATACGGTTGTCTCAAGCGACGTGGCGCAGAAGGGCGCCACAACCTATGCGGGCATGGGCGAGGGACCGCCGGCGCGGGCCAGGCTGGAGGAGACGGGGATGTATACCGGGCCCTACTTCCCACACCAGGAGCCCGTCTCGGAAGCCTTCAGGCAGGGCCTGAGGAAGAGCCTCGAGCTCAGTGGCTTCATGAAGTGGGTCGACTGGGACCAGTCCATATTCGACGAGGCCGAGAGCAAAGTCGCCGCCACCGGGGTCGCGTAGCCGTGGCCGACAAGTACGACCTCCTGCTCAAAGGCGGTGAGGTCCTTGACCCTGGACGGGACCTGCGAGGCGTCAGGGACGTTGGGTTCAGGGACGGCAGGGTGGCCGCTGTAGCCGAGGACCTGGACATCTCAGATGCCTCACAGATCCTGGACGCGACCGGAAAGCTGGTAACTCCGGGCCTCATAGACGTCCACGGCCACTACTTCCCCCACGGCACTCAGATGGGCATCTCGGCCGACTCGGTCTGCCTGCCCAACGGCGTGACCACGACGGTCGATGCGGGTAGCTCGGGCTGGCTCCAGTTCGATGCGTTCAGGGAATTCATCATCCAGCAGGAGCAGACCCGGCTCCTGGCCCTGGTCAACCTGTCTGCACTTGGGATGCTCCAGCAGTACCGCGACGGCGGCTACGGCCCATCGGTCTCAATCAGTGGCGGCCCTGCGACCAACGTCTCTCAAGAGCCTGTGGGAGAGCTCATGGACCTGCGCTACGCCCAGGTCGAGGAGGCAGTCCGATGCATTCAGGACAACCCCAATCTGACACTCGGGGTGAAGGTCAGAATCGACCCGGGCGTCACCGGTCCGGACAATGTTGTCCCAGCGCTTGAGCGAGGCCGGGAGGTGGCCGACATCACGGGCTCTTTCATGATGGTCCACATCGCTCGTAGCCCGGTCCGGCTGGCCGAGATTCTCGATCACATGCGACCTGGAGACATTGTCACTCATGCCTTCCACAGCGGGGAGAACAACATCCTGGACGGCGCCGGCCGTATACGGTCGGAGGTATTGGAGGCGAGGTCCAAGGGCATCGTCATGGACATCGGCGCGGCCAGTGCCAACTTCGGCGTCGAGCTCTCCAGGACCGCCATTGCGCAGGGCTTCCTGCCCGACACGATTAGCAGTGACATCACAAAACCAAGGCCGGCCAGGCCGGTCATCTACACTCTGCCTGAGCTGATGTCGATGTTCATGGGTCTGGGGATGTCACTCGAAGAGGTGGCTGCCGCAGCGACCCTCAACGGCGCTAAGGCGATAGGGCTCTCGGAAGAGTTGGGAACGCTGACTACCGGAACAGCCGGGGATGCGGCGGTCCTCGATCTCGAGCCGAGGGAGTTCGAGTACAGCGACGCCCAGGGTGACACCGTCCGGACCGGCCACCGGCTCAGACCGTTCGCCACGGTCAAGGACGGCCGGGTATGGGAGTCTGAGCCCGACTAGTCGGCTAGATTACGTTTGCGATCGGGCCCAGCTGGATACCGGTCTCTGTGAACTGGTTGTCCGCGTCTGTGAGGTAGGCGTCGAGGTGGGGAGAGTACGTTTTCACCGATACAGCGTTATCTGACGGGTCACAGGTGATCAGACGGATGAAGCCGCCGCCACCTTCGTCCATGTGCTGGTAGTTTGCAAGCATCTGCAAGACGCGATTCCCGCCTTCACCCGTCCCGACTACTCGCGCCGCGCCGTCCTGGGACGAGACTCCGTCGCCTATGAAGTGTCCGCTGACGACCAGTG
>CAZEDC010000040.1:0-12922 GCA_964510985.1 uncultured Dehalococcoidia bacterium
GCAGACGGATAACGGGAAGGAGACGCGTGTCTTTGGTACCATGACTAGGGATCTCCTCACCTTGGGTGATTGGCTGGTTGAACAGAGAGTTACTTAACTACTGACAAAATCGTATAACATCGACAGACATCGAGCCCCTTCCTTCGCTCCAAAAAGATTTCCTTTTGGAGCCACTTATTATCACGGTTTGTTCATAACCAGAACGCCGACCCCCTTTTTAGATCACATTCTCGAAGTGATTCGAGCCGAGGAAGCCCGGGCAAGATTATCGCAATCCCATTATCGCTGGCGCCCTACAAGCGCCGCTTTGGGGGCTTTATTGAAGACAAAATTGCCGAATGTGTGACCTCTTGGATTGGCTCAGACTGCCGCAAGAATATTTGGTCTTCTTCTGCCCTTGGCAGTCCTACGCCTACTGTACGTTGATAACATTTGCTAGCTATATCGAAGGTTGTAAAGTTTCCGAGTTTCGAGTATATTCAAGGCACTCACCAGTGTATTTCTTTTTCGTGTGAATCAATCCGAACGGTATCCGGTACGGAGGAACACGATTATGCGGCACCTCGCATTGGGTCGAACCGTCATGGTGGCCTGCACTGGGGTAGGGCACCGTGGCACCCCCGTGCCGCCTCTCGCCAGCCCGGTGAGCCAAGCCCTCACGTCCACACCTCCACCCAGCCTAACGGCTGTGCCCACCGCTACTCCACTCCTCACGTTTACACTACTTCCGGTGCCCATCGAACGCCAGTTCACGCCGCCGCCAGAGGAGTTTGTGAGTTTGATGGGATTGTTGACGGCATTCGTGAGCAATACAACCGTGGCTCTCGTCGAAGATTGTGAGTTGCCTAGATCCAAGCAGCCGGTATGGGGAATTCCGGGTTAAACATTATTCACCATCGTGACATCTGTCAGAGATTGTTTCTAGCCCGAAGGACGATAAGCGAAAAAGGGGGGTTCGATGAAACGACTCAGTGGACTTTTCCTACTGTTGACCGTATTCGCCCTAGCCTTCGTCGTGGCGTGCGGCGGAGATGACGACGATGAGGATGCTCCGGCAGCGGCGGCGCCAACGGCGACAACAGCCCCTGCGGCAGTTCCAACGACCGCACCGGCGCCAACCACGGCCCCTCCGGCCGTGGATACCAGGATGGGTGGCACGCTGAAGATCGTGCCGCAGGGGAGCCTGAAGTCTCTCGACCCCCAGTGGACCACCCTGATTGTTACCGCCCACGTGAAGCGCCACATGCAGGAAGCACTCTTCCACCCCGACGCGAGCTTCAGCCTCCAGCCCTTCCTGGTAAAGGACTTTTCCACCAGTGCGGACGGCCTTACCTGGACATTTGGGCTAAGGGATGGCCTGAAATTCCACGACGGAACGGCCGTCACCGCCGCCGATGTGGTAGGCTCCTTCAACCGGGTAGCGGACAAGGCCATCGTGTGGAAACTGGTGCGCAGCGACTTCGGCGCTGTGATGAGCGCGGTTGACGACCAGACCATACAGGTGCTGCTGGAAAAGCCAACCGGCCTGGTGATCGACGGCCTAAACATCGAACAGAGCTTCTCACCGGTTATCGTACCGGAGGCTATCTACTCCCTGCCCCAGTCCGAGACCGCGGAGACCTCCATTGGCACCGGTCCCTTCAAGTTCGTTGAGTGGCTACCCGGCGACCGGTGGGTTGCCGAACGCTGGGACGACTACAAGCCGGCGCCGGGCCCCAGCTCTTCCCTCGCCGGCGGCCACACCGTTTACTTTGACCGGATAGAGTGGATTGAGGTCCCGGACATGGCTTCGCGTCTCGCCGCGCTGGAGACCGGAGAGATGGACATCCTGGACGAGTTCAAGGCGGACTTCGCCCAGCAGGTGAGGGACAACTCCGACCTTAATCTGTTCATCAACAAGCCGGGTAACGGCGCCGGTCTGTGGCTCAATCATGTCAGGGAGCCCTTCAACAACAAGGAGATGCGCCGCGCCGTGCAGATCTCCTACCCGGTGGACAAGGCCATGACAGGCGCTGTTGGCGACCCCGACTTCTGGCGCCGCTGTCCCATCGTCATGGGCTGCGGGACCAAGTGGGACACGCCTGCGGCCCGGGTGACCGCCGAACAATACCTGTACCAGGAACGGCTGGATGAAGCCCGTCAGATCGTAGAGCGAGAGGGCTACAAGGGATACAAGATGCGCGTGATGCAACCCCTGGACATGCCCGTGCTGCCGGACGAAGCCGCCATCACCGCCGAACTGTTCGAGGACCTGGGCTTTGACGTTGAGCTGCAGTCCATGGACTGGGCCACCCTGGGCACGCGGCGGGCAGACCCGGATCTGTGGGAGGCCTTCCACACCTGGAGCGGCGCCAGCAGGGTTCTCAGCCCGCTGATCGCCTCCTGGATTCAGAAGGAAGGCTGGTTCAACAACTATCAGGACACCACCGGCAGGATGACGGAGCTGTATTCCGAGTACGCCAATGCCCTCTCGGAGGAAGGGCAGATCGAGGCTTCCGCCAAGATCAGCAACTTCGTTCACGAGGATATCGCCACCGTCCAGTACGCGGAGTTCTTCCCGCCGCTGGCCTCTCGCACGTACGTGAAGAACTGGAACCCCATACCCTTCCCGTTGCTTTGGGACACCTGGATTGAAAAATAACCTAACCGCGTACGGTAGCGAACCAATCAGTCTGCGCCCCTCATAAGGGGCGCAGGCTGTATAAAGAAACGATAGGGCCCCCGCCCGGAGTTATCAGGAGGCGGCAGATTTGCTTGGCTTTATTGCGAGGCGTCTCCTAGCAAGCATACCCGTAGTCCTGATCGTCGGTGTCATCACCTTTTCCATAATGCATGCGGCCCCCGGGGACCCCGCGGTACTAATGGCGGGTGATGAGGCCACGCCGGAGGATGTAGACAGGATCCGGAAGGACCTTGGCCTGGATAAGCCTGTCCTGGTCCAGTTTGTGAGGTGGACAGGCCGTCTGCTTCGGGGCGACCTGGGCACGTCCATTTTCTCTAAACACTCCATTGCTAGCCTACTGACGCCAAGACTACAGCCCAGCCTGGGCTACGCCTCCATGGCCATCATCATGACTGCCCTGATCGGGGTACCGCTAGGGGTAATAGCCGCATGGAAGGCGGGGACCATCACCGATCGGGCAATAATGCTGTTTTCGGTACTGGGCTTCGCCATCCCGGTCTTCTGGCTGGGGCTCATGGCGATACTTCTCTTCGCAGTCCAGCTTGGCTGGTTCCCCGCGGTGGGGTATACGCCCATAGGGGATAGCTTCTTTGGCTTCTTACAGAGCCTGACGCTGCCGGCCTTGGCGAACGCCATACCATTCTCGGCGCTGGTGGCGCGCATGACGCGGTCCACCATGTTGGAGGTACTGCACGAGGACTACATCCGGACCGCCCGCGCCAAAGGCCTGAGCGAAGTGGTAGTGCACATGCGCCACGCGTTAAGGAACGCCGCCATACCCGTAGTCACCGTGGTCGGCGTAATCTTCGGCGCGCTGATTGGCGGTGCGGTGGTGACGGAGACGGTGTTCGCCATACCGGGCATCGGCCGGTTAATAATTGACGCAGTGGTTCGGCGTGACTTCCCGATAGTCCAGGCAATGCTCATGGTGATCTCGGTCTCCTATGTCCTTGTCAATTTGGCCACAGACGTGGTGTACGCATACCTCGACCCCAGGATTCGGTACTGATGCCCTCCAGCGAGCAAGGGACTCCTATAACCGGACTGCACCGATGGACGTCGCGACCTAGAAGGTGGTTGCGTGGCACCGTGCGTACGCTGCGAGGGAACCCCAACATGATGATCGGGTTCATCATCCTGACGGTGGCGGTCACCATGGCCATCTTCGCTCCCCTGCTCACCACCAACGACGGGATCAGGACCGATCCCTTCCAGCGCCTGGAGAGCCCGGCGTCGGAAACCTGGTTCGGCACCGACCACTTGGGCCGCGGCGTCTACGAGCGGACGATCTTCGGGAGCCGCATATCCCTGCTTGTGGGATTCTCGGTGGCCGTCATCGTTACCGTTTTTGGTCTAGCCATTGGTCTCGTAACGGGTTACTACCGAACACTGGACAACATCGTTATGAGGGTCATGGACGGACTGATGTCCTTCCCATCGTTGTTGCTGGCGTTGGCGCTGATCGCTGTCCTCGGTGCAAGCATACAGAATGTCCTCATCGCCATCTCTGTGGTGCAGACGCCACGCATGGTCCGTCTGGTCAGGGGTTCCGTCCTGTTTCTCAGGGAGCAGATGTACGTGGATGCCGCGCGAGCGATGGGTGCACCCGTGTGGAGGATACTGTTGTGGCACATAGCTCCCAACACCATGGCCCCTATCATGGTTCAGGCCACGTTTATCTTCGCCCTGGCCATCATAACGGAGGCTAACCTGAGCTTCCTGGGGGCAGGCGTACCACCGCGGACACCGACCTGGGGCAACATCATGGGTCAGGGGCGAACCTTCCTTACCATCGCGCCCTGGATCGTCATCTTCCCAGGCGTCCTTCTGGCGCTCACGGTGATGGCGATCAACCTGGTGGGAGATGGGTTACGAGACGCCCTGGACCCCCGGCTCAGGCGTCGCATGTAACGTAACTAGAACCGGATCAGGGCCGAGCCTTGAGATGTATTCCAGCAAGCGCTGGAGCACGTCCTTGGACTCCATCCAGTTCAGCGACGCGGTTACCCAGCTGGGACTGTACTGGCTCCTGCTCAATGAACCGCCCCCGACGGGACGACCAACTCCGCGAAGCAAGCAATACCCACCCAGCGAATGATAGGCGTGGCCTTGATACCTGTGTGTAGAACGTCAGCAATAATGGAACGCCTGGGAGTTACCAGAAACCAGTCTTGGAAAATCGGATTCAAGCCGCCAGCAGTACCGGAACTCCGTGTTCACAGTGGAGTTCAACCCTCCTCGAACTCCCCGTCCGACAGTGTCTCCTACCCGTGTAATCTTTGCGGATACTTACACATCATCGGACAGTCGAACAGAGTCTTCAGCCGTACCCGACGAAATGCATAAGTTATCTGGCTATTCAAGCGCTGTGCTAACGTTTTTCGGGGTGACCCAAAACCGCTGATCGCCTGTATAGACAGGTTTGGTGACCCGCCTCGGACTCGAACCGAGAACCTACTGATTAAGAGGTATTTACGCCTGAGCGCTGTGCTTACAAGCTAGAACTCGCGAAAAACCTGTTCAATTATCCGCTGTTCATTTTCGACTTAGTGTGTCCGATTATCGCTGACTATCTACAGTCGATGAGAGACAGGATTGCGATTGAGTCCTTCTCTCTCAAACGTGGATGCCGCCCTTATGCAAGTCCATGGCCAGATGGCGAAACCCACGAATGCGATGGATCGTGCACAGGTCGGCGTCGTGCTCGTCGCCTGAATCGCGGCTGGTGCGCGAGAGGACGACCATATCTTCCCCGTCGATGACAGCACTCGGGTACATGAAACTTCGGTTCACGTTGTCCGGCCAGCGAGCCACGCAGCCGGCGGGGAACCAGTTGAGGCAGTCGATGCTGTAGTGCAGAAACAGCCATCGGCGCTCGTTCGCGGGGCTGCCACGGTATGCCGTCTGGTCCACGGGGTCTGCACGGCCCAGTAATTCTTGAGAATTCGTCACCAGATTGCTGAGCATCCAGTACGTCCCATGCGGCATGTCATGGATGATGAAGAACTTGCACTGCGCACCCGGCCACGACGCAAACTGCGTAAAGTTAAGTCGCCCCGAAGGGAGATCATAGTCCAGAACGCCTGCCGTGTGCGCGATCGCTTGCTCGTCGATGACGCACCTCGCGAAGACGCGTACGCGACCGGCCACATCCACCGTATTAGGCTCCAACCAGACCAGAGGATGCGCCCACTCACTTCGTTGGGGACGGAGTCCTCTGCTCAGCGCATTGGGGAGCTCGGGCGGCGGAACGATATTGGACATGCTCCAGGCCCCCGGTTCCAGCGGGGACCTGCTCCGGTCCAGGCGGATCACGACTTTGCCGTTGTAACGATTGTTGGGCAGGTCGTAGTCCATGGCCCAGTAGAGGGCGTCGGAACGTGTGACCTGTGAGGTTGAGATATTCCAGACCGGGCCCTCAATCACGGTTTGAGGAGCGGTCCATGTGTGGCCTGCATCGCCGCTGCACACGATCTCAAAGTCGTGGTGAGTCCTGTACTGTACGAACATCAGCAGCTGTCCGTCGAGCACAAAGGGTGTGCCTTCTTCGTAGGGCAGGGTGGGCATCTCCTCCCATATCTGGCCGCCGTCGCCGCTACGAAGGATTCTCAAGCACCGTTCCAAATCCGACCCGTGGCGGCCCCACTGCGGAGCGGCGATCAGCAGCGTACCGTCGTCGAGGCGAGTGAGGCCGGGGTCGTGAAAGAAATACCAGGCCGCATCAGGCACCCGGGCCGCGACGACGAAATCCTGGGCGAGCGGCTGGACGTTGGGGTTGGGCATCCGACGCTGACTCCTTCCTGTGCAACGAGTCCCAGTTGGATCGCAGTGGAGCGCTGTGCTGACGCAGGGCTGATGAGGTGTAGAGCGAGAACGCCTGTATAGACAGGATTGGTGACCCGCCTCGGACTTGAACCGAGAACCTACTGATTAAGAGTCAGTTGCTCTGCCAATTGAGCTAGCGGGCCGTTTTTTGACCGGCAGTCTGAGTGCCAGACACTTCCTCAGGGCCGCTGGGTTGCAGTCGTCGGGAAAGCGCCTCAATTGTAGCTTTCGGTGGTTGAAGCAGTCAACATGAAGGCTTGTCTCGGGCAACTAATGTTGCCCCACCTCTTGGGAGTATCCGAGCCGACCTCCTTTCAAGTCGGTTGGTTCCGATCAATCCCTCGAGAATTGGCCTGAATGGCGACCGGCCATTTCGACGAAACCGCGGAGCAGGTCAGAACGACATGAGGATGGCCCTCGCCAGTGGCGCGAAAACAGTCGTCAACATGCTCTGAAGAAGATATTTTATACTGATCATTTTGCACCAACAGGTTGTTGACGCTCAGTGAGGGGTGTGCTATATTTCCCTGATATGCGACTGACGATTGATTGGTGACGTGGTTCTTTGATTCAGGTCGCCACGGTGATCAACGATTTGAAATCCTTAAGCTTCCAGGGACTCCCAGCAGGCATCGGGTCGGGGCTAGCACTGCCGTGATCCGACCACGCACACCTAGCGACAGGATTCACTTAGTATTCCAGATTGTCGTGGTGGCCGCGCTGGTCGCGGCCCTGGTACAGATCACATTCGGCGGGGTTGTGCGGGCGACGGGCTCCGGCCTGGGCTGCCCGGACTGGCCACTATGCCACGGTCGTATCATCCCCCCTTTTGAAACCGACACCCTCATCGAATGGTCGCATAGACTGGCCGGCTCGGCCCTGGGCGTCCTGACCATAGTCACCGCGGCACTGGCCTGGGTCTACTGCCGGCGGGACTCTCGGATTGTGGCCGCGGCCTTGATCGGTCTGGGCCTGGTGTTGGCGGCGGGCGGTCTGGGTGGAGCAGTCGTCCTTACTGAACTTGTCTGGTGGATACGGCTGATCCACCTGACGATCGCGGAAGCTGTGGTGGCTTGCATGATAGTCGTGCTGGTCGCCGGCTGGAAAAAGTCAGAGGCCCATGTGGGACGGGAACCAAAGGTACGGGAGACGGACCGATTTAACCGACTTCTGCTTGTGGCACTGACTGGAACAATGGTTTTGATCCTCTCGGGTTCATACATGGTCGGATACGGAGCTGGGTCGTCGTGCGCCACGTGGCCCTTGTGTCGTGGGGAGCTATTCCCTGACGGGACGCCCTACGCCATACACATGGGCCATCGCCTCCTGGTAGCCGTCGTGGGTGTCATCGTTGTCGCAACCAGTATTTCAGCCTGGCTGAGGCGGGAGCATCGCCCGGAGCTTGGGTGGGCAGCAGCGATTCTCCTTATCGTATTTGCCGCTCAGGTGATGGCGGGAGCGGGAACAGTATGGTCCGGGTTCTCCACTCAGATGAAGTCGATGCATCTCGGTCTGGCGACTCTTGTATGGACCGCCCTGGTGTTTTTGGCCGCGATGGTATACCTGCCCCAGCGATTCGACTTCCGTCTGCTGGAATTTGGGTCCCGACGTGCGACGAGATATGAGAGGTTGACATCGTGATAGCCCAACGGACATCAACCCTGGCTCACGTAAGGGACTACATCGCCTTGATGAAGCCGCGGATAATCGTTCTGCTGCTTTTCACCGCATTGGGAGGGATGTTCCTGGCGGCGGAGGGCACCCCGGTCGTCACGCTGACGATCGCGGTACTGGGCGCGGGAGCACTGGCTTCGGGCGGAGCCAACGCGCTTAATCAGTGGCTGGAGAGAGACCTGGACGGGCAGATGTCGCGGACGCGGAACCGGCCGTTGGTCTCAGGAAGAGTCAGCCCCAGCCAGGCACTGATCTTCGGCACCGCACTTAACGGCGTGGCATTTTTCCTATTGAGTACCTACGTGAACACGTTGAGCGCCGTGCTGACGCTCAGCGCCACCTTATTCTACATCCTGGTCTATACTATGGGCCTGAAGCGGACGACGCCCCATAATATCGTGATCGGCGGCGCGGCCGGCGCCATCCCTCCGATGGTTGGCTGGGCCGCAGTCACCGGAACCCTGGAGCTTCCTGCGCTGTACCTGTTCGCTATCATATTTTTCTGGACGCCTCCACACTTCTGGGCTCTGTCGTTATTGCTGAAGGACGACTATGCTCGGGCCAAGATCCCAATGCTTCCCGTTGTAGCCGGCGTAGACCAGACCAAGAAGGCTATTTTTCTATACGCGTTACTTACTGTGGCTTTGACGACGATGCTGTTCTCCACAGGGGCGGTGGGATGGATATACCTGGCTACCTCCTCAGTAATGGGCATGGTGTTCATCTACTACGCCTGGCGAGTCATGCGGACGCCGGGAACCCAGCCGGCCAGGGGGCTCTTTTTGTACTCGATGGTCTACCTGGCTTCGCTGTTCATGGCGGTCATCGTGGACAGCTCACTCGCGGTCTAACGGGGGGAGACTACACCGACGCAACTGGTTGGCCGACCGCACAAAAGAAGGCCGTATTTCCGAGGGCCGATAGTAGACAGGGGATATAGAAACTAATGCTAGGCAGCAGCCAGATCTGGAAGAGACTCATTGGTCTCGGAGTAGCAGGGTTATTTTTAGCCCTGGCCGTGGGCTGTACGCCGTCGCATCCCCAGTCGACGTTCGACGCAATGGGGCCGGTCTCAGATTCCCAGCGCACCCTCTTCTTATTAATCTTCTGGACCGGGATTGTCGTCTTTGTCCTGGTCATGGGCGCATTATTCTATCTCGTCTTTCGTTACCGCCAGAGAGCGGGCGACGGTGACCCCGAGCAGGTGCACGGCAACACGAAGGCCGAGGTCGCCTGGACCATAGCCCCCGCGCTGGTGCTGGTGGTAATAGCCGTTCCGACGATCTTTACATTGTTCGACAACTCCCACTCGCCGGAGCCACCAGAGAAAGGCGGACTCCAAGTCGAAGCCATCGGTCACCAGTGGTGGTTTGAGTTTCGCTATCCCGGCACGGACGTTGTGACCGCCAATGAGCTGCACGTGCCCGTGGGCAAGGTGGTGAACGTGAGTCTGGACTCCGCCGACGTGATCCACAGCTTTTGGGTCCCCAAGCTGGCCGGTAAGCTGGACATGATCCCTAATAACGACACTTCCATGTGGTTCAAGGCCGATGAACCGGGGGAGTACTTCGGCCAGTGCGCTGAATTTTGCGGGGTCGCCCACGCCTTGATGCGGTTCACGATCGTGGCACAGGCCCCGGCGGAGTTCGACGCCTGGCTGGCGGCCCAGGCATCCGATGCGTTGTCACCGTCGGAGCCACTGGCCCAGCAGGGCGAGGAGCTGTTCATGTCTCGCCAGGTCGGCTGTTTCGCATGCCATACCATCCGGGGCACCGAACGAGCGAGAGGCACACAGGGACCGGACCTGACCCATTTCGCCGACCGCCAGCGCTTCGCGGGGAGCATCCTGGAGAGTACCCAGGAGAATCTCCGCGGATGGCTGCATGACTCGGAATCGCTGAAGCCCGGCAACAACATGGCGCGGAACGCAGGGGTGTACACCGGTACCCTGGAGCCGTTGACCGAGCCGCAGATATCTGCGCTGATAGCCTACCTTCGAAGTCTGAAGTAGTCGTCGGGTACAAATTATGCACAGCGGGATTACACACGGTTTAGCACAACGATTTGGAACGGGAGCCCGAGGATGACGACGATATCGCTAGGGGTACCGAGGCCTTTGCATCCGACCGGTGTATGGTCCTGGATAACCACCGTCGATCACAAGAGGATCGGCATCCTTTACGGTGTCACAGCCTTCGTGATGCTTATTTTAGGCGGGGTTGAGGCGCTGATTATGCGCGCCCAGCTCGTCCGGGCCGAGCTGGACATCGTGAGCCCGGAGGTCTACAACCAGCTCTTCACCATGCACGGGACCACGATGGTCTTCCTGGCGATCATGCCGATGGGGGCCGCGTTTTTCAACTTCGTGGTGCCGCTTCAAATCGGCGCCAGGGACGTGGCTTTCCCGCGTCTTAACGCCTTCAGCTACTGGACCTTCCTGGCGGGCGCCATCATGCTGAACATGAGCTGGTTCCTGGGAGGTGCGCCCAACGCCGGCTGGTTCGGCTACTCCCCTATCACCGGTGAGACCTTCAACGTGGGCCACGGAATCGATTTCTGGATCGTGAGTCTTCTGATCCTGGGGACCGCCTCTCTGGCTGCGGCGTTCAACTTCATCGTTACCATCCTCAACATGCGGGCGCCGGGGATGACACTGACGCGGATGCCCCTGTTCACATGGATGACGCTGGTCACCGCGTTCCTCCTTATTCTGGCATTTCCGGTCATCACCGTGGCCCTGATTGAGCTGCTATTCGACCGCCTCTTCGGCACCAACTTCTTCGTACCGTCCGCCGGAGCGAATCCGTTGCTGTGGCAGCATCTCTTCTGGGTGTTCGGCCACCCTGAGGTGTACATACTGATCCTGCCGGCTATGGGAATCGTGTCCGAGATCCTACCCACTTTTGCCAAGAAGCCGCTATTCGGCTATCCGGTTGTGGTGCTCTCTGGCATTATAATTGGGTTCCTGGGTTGGATGGTGTGGAGCCACCACATGTTCACGGTTGGACTGGGACCGGTGGCCAACTCGGTCTTCACTCTCACGACGATGGCCATCGCCATCCCGACCGGCGTTAAGATCTTCAACTGGCTGGGGACGTTGTGGAAGGGCTCACTGTGGCTGGCCACTCCGATGGTGTTCGCCCTGGGGTTCATCGCCACGTTCACGATCGGTGGAATAAGCGGGGTCATGCACTCGTCGGCGGCGTCCGATGCTCAGCAGCAGGACACCTACTTCGTCGTGGCCCATATCCATTACGTGCTGTTCGGCGGCAGCATCTTCGCTCTGATCGGCGGGGTCTACTACTGGTTCCCCAAGTTCACGGGACGCATGTTCAGTGAGAAGCTGGGACAGCTTAACTTCTGGCTTCTGTTCATCGGGACCAACATCACTTTCTTCCCCATGCACTTCACGGGACTGGACGGGATGCCACGCCGCGTCTACACCTACAACTCCGAGTTCGGCTGGGAGTTCTGGAACACTGTCTCCACGGTGGGTGCATTCCTCGTAGCTGCGTCGCTGTTGGTGTTCATCCACAACATGGTCCGAAGCTGGCGAGATGGCGAGCCGGCGCCCGGCGATCCGTGGGACGGCAGGACTCTGGAGTGGTCTATCCCATCTCCCGCCCCTGAATACAACTTCGAGGTGATACCGACCGTCTACGACAAGGACGACTGGTGGTCCCAGAAGCGAAATCTGATAAAGAGGCACGCGCCGGTGGCGGTGGGTTCCGATGAATCTCACTCCATCCACCTGCCTCAACCCTCGTACTGGCCCCTGATCGTGGCCTTGGGGCTACTAGTCGGAGGGTATGGCCTAATCTACAGCGTTGCCGTCGCGGCCATCGGGGGAGCCATCGCCACGGTCGCAATTTACGCATGGGCTTTCGAGCCGGTCAACGATCCAGAAGACGGACCGGCCCACTGACGGAGGCATACGATTTGGCACAGGATTCCATAGCGGTGGCCAACGGGGCCGAGCATGAGGCAACCACTACCGGACTGAATCACAGGAAGATGCTCATGTGGGCGTTCCTGGGTTCGGACTGCATGTTCTTCGGATCCCTGATCGCGACCTACCTGGTGTACCAGGGCAAGAGTCTCGCCGGGCCGATGCCTCTGGACGTGTTCGACATACCGGTAACGTCGGTGAGTACCTTCGTGCTGCTGATGAGCAGCATGAGTATGGTAATTGCGTACGCCGCGCTGACCAGGGGCTCAATCAAGGGGTTTCGGGTCTGGGTGCTGGCGACCGCCATCATGGGCATGACCTTCCTGGGTTTCCAGACCTTCGAGTTCAGGGATTTCGCCAACCACGAGGTGGTTGTCGATTGTACCAACCTGGACATGGATAAACTGACCGAACTGGAGAAGGAAGTGGCCACCGGATGCGGTCCGGGGGTGGACGAGGTCGAGGAGTCCCGTGGACTGACGCCCAGGACCAATCTCTTCGGCACCACGTTTTTCACGCTGACAGGGTTCCACGGGGCCCACGTGGCTTTGGGCGTCGTCTGGTTACTGTCGCTGTTTTTCTATTCGTTCCGAGCGGGTGGCGTGACCGCGAAGAAGAACCTGAACGTGGACCTTGCAGCCCTCTACTGGCATTTCGTTGACGTGGTCTGGATCGTTATCTTCACCGTCGTGTACCTGTTCGGAGTATTTGAGGGTTTCTGAGGCGAACAGTTCTAAGTAGGTGATCACAAAGAATTTCATGTATGTCACCCTGAGCGAAGCGAAGGGTCT
>CAZEDC010000041.1:0-28765 GCA_964510985.1 uncultured Dehalococcoidia bacterium
GGCGAAGGCCGCACCAGCGCATGAGCACCGATGAGAAAGCTCAAGTTCTGGAAAAGGTCGAAGCCTCCCCTGGTCCCAAACGTAAGGTCATGGCTGAGCTAGGTCTTCCCAAAAGCACGTACTACCGCTGGAAAGCCAGACAGAGTCAGGGGAGGCTTGGGGACCGTCGGCCCCCAGGTCCGTCTTGGAACCGTCTGAGTGCTCAGGAGGAATCTGTGGTCCTCGAGGTGGCCATGGAGTACACCGATCTCAGCAGCAGACAGCTGGCCGCATGGATCACCGACAACAAGGGCTTTTCGGTCTCAGAATCCACAGTATATCGACTCCTCCGGCGTCAAGGACCGGTCAAGAGCCCTCAGATGAAGATGGCTGCTGGCCAGGAGTTCCACACCAAGACCAGACGTCCACACCAGATGTGGGCAACTGACGCCTCCTACTTCAGAGTCGCCGGATGGGGCTTCTACTACCTGGTCACGGTGATGGACGACTTCTCTCGGTTTATCCTCTCATGGAAACTCCAACGAGACATGACATCCGATTCGTTCATCGAGGTGGTCCAGGATGCAGTCGACGTCACAGGCATGACTGAGGTGCCACTGGAGGATCGGACAAGGCTGCTCTCGGACAACGGCCCAGGCTATGTCTCTCGTTCCTTCAGGGACTACCTGCACCTGGTGGGTATCCGTCACATACTCGCCTCACCGTATCATCCTCAGACCAACGGCAAGTTGGAGAGATATCACCAGTCCATCAAGCGGGACGTGAACCAGATACCCTATGACGCGCCTAGAAACCTGGATGCGGCCATAGCTGACTTCGTTAGCTACTACAACAATCAGCGATATCACAAGGCGCTGGGGAACGTGACCCCCTCGGACATGCTGTGCGGTCGCAGGGAACAGATCCTGGAGAGACGAAAGGAGATTCAGATCCGAACGATACAGCGACGACGACTGTACAATCATCAACTCAAGGAGTTCGCGATATCAGCTCAAAGTCTCCATTAGCTTTCTGTCCCATTTGTGCTGACAGCCAACACCTGGGAGAACGGTTACGTGGAGAGCTTCAACGGAAAGCTCAGAGACGAACTATTGGATCGTGAGATCTTCTATACATTGCAGGAGGTGCAGGTACTGACAGAAGAGTACAGACAAACTTACAACCGCATCAGGCCACATAGCTCGCTGGGCTACAGACCGCCGGCACCGCAGGTCGTTCTGGCTGCCAACATGGTCCCTGCCCTTGTAGGACTAACATAAAGAGTGGTACAAAGATGGGGGGCAGGTCACTGGCTGTCTTTCTGCCTGGCCCAGGAGAAGCCTTTTCTGCTGCTCGACGAATCGCTCGACGCATTGGATTTTCGGGCGAGGCGGTCTTTCTTCCAACTGCTAAAAGAGGTAGTTGCCGAAGATAGAGGCATGCTCCTGGCAACACACGACCTGGGACTGGCGAACGAATTCGCCGATAAAATCATAGTCCTGGACAGGGGCAGGGCCGTCTACGACGGGTCCCCCCGTCAGGACCTTCCGGATATCCTCAAGCTCAATGGCGCGCCGAATTCACAGGAGTTCCGTGTGCTAGACCCTGGCGCGGGTCCAAGATGGACAAAAAATCCTGCGCCGTCGCCGTTGGCCCTGATTTAGCAAGAAACTATCTCAATACGGGAGGTGACTTACCCCCCCCCCGCCCTCAAAGGGTTTTGTCTGTGGGGGCACATCCCCCAGACCCTCTAGCAGAGGGGGAAACCCCTCTGCACTCCCCCCGGAGAAGATTTTGAGATAATTACTAAGTAAGTGGTCATAAAGGGTTTGACGTATGTCACCCTGAGTCCTTCCGTGGAAGAACTCAGGGTCTGGGGCGGGGGATTCCATCCCTGACACCGACCACCACCCATCCCCAGATACTTCGTCGCCCCGATGGGTCGGGGCTCCTCAGCATGACAGTGTGCTAAATCAATATTGATAGGGGCTCTTAGTTTCACTGAGCGAGATACTGACCAGGGTGTTTCGTTTTCGGGGGTTTGAGGGGACTCGGTGCAGGGGTCACCGCCTGGACCGGACCGGATATCCAGGTCCGAACCGCCCGACGTACCGCCCCAGAGGTGCTCCGCCGACGACGGGCAGGTGACCGTGGTCCTGTGTCTGCAGGGCGTCTCTTCCGAAGTTGGACAGGACGCGAAAACCGTCGGGGCAGAGCTCTTGCCCTATGCGCACCGCCGCCGACCCCATTCTGGACAAGACCGGAGGGCGGGTCCACAGTTCAGTCTGGCTCACGTGCTCCCTGGGAACTACCAGCAGCATCACCGGTACCCAGTCCAGCAGGTTTTCGAAAACGACGAGGGTGTCATCTTCGTAGCGCATGCGCGATGGCAGCCTACCTGCGATGATCTCACAGAAGGTGCAGAGAAGCGCCTCCATTGGGCTAACGCGCGGCCCCTTTCCGGCGCGTGCTGCCGCGACGGCCCTGCCCGCCCTTCTCTTTAATGCGGTAGTCAGGGGCGTCGATCCGGACAAGCTGCCCCACGTACGGGTCGCGCACCCGTGAGCTTATGGGGCCAGTCTGATCCGTAAATCCCAGCATACTGGTTATTACAGTCGGCAGCCTGGCGTTATGCCTGTGGACGATTATCTGGTATAGCTTCTCCTCGGCCCAGGGGCTGCTGTGCTCCCGCCCCAGGTCGTCAAGGACCAGTAACGGGGTATTCTTGATCTCGTCGAAAACGTGGTCGTAGGTGACGCGGCTCTCCGGGCTGAAGGTGTACCGCAGGTAATCGAGGAGTTCGGGGACGAACGCAAAGAATACAGGGTTCCCCTGGCTGGCTTGCTCGGCCGCAATGGCAACCGCCAGGTGGGTCTTGCCAACCCCTGTAACTCCAAAAAATGTGATCCAGCCGTGCGGGTCCGAGGAAAAATTCTTGGCCGCCTGGAAGGCCGCCTCCAGGCTGGCCTGTTGGTTGGCGCCGGGGTTGTTGCCCCGGACGTCGAAGGTCGCAAAGGTCATCCGGCGCAGCATCTCGGGCTCGATTCGTCCCAGGCGGGGGACCGCTCCCTGGCGGCGGACCTGCACCTCGCATATTCGGCTTGTTTCCCTCGCTTCCAGCCTGCTCAGGACGTAGGGGTCGAGCTCCGCCAGCTCGCTGGCGGTCGTAACGACGGTCGGGAGTTGGCCGCTGGACCGGTGGTTGACTATCTGCTGGAGCTTCTCTTCGGCCCAGGGCGTGGTCCGCTGGTTGGCCAGCCCGTCCAGGATGAGCAGCGGGGTGTTCTTCACCTGCTCGAACAGGTCGCTGTAGGACACCTCGCTGGCGGGGCCGAAGCTGGACCGCAGGTGGTCAAGTAGGTCCGGTACGTAAACAAAAAAGGAAGGAAACCCCCTGGCTATACAGCGATTGGCGATCGCCGCCGCCAGGTGAGTCTTGCCGGAACCGTTGGGCCCACAGAATACCAGCCAGCCCGAAGGGTTTTCCGCGTATTCCACCGCGGCCTGATATGCCTGGTTGAACAGACGCTGGTTTTCCGGGTCTTCGCTCTGTCCCCGGGGGTTCAGTGTCTCGAAGGTAAACCGGGTTAGGTGGCCAAGATTGCTGTATTTCAGAAGCCGGGCCGACCGCTCTTCTTCCAGCCGGGCGTGCTGGCACTGGCAGGTGATCACCTGCCCGAACTCGGGGTGGCCCGCGCTCACATTGGGCGTGAACCAGCCCCGGCCGCCGCAGACCTCGCACTGCTCCGCCCGCCCTTCCGGTTCATCCCACCCGTCCGGTGGAGGATCGCCGTTGGATACGTTCCTAGTAGTAGCCAGCCTTTTTAGGATGTCTCCCAGGTTCTCCATCGCTCCTGCCTTCTCGTTCCCAACTTTCGAGGATACGGGCTATATACCTCCAGCTACGCTTGTTCAGTTCCACCGCCTCCCTGAAGGCCTGCTCTATCCAAGAGGATGGGTATAGCCCTTCTGCCTCCCGCAGCTCATCGGCAATCATCGGACTCAGCACGCCGATGTTGTCCTCGTACAGTGCGAAGATGTTGGGCTGCGACGTGGCCGCCTCCCAGGGTTCGGCCCTCGGTAAAGACCCGGCTGAAACGGCACCGCCTCCTATGGCGTACAGCGCATTCCTGTCCGCTTCGGTGTTGAGCGCGTAGAGCTTCTCCGGCCCATTGTCTCTCGCGACGATGACGGACTGAAAAGTGCCCCTGCCGACCGCCCTCTCCAACGCCCGTTCGACCTGGTCAGGCCGGGCGGAACCGCCTGAGGCCAGGGCCTTGACAAGGGTGCGGTCTGCCAGCAGCTCATTGAGAGTGACGAATCTGGGGAATCCCTTCTTCTGATGGAGCAGCCAGATCACGCGGAGGGTGCACTTGAACTCCGCCAGGTCGTCGATCTGTTCCAGCAGCGGGCCGAAGACCGGACTGGGAACCGGGACCGACCGGAACTGTCGGGGAAACCCCGGGAACGTCATATCAAGCGAACTCCACCGACCGCGTCGGGCTCTCCAGGCTCTCGAACCGGACAACGTTGTTGCGGAAGTACAGCGGGACCATGCCCTGCGGCCCGTTACGGTGCTTGGAGATGATTATCTCCGCGATGTTCGCCGGGTAGTCTTTGGTTGGGTTCTTTTGTTCCCACTCGTCCCTGCTCGTATACGCATCTTCACGATAAATGAAAGCGACCACGTCGGCGTCCTGCTCAATGCTTCCGCTTTCCCTCAGGTCCGAGAGCATGGGTCTATGTGTGGGTCTCTGCTCCACCGCTCGGCTGAGCTGGGAGCATGCCAGCACCGGCGTGTCCAGATCTCGGGCCAGTCCCTTTAGTGAGCGGGAAATCTCACCCATCTCCTGTACACGGTAGTCCACCCTGCCGGAGCCGCTGATAAGCTGGAGATAGTCCACGATGAGCAGGTCCAACCCCCGCTCACTCTGAAGCCTCCGCGCCTTGCCGCGCATCTCCACGATGCCCTGTATCGGGGTATCGTCGATGTAGAGCGGCAGGTCGGAGAGCAGGCCGATCGCGTCAAGCAGACGGCGTTCGTCCGCGTCGCTGATCAGCCCCAGCCGCAAGTTGTAGCTGTCTACTTCGGCCTCGCTGGCCAGGAGGCGCATACCCAGCTGATCGCCGCCCATCTCGAGACTGAACACGCCGACAATCGCGCCCTGAGCGGCCGCATTCCTGGCGATGTTAAGGGCCAGGGTGCTCTTGCCCAGACTGGGTCGAGCGGCCACGATGACCATGTCGGAGCGCTGGAGGCCACCTCCAAGGAGCTTGTCGAGGTCGGTAAACCCGGTCGGGACCGGCGCCAGATGGCGGCCCTCCGGACCGTGGATGGCCGCGCTCTCCTCCATGTAGGTGTCCAGGATCTCGCGGAGGTGCGTGAAGTCCCCGGAACCCCTGCCCGAGCGGATGCGAAACAGCAGGTCCTCGGCTTTGCTCAGGGCCATGTCCGCGTCCGCCGCGCCCTCGTACCCTATGGCTGCGATTTCTCCGCCCGCACGGACAATCTGACGCAGGACCGAAGTGCGCTGGACAATCCGAGCATAATATTCGACGTGTGCCGACGTCGGCACCACCATCACGAGGTGGCTAAGATATGCGGCACCGCCTGTCGCCTCCAGGCGGTCTTGCAGCGACAGCTCATGGGCAACGGTCACCTGGTTGATGGCCTCTCCCCGCTCCAGGAGGGCCAGACACGCCGTGTAGCACCAGCGGTTCCGCTCAGTATAGAAGTCATTGGGCTTGAGGAACCCTGAGACTCCTGTCAGGGCCTCGCTATCGATCAGGACTGAGCCGATTACCGATTCCTCGGCGGCAGCGTCATGTGGGGGCAGTTGTTCTGCGTACAATGCTCGAATTCCTCGGATGTCCAGCTTGATGATTTAAGTGATTGATCTCTAATCAACACACAATTATAAGTCGGGTAGGGTCACCCTGAATAAAGATACTCCCGCTATCCCCGGTCTTTCCTAGATCGCCCTGGCATAGTGGCCGGGGCTGGAAAAGAGCTAACCGGAGAGCGGGAGCTTGTCGCCCGTGTGAGTGGGAACCGCCCTAGGGATCTTCTTCGGGTTCGCTCTCGGTCTCAGGCGCTTCAATCGTATCCGGTGTCTCGGCCTCTGCGAGGGTCTCCTCGGTTGAAACGGACTCGGGTTCCGCCTTTCTAGACTGGTCTTCCTCTATCTTTTCG
This sequence comes from uncultured Dehalococcoidia bacterium, assembly GCA_964510985.1. Taxonomy (GTDB): domain Bacteria; phylum Chloroflexota; class Dehalococcoidia; order Lucifugimonadales; family CAZEDC01; genus CAZEDC01. Next base: position 6,173 of record CAZEDC010000041.1, read on the forward strand.
GGCTGTTCGCCCTCGACCACCGCCTCAACGGAAGGTGTCTCCTCAGCCTCGCTTGCCTCCTCAAGGGCCTCCATAAGTACCGCCGGGTCCGTTCCCATGGCGTATACCAGGACGCCTATCTTTGCATCCACCTCGGCGTGGAGGTGGACGTCCAGATCGAAGAGACCAAGCTGGCGTATCGGCTCGTCCAGCTGGATGATCCTGCGGTCGATCTCTCGTCCGGTGAGCTTCGACAACTCCTCGGCGATGATAATATTGGTGACCGAACCGTACAGGCGCCCACCGGCCCCGGACCTCATCTCCACGTCCACTCGGACGCCGTCCAGCGCCGTGGCCAGCGCCTTCATGTCCGCCAGGGTTTTCAACCGGGTGGTCTCGGCCTCTTTGGCCAGGCGGTCAACGCGCTGAAGCGCATTGTGTGCCGCCGGGACCGCCAGGTTCTTAGGGATCAGGTAGTTCCGGGCGAAGCCGTTCTTGACATCCTTGACATCCCCACCCTGCGCCACTCCAGCCACATCTTCCAGAAACACGACTCTCATTTCAAGGTACCCTCATAGCAATTCAAATCTGTATTTTTCCAAGTCTAAAATAGAACGCACGTGCGAATGGCATTATATCATAGGGACGTTCTTTCTGGGTAGGACTCATCCCCATGGCTTGCGGCCCCGGAGGGGCGACCGGTCGAGAGGTAATCACGTCTTGTGAGAGCCATTCGAGCAGGGATTACGACATCCTCAAATAACCCCCGGTTGGGGCGACCTCTTGGATCAACCGCCCCACTATTCAAAAAAACGGCCGAAGACCTCGTTCCCCATTAACCGCCCTCGGGGGGTCAGCCGCAGGCTGCCGTCAATGGTCTCCAGCAGGCCCAGCGACTCCAGGTCTTCGATGGTCCCTCCGTACGCACCGGCCGGCTCCACGGAAAATCGGTCCTCGAACCCCTCCACGCTTATGCCTGTGTCCAGTCGCAGCCCCATCATCATCGTCTCCGCCATCTCCAGGTGCCGGTCGATCTTCTCCACCGTATCCACCGATGGGACCGATTTCACGACCTCTGGACCGATCATCCCGTGCGACGGTAGGGGACGCCGTTCGTTTCTTAGCTCGCTTATATACCTCCTTGGAGACCGGTGTGTGGAAAACCTGAGTCCGCCGAGATAAGAGTGGGCGCCGGGGCCCACACCCTGGTAAGGCAGGTTTCGCCAGTAGGTCAGGTTATGCTTGCTTTCGAAGCCGGGCCGGGCCCAGTTGGAGATCTCGTAGTGCCGGTATTCCCGGTTACGCATCACCTCCTGGGCCATCAGGTACATTTCGGCGGCCAGGTCCGGGTCCGGCTCGGGAAGCCCTCCCGACTCGATCTGCCCTGCCATGGGAGTGCCCTCTTCCAGGGTCAGGCAGTACATGGACACGTGGGGGGGAGAGAGTTCGCCTACGTCTCCGAGAGTCCGCTCCCAGTCGTAGACCCGCTGATAAGGCAGACCGTACATCAAGTCAATGCTGACGTTTGTGAACCCGGCCTTTTGGGCCATCCGGTACGCCTCGACGGCCTGGGCTGCCGAATGACGCCTGCCCAGCATCTTCAACAGGTCGTCTTGCAGGGCCTGGACGCCTATACTGAGCCGGTTTATTCCCAGCTTCAGGTATGTGGAAACCTTCGAAGGTGTGAGGTCGTCCGGGTTTGTCTCCAGCGTCACCTCGGCCTTTGGGACTACATCGAACGCCGCGCCGATGGACTCTATTATCGATTCGATGTGTTCCGTCGGCAGGTACGATGGAGTGCCGCCGCCGAAAAACACAGTCTCGACCGCCGGGTTGCCCAATACCTGGCCCCAGAGACCGATCTCCCGGCAGAGTGCCGCTGTATAACCGGGAATGAGGGTGTCGATCCCCTCGTAGGTGTTGAAGTCGCAATAGGGGCATTTCGTCTCGCAGAAGGGGATGTGGACATACAGGCCCAGGCTCCCTACGGTTGGCTCGGCGCTGTTCCGGTCTGCCTGGTCTCTTGCATCAGACATTGAACAGGATATTAACGACGTCGCCCTCGTCGACCACGTAGGTCTTCCCCTCCTGCCGAAGAACACCGCGACGGCGGGCCTCGGAAACGCTCCCGCACTCCGCCAGGTCGTCGAATCCGACCACCTCGGCCCTGATGAACCCCCGCTGGATGTCTGTGTGGATCTTCCCGGCGGCCTCAACCGCTGAGGTACCCCTGGGGATATTCCAGGCCCGTACCTCATTGGCGTTGCCGGTGAAAAAGGTGATCAGGTCCAGTACATCCTGGGAGAGTTTGATCATGCGCTCCAGCCCCGATTCCCCTATTTCGAGGGACTCCCGGAACTCCTTTTCTTCGGACTCCGACATCTGCGCCAGCTCCATCTCCAGCTTGCCGCAGAGGACCGTGCTCCCCACGCGCGGTCCTGGAAACTCCGCGGCCAGCCTGGTCTCCAGCGACGGCGCTTCCGATAACTGGTCCTCCCCCAGGTTCACGACGATGATTGCAGGCTTGGCCGTCAGGAGCTGAAACCCTTCCAGCAGCCGTGCCTCATCGACGTCCAGGCCCTGGTCCCTGACGGCGACACCCGACTCGAGATCGACCTTAAGGCGCTCCAGGAGCGCCTCCTCCTTGTTTTGCGCCTCCCTCTCCGCCGGTTTTGCGCCCTTGGACTGGTCGCTCAGGCGACCCAGCCGTCTTGTCAGAATCTCCAGGTCGGCGAAGGCAAGCTCGTAGAGCATGGTCTCAGCATCCCGGAACGGATCGACCCTGTCTCCCTGGTGGGGGACCGACGGGTCCTCAAAGGCGCGGACCGTTATCATCAGGGCGTCGGTCCTTTGCAGCTCGTTGAGGAACTCCCCAGAAATTCCTCTGGTCTCGCCGAGGCCCTCCGGAGTCGTGGGGATGTCCACATAGGTCACCTCGGCCGGGACCTGACGTTTAGGCGCAAAGATACCCCCGACAAAACCCAACCGCTCATCAGCGACCTTTGCGACTCCCCTATTGGGTTTTGCCTGGGGCCCCGTGTGGGCCGAGACCTGTGCTCTCCCTCTGGTGACGGCATTGAAGATCGTGGTCTTACCGCTCTTCGGGAGACCGACTATCCCTATATCCATCGTATGTCCTCACCCGGAGCGTGTCGGACTGGGGCGGGGTGCTTGCATCACACGAGGTAGCTCGTCGTCAGCGTCAAGGTCTGTATGGCCGATAGGCCGCCCGGCCAAAGCCTGCCTGCGTATAGGCCCGGGAGGCTTAGAGATGAGAGATTGCCGGTGCGATCACGCTACCCGACTGGTTCCTGGTCGTCGTCGACGATGTGGTACTCGCCATCGATAATCGGTTTCTTGGGCTGGGATTCGGACTCCGGCGCCGGGTTTCTGCCGCCCCTCAAGTGCTCAGTCACGACCTCTCTCGGGGCCATGCTCAGGAACAGCGCCAAAGAGACAAGCAGGGCCAGCACATCGTCAATCCGTCCCAGGACTGGTACTATGTCGGGGACCAGGTCGAAGGGTAGGGCGATGTACGCTATAGCCGCCACCAGTATCAGCTTCAGCCGCAACGGGACCCGCCTATCCAGCACAAGTCCGAAAATCAGGCGGGGCAGCCCCGTCATCCTGATAAGCAGTAATAGCCCTCTCAGCACAACCCTTCACCATCCCTTCATTCTCAGTCCTTATTATAACCACTGACGGAAGGTAAAGGAATCTCGTTAATGCTCTACCTGATGTACGGTGGAGACGATGTTTCCCTCGGTGAGGCCCTGTCCTCAATGAAAGAGGCTGTGGGGTCGCCCGATATCCGGGACGTCAACATTAGCGTACTGGACGGCTCCGAGGTCTCTCGGGACGAGGTCGTCTCTGCCGCCGGCACCGTGCCATTTCTGGCGGAAAGACGAATGGTAATCGTCAAGGGGTTATTGGCCCAGTTTGAGTTTAGGGCGCGCCCTCGCACGGCACGCGCGGACACGAGTCCGGGGGAGCCGGCGTTGGGCCAGTGGGAAGGTCTGGCCGACCAGGTGTCCGGGATACCGGAAACCACAGATCTGGTCTTCGTGGATGGTCTGCTGACAGGTTCCAATCCGTTGTTTGTCAAGCTGCGCCCGCTGGTTAACATCCTCACGTTTCCCGTGCCGAAGAGCCGCGAACTGCCCCACTGGATCCGACAGAGGGCGATCGAGCGAGGAATTGACATCGAGCCGAGAGCCATCAGTGCGCTGGCGGACTCCATCGGTCCGAACCTGGGGGTCATCGACTCGGAGCTGGGCAAGCTATCTTTATACCGCACGGGACAGCAGGTCAGGTACGAGGATGTCCAGGAGATGGTGGCGTATGTAAAGGAGGCCAATATCTTCGCCGCCGTCGACGCCGTACTGGAGGGCCGTCCCGGGATCGCGGTGAAGTCGATTCACCGGCTTCTGGCGGCCGGCCGGACACCGGGGTCGATAATCACCATGATAGACCGGCAGGTCCGGTTCCTGCTGCTAGCCAAGGAAATCAAGGCCGGAGGAGCCACCCAGGCCGAGGTGGGCCGCAGGATTTCTCTGTCTGGCTACCCACTGAGAAAGACGATGGAGCAGGAGCCGAAGTTCTCCACCGCCAGGTTGATGGAGATTCACCGCAAGCTGCTGGAGACAGATGTCAGCATCAAGACGGGCGAGACCGACGAGTCGCTGGCTTTAGACTTGCTGGTTACCGAGTTGTCCACCGGCCGACGAAGGTCTTAGCCGGCGGTCTTACGGGCCAACCCTGCTTCAGACGGTGCCATGGGGTTGTAGCACGCAACCTTACGCCCGGGCTCGACCTCCACCAGCTTCGGCCTGGGATCGGTGCGACACTGGTTGGTGGCCTTCGGACACCTGTGTATGTACGGACACTGGTCGGGCGGGTCCAACATAGTGGGAGCGGAGCCGCGTATAGGCCTGAGCATCCTGCTCGGAGTGTCCAAGCGGGGCAGAGCCTGGAAGAGGCCCCAAGTGTAGGGATGTAGGGGTCGTTTGAACAGAGCGCGGGTCTCAGCGGTCTCGGCGATTGACCCGCCGTACATTACCGCCACCGTATCCGCCGTCTGGGCTATCACACCCAGGTCATGCGTGATCAGAATGATGGAGGTTCGGTTCTCCTTTCGGAGCTGTCGGAGGCGGTCAAGCATCTCCGCTTGCAGCGTGACATCAAGGTTGGACGTAGGTTCGTCGGCAACGAGTACGCGTGGTTTCAGTGCGACACTGATGGCCATCATCACGCGCTGGGCCATCCCACCGCTCAGTTGGAACGGGTAGCGGTCCAGCATGCGTCTGGCGTCCGGAATGCCCATCTCGGTCAGCAGCTCCACCGACTTGGAGCGGGCCTGCCTCAGCCCCATATCGGTATGCTCCAGCATTATCTCCTCAAGCTGGCCGCCCACTTTGAGAACCGGATTTAGAGCGGCCGCGGCATCCTGGAATATCAGGGAGATCTCAACACCCCGGATCCGGCGCATCTCGTCACTATCCAGGCTCAGCAGGTCGTGGCCGTTGTACCAGATCCTGCCCTTGACGATCTTGCCCGGTGATGGGACCAGTTGCAGAATTGATAGGGCAGTGACCGTTTTGCCTGAACCGCTCTCTCCGACAAGGCCCAGGATACTGTTCTCCTGGAGAGTGAGCGAAACGCCGTTAACCCCCTTTATGGTCCCCTCTTTGGTCGTAAAGTAGGTGTGAAGGTCCCTGATATCTAACACAGCATTCGACGCGACCGGATCGCGGGAATAGCGCTGGGGTTCACCGGCGAGGGATGATTGTGGAGGCTGGTTCACTTGTCCAACACCACCGGTCTGAATCTGCCCGCTTTCAACTCGGCGATGAAGCTTTGGAGGTCCTCTACGGGCCGCTGAAACTCCGTGGCAAAGGTGCCCAGGTCCTGTAGTCGATGGGCATCGCTGGCACCGGTCCCGTTTAATCCAAACTCGTCGGCGATCCGGTGGGAAAATGCGTTTTCCTGCTCCGACCCCCGCCCGTTCAATACCTCCACCGCGTCTACCAGGGGAAAAACCGTGTTCCGGGAAGCCCTCTCCAGCATCTCTTTGTAGGCGACCGGATTGTTGCCCGCCTGTTCCCGGTAGGTACGCCTGTATGGATGCGCCACCACCATGACGCCCCCGGCTTCATCCACCTGCTTGCGGACGAAGGAGGCCCGGTGCATTCCGAAGATGTACCGGCTCAGTCCGTAGACCAGTAGGTGGCCCTCCTCGGTGGTAACCTCGCACCCCGGTAATACCAGGAATTCGTGTCTCTCGGATAGCTCCAGGATCTGTTCGGGCTTCCAGAACCCGTCGTGGTCGGTTATGCAGACTCCGTCCAACCCGATGCGCTTTGCTTCCTCTATCAACTCGACCGGACTGAGTGAACTGTCATCGGACGTGGGAAATGTATGGGTGTGTATGTCGATCATCAAATGGGCCGACCCCCGGCCTGTTGCAGGTTCAAACTAGTCTGCCACCGTCCCCAATTCAAGTCAAGTAACGAGTAATGTCGAACTAATAATGTCTCGTTTCTGAAATACACTCACGGACTGCCATTGCGAATCCATCCGCGGAAGGACGACGTTTCAGGGCGACGAAGCAATCTGGCTGGGGGATCCACCCCTCCACCAGATTGCTTTCCCCGGACCGGTCCCCGACTCGAAAAGCACCCCGACCATGAGTGTACTTATATCAACATTATTGATATAATTATGTTAGTCTGAAATCGAGATTGTCGATTCATGGGACTCTGTCTAATATCACACAATCTTTCGGGCCGTGTAATAGCCGGCCAGCCGACAACTCCACTTTGGCGCACGGGCGTTAGCATTAATTATTGGGTGGAAGCGGGCTATTCCGTGAGCACAGGTTAGTCGCTTCTCAACTGGAGAGAGAAAAAGATGGTTCTAAGACCGGAGCAGTTTACCGAACAGGCCGGGGAGGTCCTGGCCCAGTCGCAGGAAATCGTGCGTCGCTATCGGCACAGCCAATGGGACTCCGAGCACATCTTGATGGCGATTCTGGAGCACGAGGAAGGGGTGCCGGCGGAGATACTCCGTGAACTCGACGTCTCGGTGCAAGACATGAGTGACGCACTCCACGGACTGCTGGACAGTGCCCCTAAAGTTGCCCTGGAGTCGTCTCAGATCTTCGTTGCTCCGAGGGCGGCCCGGCTGCTGGAAAGAGCCAAGGCGGAGGCCGACCGTCTCAGCGACGAATTTATCGGTACAGAGCACCTGCTGGTGGCCCTCATCCAGGAGGACCAGGGCGACGTGGCCGAGGTGCTGGGCCAGTTCGACATCGAGATCGAAAAAGTCTATCAGGCCCTGCAGAAGGTCCGGGGCGGGCACCGGGTGACCGATCCCCGGGCCGAGAACCACTACCGCTCACTGGAGCGGTACAGCATCGACCTCACCCAGCTTGCGCGGGAGGGAAAGCTGGACCCCGTGGTCGGCCGTGACACCGAGATCAAGCGCGCCATGCAGACCCTCATCCGTCGCACCAAGAACAACCCCGTGATGATCGGAGGGGCCGGTGTCGGCAAGACGGCCATCGCCGAAGGGCTGGCCCAGTGCATCGTGTCCGGCAACGTCCCGGACGAGCTGAAGGAACGGCGCGTCCTGGCCTTGGATATGGGCGCCATGGTCGCCGGCTCCAAGTTTCGCGGAGAATTCGAAGAGCGGCTTAAGGCGGTGATAGACGAGATCAAGGAGGCCCAGGGAGAAATCATCCTGTTTATCGATGAGATACACACGGTGGTGGGAGCCGGTGCGGCCGAGGGGGCCATCGACGCCAGCAACATGATGAAGCCTGCCCTGGCTCGTGGAGAGCTCCAGTGCCTGGGTGCCACCACCGAGAACGAGTACCGGAGGTACATCGAAAAAGACGCCGCGCTGGAGCGTCGCTTCCAGCCCATCCTGGTGGAGGAGCCTGATGTGGAGACCGCGGCGGAGATGTTACGTGCGCTCAGGCCCAGGTACGAAGCGCACCACAAGATCAAGATCGACGACTCTGCCCTGGAGGCGGCGGCCCGCCTGAGTCAACGCTATATCTCGGAACGCCTGTTGCCGGACAAAGCAGTCGATCTCATCGACGAGGCGGCAAGCAAGATTCGCATCGAGACCCAGGCGCTGCCCGGTAATCTTCAAGACAAGGAGTCTCGCCTCCGCCACATGGAAAACGAGGAGGAAGCCGCCTCCCAGCGGGCCGACTACCAGAGGGCGGCCGAGCTGCGCTCCGAGCGGCTCAGACTCCAGGAGGAGTACGACCGCGAGCGTGCGGAGGTACATCGCGACTCCGGTGTCGATTCGGTGGTAAACTCGGATGCCATCGGGAAACTCATCGCTACCTGGACCGGTATTCCCGTGGACCGCCTCTTGGAAGGCGAGGCCGAGAAGCTGCTGCAAATGGAAGAACGGCTTCATGAGCGGGTCATCGGCCAGGACTCCGCCGTCGCGGTGGTGTCCGACGCCATCCGGCGTGCCAGAGCAGGTCTCAAAGACCCCAAACGCCCCATCGGCAGCCTGATTTTTCTCGGGCCGACCGGCGTGGGCAAGACAGAGTTGGCGCGCGCCCTGGCCGAGTTCCTGTTCGATGATGAACAGAACATGGTCCGGATAGATATGTCCGAGTACATGGAGAAGCACTCGGTGTCGAGGCTGGTCGGCGCCCCACCGGGATACGTCGGTTACGACGAGGGTGGGCAGCTCACCGAGGCGGTACGCCGCCGCCCCTTCCGAGTCGTCCTATTCGACGAGATCGAAAAGGCCCATCCTGATGTGTTCAACGTCCTGCTCCAGATCCTTGAGGACGGTCGGCTGACCGACGGGCATGGAAGGACCGTTGACTTCAGGAACACACTGGTGATAATGACCAGTAACGTGGGCACGACGGAACTCAACCGTCCCGCGGTGGGCTTCCTGAGGGAGCAAAGCGCGGCTGAAGAGTCGGACCGCCTTCGCTCTTCGATCGAGGATGCGTTGAAAAAGACCTTCCGTCCCGAGTTCCTGAACAGGATAGACGAGATTATCATCTTCGATCCCCTGACCGAGGGGCAGATCCGCGAGATCGTCGACCTGATGGTCAAGGAAGTCGAGGTACTGCTCACCGAGCATCAGGTGACGATATCACTGACCGACTCAGCCAAGGTTTGGCTGGTCAAAGAGGGGTTCGACCCGGTCTTTGGAGCCAGACCTCTGCGTCGCACGGTCCAACGCCACGTTGAAAACCCTCTTTCCAAGGGACTGCTGGCCGGAGAATTCGTTCCGGGCGACGTGATAGTTGTCGACGCAGCGGCGGAAGGTTTAACCTTCGAGAAAGCCCCATCACCAGTCGGAGCGGCCACAGAGACATGATCGAATTGCCGGGCGAGTCCAGACATGTTAGGGTGGGCGGCATCAATACGCACTACGTGGTAGCAGGGGACGGTCGTCCCCTGTTGCTGTTTCATGGCCTGGGCGCTTCGGTCGTGACCTGGCGCGACAACATCGGCCCCCTTTCGGAAGCATTCCGGGTCTACGCCGTTGACCTGCCCGGCCATGGGGATTCCGACAAACCGGACATCGATTACGCCACCGACACCATGGTCCAATTTGTCAAGGACTTCATCGAGTCTTTGAATCTGGAGCGCCCTGCCATCATCGGCAGCTCGGTGGGAGGAGCATTGGCGCTGATGACGGCCCTCCGCCACCCGGACCTGGTGTCCGGCCTGGTACTGGTGGACAGCGCATCTTTGGGCAGAGAGTTGTCCCTATACATACGCCTGGTATCTATCCCCTGGCTGGGCGAATTCTTGGAAAGTTCGAGGGTCGGCGGAACAAAGTTCATGCTGTACAAGGTCTTCCACGACCCGGAGTTCGTCACCCAGGAGCTTCGGGAGGAACTGCATCGAAGCCGAAACATGCCCGGCGCTAAAGAGGCGGTGGTCAGGGTGATCAGGAATGCCGTAAACCTGATGGGAATCCGGAAGCAGTACGTTCTGGTGTCGGAATTGAACCGATTGGAAGCGCCAATGATGGTGGTTTGGGGGGCTCAAGACCAGATAATCCCGGTCTCCCACGCGTATCGGGCGTCCGAAACTGTGCCCGGTGCCAGGCTTCACGTCTTCGATAAGTGTGGTCATTGGCCTCATATGGAGAAGGCCTCCGAATTCAACTCCCTTGCAATAGATTTCCTTTCGAGCTAATACCGGGTTTTCGCGTTCTTCAGGCCGGATGGAGTTAGTGTTTCATGCGCCGTGTGGCCAGGGGGCGTGTCGCCGGAATCACCCGCCTATGGACTAAACGGGAGCGAAGGCTCCCGCTGTTGGCACTCGTCCTCGGAGTGGGGATTGCGGTCACCGTATGGTCTCTGCGCGGCTACATCTCAGGCGTTGAGGCTGTTGGCTATCCCGGCGTCTTCTTTCTGAGCTTCCTGGGAAGCGTGGCTATGGTATTCCCTGTGCCAGGCCTGATCTCCGTTTGTGGCGCCAGTGTTTTCTTGAGTCCGCTCCTCATCGGTCTAATCGCAGGCGTCGGGGAAACCATCGGCGAGGTATCCGGTTACGCTATCGGGTACGGCGGCGGCACAGTGGTCGAGCGGAGACGGTTCTACCCAAGGCTCAAGCACTGGATGGATACCCGCGGAACCCTGGTCATCTTCCTGGTCTCGATTATTCCCAACCCTGTATTCGATGTGGTGGGTATAGCAGCCGGCGGTGTGCGATACCCGTTTACCCGGTTTATGGTCATCGTGTGGGTCGGTAAAACAATCAAGGGCGTTATGGTAGCGTACACCTGCTACTACGGAGTAACACTTCTGCCATGGGTGGAATAGCCGCTCATGAGTGCCCAATGAGGTGACCTCAATACCAGCGGCGAAGTTATGATCGACATATTCACCTCACAAAAGCCGTCCCCTCGAAATCCCACCACAGGTATCGGGACCAAACTGGATACCCTTGTCCTTGACTCCTCCGCTCGGCTATAATTGACGCCTCACAATCGCCAATCGTCTCTCACATCGCAAAGGCCCCAAATACGGGGCAGGAGAATGTCCGGATGAGCCAGGAACCGCAGGAAAAGCGCACATATACCCGACGAAGCTTTCTCAAAGGGCTACCGATAGGGATCGCTGGGACGCTCTTGGTGGGGATGGTCTCGCGCAGACTTCTCGGTGCTGGTCTCGGGCGCATTCGCCGGCAACAGGTCCTGCCGAAAGGCTCCATTTTCTCACCGGCCAGGGACCGCCAGGACAAGACGTAGATCGACGCCGCCTGATTTACTATCGGCTCCAGGCCGACACCGCCCGAGCCTGTACATTTCGATCCGAGGGGTCGGGTTCATCAAGTCCTCTCTCCGCTGGATCGCCACCTGATTGGCCTCCGCTCCTCCGGGTTAGCCTGCTGACCGTTTACCCTATGTGCGCCAGTGGCAAATCCAGAGTCCAGCTACAATATATCGCCGATCTCTTGGCCGCGGATACCATTGACCCCCCATGCGCCCCCAGCCTATAATCTGTCGATGCGAACGGGCGCGCTGCGTCGTCGCCATGGCTGCGGCGAGCACCGGACCGGACACGGGAGATCCATGGATAAAGACACTGGCTGCTCCCACACCAGCCCGGTCCATCGTCGCTGGAGGTGCAGATGGCACTGCATCCTGTAATTCTCGCCGGTGGCTCGGGCACCCGTCTGTGGCCCCTTTCGCGAGAGTATCATCCTAAGCAATTTCTGGCCCTGACCGGCCAGCGGTCCATGCTTCAGGAGACCCTCCGCAGGCTCGACGGCTTTCGGGATGTGGCATCTCCGATAATCGTGTGCAACGAGGAGCATCGTTTTCTGGTCGCCGAGCACACCAGACAGCTTGGCAAGACGACCGGGGCCATCGTCCTCGAACCCGTTGGGCGTAACACCGCCCCCGCCCTGGCCCTGGCGGCTCTCTCTCTTACAGATGCCTCCCAGGGCTCTGCGGCCAAAGACCCCATACTGTTGGTCATGCCGGCCGACCATGTCATCAGCGACGTTTCTCATTTCCAATCCATAGTTCAGCAGGGTGCCACACTCGCCGAAAAAGGATGTCTCGTGACCTTCGGCATCGTTCCCACGTCACCCAAAACGGGATACGGCTATATCAAGAAAGGCCCCGTGTTGGATCCTGCGATTAAGGCTCAGACTGTCGGTGAGACCGGTGATGAGAGTCGGGCGGTTGCCCTGGTAAAACCGTTCCGGATCGCGTCCTTCGTAGAGAAACCGGACAGGGCCACGGCAGAGGAGATGCTGAAGTCAGGGGAGTACCTCTGGAACAGCGGTATTTTTATGATGCGAGCGTCGGTTTGGCAGGCCGAGTTGTCCCGCCATCGACCCGACATCGCCGATGCCTGCCGCGAAGCTCACGCTCGAGGACACTGGGATGGCGACTTCTACCGTCCCGATGCAAAGGTGTTCACAACCTGTCCCAGCGACTCCATTGACTACGCCGTTGTCGAGAGGGCGGCGGGCGCTCCCAGTCTGGGCGCGACCACCACCCCGGAATGTGTTGTATTGCCGTTGGACGTAGGCTGGTCCGACGTCGGAGCCTGGTCCGCTCTATGGGATGACGGCAGTCGCGACGCCCAGGGAAACGTGATTCAGGGCGACGTGTATGCCCAGAACGTGCGGGACTCGCTACTGATAGGCCGCCATCGCCTGCTGGCCGCGGTCGGCCTGGACGACGTCATCGTCGTGGAAACAACCGATGCCGTCCTTGTCGCCAGTAAGGAGTACGTGCAGGACGTCAAAGAACTTGTAGCCCGCCTCAAAGCCGAAGGCCGTCTGGAGCAGGAGAATCACCGTAAGGTTCATCGACCCTGGGGTTCATATGAGACAGTGGACTCGGGCCCGCGGTTCCAGGTCAAGAGGCTGACGATCAACCCTGGAGGCGCCCTGTCTCTGCAGCTCCATCACCATCGGGCGGAGCACTGGGTGGTGGTAACGGGATCGGCCAAGGTAACCAGAGGCGACGAAGAGTTCATCCTTACGGAGAACCAGTCCACGGACGTACCCGTGGGTGAAACGCATCGGCTGGAAAATCCCGGGACCGAACCCCTTGAGATCATCGAGGTACAGTCCGGTAACTACCTGGGCGAGGACGACATCGTCCGCTTCGATGACCGGTACAACCGACACAAAGAAGACAATTCCTCCTCTGACGGGTGAGGGCATACGCCCCATAAGACCTTCACGGTCCTGGTCGGCCCGCGCTTTTTCGGTGTCCTCATACGTCGGACTCGCCCTAGATTCTTCCAGGTCCCCCTTTTAATGCAACCGTCGCTCCAACGATGTAGAATGTGCCCGGAACGCCGCCCTGGAGCAGGTTTGACGCCGCTCTCAAAGACACGTGGCGCTCCCTGTGCGATAGAGGTCGGCCCTGGTAGCCGCCAAATCCAATGAGGGGAGACAGATGACCCAAGACCCGCTGCCCGAGTCCAAAATACCCAATATGCCGCCGCGGATTCTTCTCGGCCCAGGTCCCAGTCAAGCTCACCCAAGGGTGCTGCAAGCGATGGCTGTGCCCATGATCGGCTACCTCGATCCCGACTTCATGCTGATTCTGGACGAGGTGTCGGAACTTCTCAAGAGGGTCTTCAAGACTGAGGAGAGCCTGACCATGTCTCTTTCCGGCACCGGTTCCGCCGGTATGGAGGCCGGCTTTAGTAGCCTGCTGGAACCTGGCGACACGGTCGTTATGTGCGTCTACGGGTTCTTCTGTGAGCGCATGATCGACATGGCGGAGCGGGTCGGCGCCAACGTAATTCCCCTTCGTGCGGCTTGGGGTAAGCCATTCCCGCCTGAGATGCTGGAGGAAGAGCTTAAGAAACACGACAACGTCAAGATGGTCACCGCGATTCATGCCGAGACCTCAACCGGTATCCGACAGCCATTGGAAGCCATCTCCAACCTGGCCAAAGAGCACGACGCCCTGTTCTTGGTGGATGCCGTGACATCCTTGGGAGGCAACGAGGTCGCTGTTGACAGATGGGGCATTGACTACGCCTACTCAGCGAGCCAGAAGTGCCTGGCCTGCCCTCCCGGCCTCGCACCGGTGGCCCTCAGTCCTCGGGCCCATGAGGTGGTGAAGACACGGCAGAGGAAACCTATGTCCTGGTATCTGGATTTGGCTCTAAACGCCAACTACTGGAAGGGCCATGTCTACCATCACACGGCGCCGGTTAGCAACATCATGGGGCTTCGAGAGGGTCTCAAGATCGTACTGGAAGAAGGGCTTGAGGCCCGTTTCCAGCGCCACCACCGGAATGCGCAGGCCCTGTGGGCCGGGCTCGAGGCGCTGGGCCTGGACCTTGTGGCCCCTGACGGGTCCCGGTTGGACCAGATAACACCTGTGTGGATTCCGTCCGGGATCGACGACGACAGGGTCAGGCAGATTCTGCTTCGTGAGTATTCGATCGAGATCGGCAAGGGTCTCGGGGAGTTCGCAGGCAAGGTCTGGCGTATCGGACTCATGGGTGAGTCCAGCAAGGCCGAATACGTTCTATCTCTCCTCTCCGCCCTGGAGAGCATCCTGCCTCGACTGGGTTACGAGGTCCCCCGCGGCGCCGGTGTGGGGGCGGCCAGCACCGCTCTAGCCGATTGAGGAGTGGTGTCGATAATACTGTGTTTCACAGCGTCGGCCTCCGTGCCGGGACTCAATTGATAGCGCTCACATACTAATCACCTGAGCAGGTAATAAAATGTACTTGATAATCGCTCCGATTAAGATAAAACCCGGGTTCAAGGACCGGTTCGTCGACGAGATGCTTGGCGACGCCCGAGGGTCTGTCGACAATGAACCCGGCTGCCTGAGATTCGACGTGATCGAGGACAGTGATGATCCCGACAAAATCTGGCTCTACGAGGTCTATAAAGACGAGGCGGCCTTTCAGGAGCACGAGAAAGCGCCACACTTCATCAAGTGGCTGAATGCCGTGAAAGATTGGAGGGTTGATGGACCGCCGGAGGGCACCATTGGCGGCCGGAACATCTGGCCGTCCGACCAGGAATGGGTGTAAACCACCTCCTGGCCCAACCCCGATCATAGAGCCTGTATTCTCGGAACTCCGCGTTAGACCGGCTCTCCTGCCTGCCTATAGAAAGACGTCTGCAAAGGCCTGTCCCGGCGATCTGGGCCGGGGGTGGTGCCTGTTGAGTTGAGTCGATATAATACGGACTGCTCTCGTATCTGGAACGAGCTTCTCCCACATGCTGCCTCCCGCGATACTCCCCACATTGAGCTGATAGCCATGTGAACGCGGCGGCAGCCGTCTAACGGAAATTGATCGAGAAATTTAAAAAAGGAAATAATATGGCAACTATTGAGGAACGTTACGGTCAAAAATTCGCGAAATCGGTGGAATGGTACCAGCGAGGCCAGTCGCTTTTTGCAGGCGGCATGACCCACCAGACAAGGTTTACGTCGCCATTTCCAGCATACATCGAGCATGCGGAGGGCCCGTTCAAGTACGACGTAGACGGCAACCAGATAATAGACTACATAATGGGCAACGGCAGCCTCCTGATGGGGCACACCCCTCCCGCGGTCACGGCCGCTGTCGCGGCACAGGCCCAGCGTGGCACCCACCTGGGCGGTGCCACACCCCACGAGGTGCGGTACGCCGAGGCGGTCAAACGACTGATACCCTCGCTGGAGCGGGTAAGGTTCACCAGTGCGGGCACAGAGTCAACGCTGCTGGCCATGCGACTTGCGCGGGCCTATACGGGCAAGAGTAAAATCATCAAGTTCTTCGAACACTTTCACGGCTGGCACGACTATGGCACACCCGACTCAGGGCAGGCTGTCGGCGGTGTTCCCCAGTCGGTCTTGGATACCGTGATCGTCGCCCCGGTGGACACGGCCGAGGTGGACCGGATCCTGTCCCGTGACAACGACATCGCCGGCGTTATCATCGAGGCCAACGGCGCTCACTACGGCACCGTACCGTTGCAAAACCCGCTGTTCCTTCAGGAGCTTCGGGAGATCACGGCCAAGCATGGTGTGGTCTTCATCATGGACGAGGTGGTAACGGGCTTCCGCCTATCGAAGGGCGGCGCCCAGGTGCGGTGGGACCTGGAGCCCGACCTGACCACGTTGGCAAAGATCGTGGCGGGCGGTCAGCCGGGAGCGGCGGTCGGCGGTAAGGCGGAAATCATGGAGATGATGGCATTTAGGAACGATCCCGAATGGGATGAAGCCCAACGCGTGGCTCAGGGCGGTACCTACAACGCCCAACCCGTTACAGCTGCGGCGGGCATCGCCACCCTCGAGGCCATAGCCAACGAGGGAATAAACGCCAGGGCCGACGCCACGGCCGAACGCTTGAAAAACGGCCTTAACGAAGCGTTCATACAGAACGAAGTAACCGGCCATGCCCACGGTATAGCCTCCATTGTTCACGTGAATTTGGGCGCGGACTGCGAGTGCGACCGGGGCATCTGCACCATGAACCACGCCGAGATCTACAGCACAATGCCCGTCGATAAGACCCGCGCACTCAGGCGGGCCAACCTGGTAAACGGTGTGGACATGATGGGTGGACGCGCTTACTTCGTGTCCTCGGTTCACGACGAAGGGGTCATCGACAGGACTGTCGAGGCATTTTCTCAGTCCCTCAAAGACCTGCGGGCCGAAGGCGCAATCTAGGAAACTCGAAAGACCTCAGTCGCATGGGTCGTCAGGTATTCGGTGCTAGAAAGGAGCGGTGGGGATGGCAACGATTGAAGAGAGGTACGCCCTGAAGTTCGCCGGGTCCGGCGAGTGGCACCAGCGTGGAAGGTCGTTGTTCCCGGGCGGCTTCGGCCACAAGGGGAGGGTCGGCCGGTACTTCCCGCTCTGCTTCGACCATGCCCAGGGGCCGTTCAAATACGACGTAGACGGCAACCGGCTCATTGACTACGGGATGGGCAGCGGCAGCCTGATCATGGGGCATAGCCCGCCCGAAGTAACGGCCGCGATCAACGCCCAGGTCGATAGAGGCTCCATAGTCGGCGGCTCTCCCATCAGCGGGCCGACCACCCATGAGGTCCGATACGCCGAGGCGGTCAAACGCCTCATGCTCAACATCGAGAGGGTCCAGTTCACCATATCGGGCACCGAGGCCACATACCTGGCCTTGAGGTTGGCCAGGGCCCATACTGGCAAGACCAAAATCATCAAGTTCCGCGACCACTTCCATGGCTGGCACGACTACAGCATCCCTGACTCCGGTCAGTCGCTGGGCGG
This sequence comes from uncultured Dehalococcoidia bacterium, assembly GCA_964510985.1. Classification (GTDB taxonomy): domain Bacteria; phylum Chloroflexota; class Dehalococcoidia; order Lucifugimonadales; family CAZEDC01; genus CAZEDC01. Next base: position 23,390 of record CAZEDC010000041.1, read on the forward strand.
CGTACCGCAGGCCGTACTCAATACAGTTATCGTCGCACCCGTGGACACGGCCGCGGTGGAACGTATCCTGTCCCAGGACAGCGACGTGGCGGCAGTCATCGTCGAGGCTGGCGGCGCCCACTACGGGACTTTCCCACTACGGAACCCCACGTTCCTTCAAGACCTCCGCGAGATAACCGAACGGCATGGTGTGGTCATGATCATGGACGAGGTCGTGACCGGCTTTCGGCTCTCTCCCGGTGGTGCCCAGGGACGTTGGAACATCGAACCTGACCTGACGACGATGTCCAAGGTGTTGGGCGGTGGACAGCCCGGCGCTGCAGTCGGTGGCAAGGCCGAGATAATGGACCTCGTTGCTTTCAGGGGCGACCCCGAATGGGACACGGTCCATCGCGTGCCCTCGACGGGCACATACAAGGCTCTGGCCCTCACAGCGGCCGCGGGCGTCGCGACACTGGAGGCCATCGCCTCCAAGGGAATCAACGCCCGGGCCGACGCCATGGCAGCCCGCCTGAAGACCGGGCTCAACGATGCCTTTTCCAGGAACGAGGTCCCGGGTCACGCCCGGGGCATGGCATCCATTGTTACCCTCAACCTGGGAACGGATTGCGACTGCGACCGGGAGCAGTGCACGATGCCGCACGAGGAGATCCGACAGAGCGTCCTGCCCCTCGAAAAGACCCGCCTGTTCCGGCAGGCCATGGCGGTGAACGGCGTGGACCTGATGGGCGCCATGGGTGGACCGACTTTCATGGTCTCCTCCAGCCACGGCGAAGACCTAATAGACCGTACCATCGACGGATTCGACCAGGCCCTCAGAGACCTGCGCGAGGAGGGTGCCCTCTAGCAGGACTCAGGTACCATCGAGAGCACTCTCCTTACATCGGACAAATTAGACCGACAGACCGACCGGCTTTCACCAAGGAGGTGTCCCTATGCCGCGGGACCGGTACGACGCGATCGTCATTGGTGCGGGTCACAACGGGCTGGTCACGGCGGGGTACCTGGCAAGAGACGGGCTTTCCGTCCTAGTCCTGGAGCGCCTGGACAAGGTCGGCGGCGGCGCCACCACCGATGAGTTTACACCTGGTTTTCTTGGACCCATGTGCGCCTACGTGGTCCATTCCCTCCAGGGGAAGGTCATCGACGATCTGAAGCTCCGCGAACACGGCCTGGATTTCGCCTACTCTGCCTCCAGTGAAGACCGTTCGAATCGGATACACATATTTCCCGATGGCTCATTCCTGGACGGCCCCGGAATAACCAGCGATTTCGACCTGGCCAACCAGATCCGGCAATTCTCCGAGCGGGATGCCCGGGCCTATTTCGATTGGGTCTCCTTCTGGGACCAGGCCGCCGGTATCCTCTACCCGTTCTACCTGACCGAGCCGCCGACCATCGCCGAGTTGTTCGAAAGTGTGCGCGGGACTCGGCAGGAAGAGGTCTTGGAGAAGCTGTTTACCTGGAGCCAGGTGGACCTGGTGGAGGATCACTTTGAGGACGAGCGGGTCAAGGCCCACTTCATGCGTGCCGACACGGAGGCGGACCCGACCTCGGCGGGAAGCATGCTTGGCAACGCAATGTTCGCGTGCAGCAAGTTCAGCAGACCGCAGGACCGCGGCATTCCGAGAATGAGCATGGGGACAGTAAGCCAATCGATAGCCGATGCCGCTACAAGCCTTGGTGTCGAGATTCGTACCGGCGTTCCCGTCATCCGGGTTATCGTCGAGGGCGGCGTGGCCACCGGTGTAGGCCTGGCCAGCGGAGAAGAGATCGGCGCGGGCGTCGTCGTGTCCAATGCCGACCCGAAACGCACCTTCACGACCCTTTTCGAGCCAGAGCAGATAGACGCCGAGACCGTCGGCCGCCTGAAAAGATGGAAGACCAACGCGGGATGCGTGAAGTTCCTGGCCGCCCTCAAAGAACTTCCGGACCTGTCCCGGTACCTCGGGAGCGACCACGACCGCGGCTCCATAAACTATATCCAGATAATGCCGTCGGTCGAGTACCACCAACAAAGCTGGGACGACGCCGCCGGCGGCAGACCGACCACCTGTCCGATAATGAACATCCAGCTTCCCTCGACCGTGGAGCCAAACCTCGTCCGTGGCGCAGGTCACGTGCTGTCCGGCTGGGTCCTGTTCCAACCACCGGTACTGGAGGAGGGTACATGGGACGACCTGCGCGATGAGGTAGGGAATCAGATTATTGACGCCACCGCCGAGTACATCCCCAACTTCCGAGACAGCCTCATCGACTGGACCGTCCAGACGCCGGCCGACATCGAGACCAGGGTCGGCATGACCGACGGCAACATCCGCCATCTGGACATGATACCCAGCCAGCTCCTCACTCAGCGCCAGCCCTATCGGACCTCCGTCAAGAACTTCTACATGTGCGGCGCGGGGACGCACCCCATGGGCGAGGTAACCGGCGCACCGGGACACAACGCGGCCCAGGTGATCCTCCGGGATTATCAACGTGCAAGTCCCCTTGCGACTGACGGGGCACCGACGCAGGAGGCTGCCAGATGACTCAGAACGATTACGACGTGATAGTGGTCGGCGCCGGCCATAACGGCCTGACCGCCGCCGGTTACCTGGCCAGAGACGGGTTCAAAGTCCTTGTGGTCGAACGGCTGGACAAGGTCGGAGGGGCCTGCACCACCGACGAGATCTTCCCCGGGTTCAGCGGCCCCATGTGCGCCTACATCTGCCATATGCTCCAGGGAAAGGTGATCGACGACCTGAGACTCCGCGATCATGGCTTCGAGATAATAAACATCGGCTCCGGAAGCCGCGAGAGCCGCATGGGCATCCATCCTTTTCCGGACGGGTCCTATCTGGGAGGTCCCGGGGTCACCGGCCCCATGGACATGGCCGAGCAGATACGGAGGTTCTCCCCGCACGACGCTCGCGGCTACCTGGAGTGGGAGTCCTTCTGGGAGCAGGCCGCCGCCATCCTGTACGCCGACTTCCTGGCTGAGCCGCCCACTCTGGCTGAGGTCGTAGGCAGGGTTCGAGGCACCAGGCAGGAGGATGTGCTGGAGAAGATGCTCACATGGAGCACCATGGACCTGGTGGACCAGCATTTCGAGGACCCCCGCGTCAGGGCCCACTTCCTGGGCACACCCGAGATGGACACGACCGCGGTAGGCAGCATCATGAGCCAGGCCTACTTCCGCACCAACATGTTCGTCCGGCCGGAAGACGTGGGTATCCCGCGGGGAGGGATGGGCTCCATCACCACGGCCATGGCCAAGTCGGCCGAAAGCTTCGGCGCCGAGATCAGGACCGGTGCGCCGTTGGAGCGCATCATCGTCGAAGATGGCGCCGCCAGAGGCGTGCGGCTCGCCGGCGGCGAGGAGATCAGGAGCTTCATCGTGGTCTCCAACGCCGACGTCAAGCGGACGTTCCTGAGCCTGGTAGACCCCTCTGACCTGGACCCGACCTTCTTACGCAGGATCGGCAGAGTCAAGACCCAGATGAGCAGCGTCAAGTTCCTGGCAGCCATCAGTGAACTCCCGGACCTCTCCCGATTTCTAGGACAAGGCTACGACCCGAGTGGGGTGATAAGCATCATGGTCTCCCCGTCGGTTGAGTATCACCATCAGAGCTGGCGGGACGCCAGGAGCGGCAGGCCGTCCAGTTGCCCCATGTCCAGCATCCAGATCCCCTCGTTACTCGACCCGTCGCTGGCGCCCAGGGGAGGCCACATGTTGAGCGCGTGGGTGCTGTACGCGTCGCCGCACCTTAAAAGCGGCCCGTGGGATGACGTGCGGCAGGAGGTCGGTGAAGGGATAATCGACAGCATCACCGAGTACGCACCTAACTTCCGGGACAGCCTGATCGATTGGACGCTCCAGACCCCGGAGGACATGGAGCTTCGTGTCGGACTGACCGACGGCAACATCAGACACACGGACCTGATCCCTCAGCAGCTTTTGTCGCTGCGCCAGTCTTACCGGACCCCAATCCGGAACTTCTATCTCTGCGGCTCGGGGACCCACCCAGGCGGCGAGGTGACGGCCGCGCCGGGACACAACGCGGCCCACGCCATCATGAAGGACCTGCAAAAGGTCGTCTCGTAGACGCTTATCCTTGTAACCGGTGCCTTCACAAGAAGGGCCGGGCAGAGGAGTCTTGGAAAAATGCTGATGGTCACAGAGGCATGGAAGACAACCTATCCCGGGGCCGCCGTGGGAGTCCTGGCCATGCGGGGTGTCTCCAATCCGGATAGCCACCCCGGGCTCGACAGCCGGAAACGGGCATTGGAAGAAGAGATTCGCTCCCGATTTTCAGGCCAGGACAGGGCGGCCATCCGCGCCCTCGGGCCGGTGCAGGCCTACAACGACTACTACAAGCGGTTCAAGAAGACCTACCACGTCCAGCTCCAACTCGAGTCGGTCGCCTTCAAAGGGAAGTCGATTCCCCGCGTCGCGTCGCTGATCGAGGCGATGTTCATGGCGGAGCTGAAGAACCTGCTGCTCACGGCGGGCCACGATCTGGACTCCGTCCAGGGCCCCGTAACCCTGGATGTGGCGGCCGACGACGAGACCTATACCATGCTCAACGGCCGCGAACAGGTACTCAAGCGTGACGACATGGTGATCTCCGACAGCGTGGGAGTCATGTCCAGCGTGGTCTACGGCCCCGACAGTCGAACCCGCATCAAGCCGGCGACTCGAAGGGCGCTCTTTACGGTCTACGCGCCCGAGGGGATAGGCCAGGAAGCGGTGCTAGGACACCTGCGCGACATCCAGGACAACGTTGCCGCCTTTGCCCCGGATGCCGTGACCGACCTGCTCGAGGTCTATACGACCGGGTAGGCCTCAGGCCCGTTTTTCTGTCCTGGGCCTGGCCTGCTTTTCTTTCCCGCTCTTGGCGAGCCTGCCCATTATTCTGCTCACGGCAGGCCTCGACTGTCGCAGAGTGGTGGGTCTCTCTCAAAAGCACATTGTGGTGGAGACGGGAGAGGCTTCAACTGCTCGATTCCCTCCGCATTCTGCCCTGACCAGGACGATTTCCTTCCGGAACCCACTATTACTAGGGTCTCCCCGTAGCTGACCACTATTCCCCCTTTTTGGAGCAACTGGTCCGCCCCACACCTATCCAATATTGCGAAAGCCGGGTTATCACGTCATCCTGTAACTGTCTCGTTAATTTTGACGACGAATGGCCATGGTTATACACGCGGATGTCGCTTTGTGACTAAAGTCACTGCGTTCTTCCCAAACTAAGCGTATCATGCCGACTCATCCGGTTTTCACATAAGTCTAACTTTAGTCTAACGCATATAGATTATCCGGCGAACGACCTCGTTTGACCTGACCTGCCCCCCATCTTTGTACCACTCTTTATGTTAGTCCTACAAGGG
>CAZEDC010000042.1:0-6763 GCA_964510985.1 uncultured Dehalococcoidia bacterium
GTCTCCGACTGGGGCGGTGTGATCAGCCGTAAAGAGGCCCACGTGGCCACGCTTCCCGCCGACGGCGGCTGGCACTTCTACCACACCTGGGGCGGACCCAACGATCCGGTTACCGACTCGACGATCAGCACGGGCTGGAATGGTGGCTGGCACAATGCCGAGGCACAGCAGCTCATCGTAGACTTCGCCGCTGCCTCTTCGGTAGCAGAGGCCTACGCCGCGGTCGAGGCGCTCCAGACCATCTTCTGGACAGAGGACCCGGCGACCATACCCTACGGTTGGTTCAAGTTCGTCGTGGGACGTCAGGACTACGTGCAGGGCTACGTGCCCCACAAGCGCATCCTGATGACCGGGGTCTGGCTAGACCAGTAGACATCGTGGACAGGATCGAACTGTCCTGAACAAAGTAAGTACAAATGGGGGGCCCCTCCCGTGGGGTCCCCCCATTTGTGAACCTGGCTAGAGACTATACTCCACCAGGTGGCCCGGTCTGGCCGATCCCTTCCCGGACCGGCCAACCTGCCAACTGCCTTCCCATGGTCACAAGGCGACGGGGCCTCAGGTAAATACCCCCTCCGAGCTAGACTTGTGACAGGCAGAACGAGAGTTTGATATACTTGCCGAGATGCCTGACTCTCTGAAGGGGTAGATCGCGGCTCCAGCGGAACAAAGGGTTCCACCAAGACAAGAAAAGGGGAGACCACCGACAATGGGCCGGTACATGGTACAGCGGATTTTGGCGACCATCCCGGTGTTGTTCATCGTCGCGATCATCACCTTCTCCCTCATTCATCTCGCTCCCGGGGACCCAGCTGCCATTCTGGTAGGGGACGAGGCCCAGCCCGGCCAGGTCGACGCCCTGAGAGAGGCCCTGGGCCTGAACGACCCCCTATATGTGCAGGGCGGCCGATATATTAAAGATATTTTAACCGGGAACTTCGGCAAGTCCGTCTATAACCAGTTCCCGGTCACCACCCTCATATCCCAGAGGCTGGAACCCACCATCTCCATTGCCATCTTCTCCCAGGTTATCGCTATCACCATAGCCATTCCCCTGGGTATTCTCGCGGCCTGGAAGGCCAACACCTGGATAGACCGGCTGACGATGATATTTGCGGTTATCGGCTTCGCGATACCCTCCTTCTGGCTGGGCTACAACCTGGTCTATGTATTTGCCATCAAGCTGGGCTGGTTCCCGGCTATAGGATACGAGCACTTCGCCGACGGTATCGGACCCTGGCTCAGGTCCATAACGCTGCCGTCCATCTCTATCGGTATCATCACCGCGGCGCTGGTCACCCGCATGACCCGGTCCAGCATGCTGGAGGTGCTGAGAGAGGACTATATCCGGACGGCCAGGGCGAAGGGTTTGCGGGAGTTAATCGTGCTCCTGCGCCACGCTTTAAAGAACGCCGCCATTCCCGTCGTCACCATCATCGGCCTGACGTTGGCTGCCCTGGTGGGCGGCCTCGTTGTCACCGAGGCTGTTTTCGCCGTCCCCGGCGTGGGACGGTTGATCGTGGACTCGATCCTCCGACGCGACTACCCGGTGATCCAGGGAGTCATGCTGATGGTCACAGTCGGCTTCCTGGCAGTCAACCTGTTGGTGGATATCTTGTATGGATTCCTAGACCCCAAGATACGGTACTGATTCTGTGGATAGAGAACTGACGGCCGACACAATAATGGCGCCCCCGGGGCGGTTCGACCGGCTCGAGCGGCGTTTGATTACGATACGTAGGGAGCTCCGCCGTAACCCCAATATGATCCTGGGCATCTTTATTGTGCTTTTGGCGGCCAGCACGGCCATATTCGCACCCGTGATCGCCGACAAGAACCCCAAGGAGCTTCGCGTCCTAAACCGGCTCCAGGCCCCGTCGACCACAAACTATATGGGCACGGACGGACTGGGAAGAGATGTCTTCTCGCGCGCAGTCCACGGCACCAGACTCTCGCTTCTGGTCGGCATCATGGTGGCGATCATCTCGATGGCCATCGGGACGGCCATAGGCGTTGTAACCGGATATTACAGGGCGCTGGACAACATCGTCATGAGGCTCATGGACGGCCTCATGGCCTTCCCATCATTCCTCTTAGCCATTGCCCTGGTGTCTATAATGGGCGCCAGCATAACCACCGTAATAACAGCCATTACGGTGGTTGAAACGCCGCGTGTGGTACGGCTGGTCCGCGCCTCCGTGCTGACACTGCGAGAGCGCGAATACGTTGACGCGGCGCGGGCCATCGGCGCACTGCCTCTACGGATCATGTGGAGACACGTGTTTCCCAACCTCATCGCCCCCATACTGGTGCAGGGAACCTTCGTGTTCGCCCTGGCCATCCTGGTGGAGGCCGGTCTGAGCTTCCTGGGCACGGGCATCCCGCCCGACGTGCCCACGTGGGGCAACATGATGGGAGAGGGCAAGCTGTTCTTCCGGCTGGCCGTGTGGATTATGTTCTTCCCGGGCCTGATGCTCTCCATCACGGTGCTGGGCGTCAACCTGGTCGGCGACGGCCTGCGGGATACTCTCGACCCCAGGCTCCGGAGGGCTCGCTAGCGCTCAGTCCGGGCCCACCACCACTTCCCCCCGTTGCCGACCCCCGGATGGCCTGGTTTCCTCCGACGCTACTCTTTCAGGGCGATGTACACAAACAGGTCGGCCGACGCCTCGGCGTCCTGGACTTCACAGTCAAGTCGTAGCCAGCCCCCGAAGTTGGTGAGCTTCACGAAGTAGAGGCCTGGGGCTGTGGCGGGAGCGAACACCGTGCCCTCGTCCACCCAGTCGACGCCGTCGGGCGAGATCTGTACCCTGGCGGCCACGGAGCCGCCGGGAGTAAGCTCCAGAACCTTTACAAAGACTATGGCCTCCCGGGCCCATGCAGTCTCGTAGGGCTCGGTGGCGAAGATGCCTTGAAGCCCCTGGGCACGCTCGACAACCGCGGTGTAAGACTGGTTTATCATTGGTCCCTCCGTCCAGTTCTACTGACAGAAAATTGGGTCAACGCCCGGTGGACAGTAATACAGAGTCCACCAACAGCGAGCAGCGAACATCGGCGTCGGCCTCGACAAAGAAACCCAGGTTCAAAAGACCTCTGAGGGTGGACGTGGCCGGACGCATGATCGGACCGGAGCCGCGCATGTCGAAAACCCGGTCGTTGCATTGGAGCTCCACGTGCTCCCGCTTGTCCAGGTCCACCACCCAGCGCAGATAGTGCCAGTTGACCTTGGTCACAGTCTCGTTGTAGCAGAGCTGCTGGCCGCCCCCCGGTACGTCGGAGAAGGCGTCAGGCCCCCACTCGGACTCGCCCGGAAGCATCGTACCCCTGGACAGGTACTGCCATCTCTGGCACAGCTCGCCGTCCAGGGCATTCAGATACCGGATGAGGATAAAATACCGGTGGTCCTCGTCCTGCAGGTCGAAGCTGACGCCGAACAACCTGATCTGCTCCTCGCCCAGATTCAGGCTGGACGGCTCAGGTTTGAAGGTGAAGAAGCACTCGGCCTGGTAAACCCCGCGGCGGAGCCAGGTCAGGCGTTTGAGAGACTTGGCGAAGTGGCCCCTCTTGGGTCTCGTTGTGACCTTGAGGGCGTAGCTCCCCTGCAATGCCCCGTGGGTGCCTGTGTCCGGCATGGTCAGGTTGGACAGCATGGGCGGCCGGTAGTCCCTGTGCGCCTGCGGCAGCTGGAAAGAGTCCCCCTTTGGGTCCGGGTAGCCCGCGGCGCTTATCAGCTCGGTCCAACCTGAGAGGCCTCGGTCGAAATCATCGAAGAAGATGATCCGTCCCATGGGGTCGTACTTGCTAAGCCGCGGGTCGGCGCTCAACAGGGCGCCGCGTAGCTCATCCTGTTTCGTTACCATCTACCAGCCTTTCCGGGGGTTTTTCGCTGTCCGTTCGACGCATCAAAGTCGCCGCATGGTGAAGCGTGCAGGGGTCCGAGGTCGTCAACGGACAGGCTACGCCGGTGACAACACGCTGTCAACCGGCCTGTGCAGGCTACGCCGGTGGGTGACGCCGGCTACAGTCGGTGAGACCCTCCAGGGCCGAGGCGGCCAGCAGCAGCGTGAACTCGTCGGACGGTAACTGACGATGCCGAGAGATGGTTTTATGAGCACGACGGGATGGTTGACGGTGATCGTGGATGCCGCTACCATCACGATCGTCAAGGATTGGGGGTTCTTTGGACACACGCAGTCTGATATGAGGAATCTCAGCTTATCATCATCACGGCCAAGCATGGCGAGGATTTTAGACATCCCCAGTTTGATGTGATAACTTCCCGCAGTCAATTTCGATTTACGGCGAAACCGGGCTGCTGCTGATCGGCACGTTAGGAGGGCGGGCCACATGGAACCTGTCGCCGATTCACGTTCGAGTTTCCGAAGACTTCTGACAACACGGGGGTTCGTCGCTCTCGTCGCCGCCAACGCCCTCGGCTTCGGCGGCGAGCAGATGCGAATCGCTGCTCAATCATGGTGGATCCTCGACGAAGGCGGCTCTAATACCGCGGTCGGACTGGCGGCGGGCCTCAGGGTGGTCCCGGTTGTTCTTATCAGCCTGTACGCGGGAGTGATGATAGACCGGTTCGGCGGCAAGTGAGTTTTGCTTGTCGGGCGGTGGCTGCTGGTCGCACTGGCCTTGGCAACGGCGCTCGTCCTGTTGTCAGACGGGGTCAGAGTCTGGCACATCGTCGCGCTTTCCACCGTCGCCGGAGCGACCATCGCTATCGGAATCCCTGCCACTCAGACGCTGATACCGGAGATAGTACCCACGGACCTTCGCCCGGCGGCCAATTTGCTGAACCAGATCGGTCCGTCTGCCGGCCGCACATTGGGCCCGATGCTCGCCGGAATACTGATAGCAGTACGTAACGCGGCAACTGCGTTCTTCGGTCTGACTGTCGTATACGTCCTGTCGGTCGTGGCGACTATGAGATTGCCGACCGGTCGGGCTGGAGCGACGCCGCCCGGCTCGGCGATTCAGCAGATCGCTGATGGGTTTCGATATATCCGCCGGACCCCGGTTCTTTTCTGGCTACTGTTCCTGCAGACAGTTGCCCTCATATTCTGGAGCATGGTAGCGCCGTTTGTGCCCGCGATAGCCGTGGAAGTGCTCGATACGACTGAGGTCCAGTTCGGCTGGATGTGGGGCGTGCTGTCGATCGGCCAGGCGTCGCTCGCAATACTGCTAGCTTCGGTCGGCGGGGTCAGGCGCAATGGGGTAGCAATGATTGCGTCTGCATTGATATACAGCCCGTGCCTCGTTTTGCTCGGCCTCACACATACTTACATGCTCGCTCTCGTCTTCCTTCTCGGCATCGGGTTCGCGTTCCCTTTGTGGATTGCAGCAACGATGACGTTGCTGCAGAACTTTACAGCACCAGAGTACCGCGGGCGCGTGATGGCGATCTACGGAATAGGGCTGCAGAGTACTTCAGTTTCCTGGCTCCTCGGTGGATGGCTGATTGATGTGATCGGTATATTCCCAACGGTGCTGGTGGCGTTGGGAGGTGGCTGGACTGTCTTGATGGCTGCGATGATCGCATCAAAAGAGCTGCGCTCTTCGTGATGAACATCGTAGACGCCCGCCCACACTTCGATTCGTCAGACCCGGACAAGTATTCGTCATTGACGGTTATTCCCGGCGCATGTCTCGATGACCGTGGGGGTAACCGCTATTGCAGGTCTCACCCTAGTCCTCTCCGGTCAGCGCCCGCCGTGGGTTCTCCACGGTGACCTGGTGGAACAGTTCGTCGTCCACGCCCAGGGCCCGCAGGTCCTCCCTGAACTCACCTGCCAGGTACCCGTATCCCTTTCCGCCGTAGGCGACGTAATCAGCCCTCCGACACACATCCTGTGCGAAGAGCAGGTGTCTGGAGAGGCCTGCGTCCACCATCTCCTTGATGGACCTCAAGTCGGTGTCGTGGTCGTAAGCACTGACAGTGCCCATCCGGTCGAACTGTACGAAGGCACCCCGTCGGGCGATTTCGGCATGGTACTCGTGGCTAGGCCAGGTCTGGCAGTGGCCGACCACCACCCGACGCAGGTCCACACCCTCCTCCTCCAGGATATCGAGTTGGTCCAGCCCCACCGGCCAGACGAGGGCATGGGTGGCGATGGTGACTCCGGTTTTTTTATGGGCGCGGGCAACGGCCCGGAAGACCCGTTCCTCCACCGGTGAGACCCATGTGAAGTGGGCCCCTATTTCCCCGAGGATGCCGGCTCGGACGTCGGTGCCTTCGATCCCCTCGGTGACGTCCCGGACCAGTTCCTCGGCTATCTCGTCTGTCTTCATACGGTAAAGGCGCTGCTCGTAGTACGGCTCGCGGTACCAGCCCGCCCCCAGGACGATGTTCAGTCCGGTGCGCTCGGCTATCTGACGAATGGCGACGGCATGCTTGACCGGCAGCAGGTCGTGGTCGTGGCCTCGCAGCCCACCAGTCGTCTGGTCTACCAGGCTCACACCTCCCCCGTTTTTAAAGCGCATCAGTTCCTCATAGGCAAGATCGGGATTGTTGAGGATACTGTTGGTGCCCCAGTTGTCCCTGGTCAGGTCCGAGAAGATGTGCTCGTGCATCGAGGTAAAGCCGAACTGATCGGACGACAGGGGGCCCGTCACGGTCATTACGGTGGCCATAGACTCCTCCTACCTAGTACTTAGAAACTATCTCAGAACGGGAAGCGACTTACACCCACCCGCCCTCATGGGTTTTTATTCCTGGGGGCACATCCCCCAGACCCTCTGGGGGGGGGGGGGGGGGGGG
>CAZEDC010000043.1:0-6261 GCA_964510985.1 uncultured Dehalococcoidia bacterium
GCTCAAAGATGCTATCTCAAAAGGAGAGGTGACTTACACCTCCCTATATGAGTATAGGGATTCCGATACGTCGATAGACCCACCCACCCTCAAGGGTGTTATTTCTGGGGGCACAGCTCCCAGGCCCCCAGCCAGAGAGGAGAACCCATATAGACTCTGCCTTCAGGAAGATCTGAATCCGACGGTTCTCCCCGGAACTCAGCCGTTCCTGGAGGGGCGCTAGGGCATGAGGAGACCGGGCTCTCGAAGGGCTGTTCGGCCTTCGCCGGCGGGATCGAGGCCGGTCACCAGCCGGGACTTGGATAGCTCGAGTATTTCAGGGAGCCGGGCTTCGAGGGCGGCCAGGCGGTCTTCAACATAGGCGTGGACGGCTTCGGGCTCCAAGCCGACCAGGTAGTCGAACAGGGCCAGCGACGAGTCTTTGTTCAGCCGACCAGCCGATGTTAGCTCGGCTTTCAGGTCGGCCAGCTCGGGGTCGTCCAGGACGGCCAGCCATTGCAGCAGGTAGCCCAGGGAATGTTCGTCCTCGTTAAGCTCGGCCAGCCAGGTCTCGAACCGGAAGTCTATGATCTCGAAGAACCCCTGGTAGTCCGGATACTCCGTGTAGCGTAAGCCGGTGAACTCCTCCAGCGCCAGCCAGAAGACTCTCTCGAACTGCTGAGCCTCGGCCTCCTGGATGGCGTTCAGATAGTGGAACTGGTCGGCCTCGCTCTGGGCAGTGCCCAGGAAGTCCTGGCGCATGTGACCCAGCTCGTGGGCCAGGGCTGTGATGACATCGGCGACGTCTCGCTGGGCGTCTACCACGACGGCTACTTTGCCAAAGCGTCTCGCCTTAAACCCGGCAGCCTTGGTCTTTATCCGCTCGCGATGAGCCAGCCATTCAGGGTATTCCGACTCATCGATCACCGCAAAGGTCTCGGCAAAGTCTTCGTCTATCCAGGCCAGATAGTCTTCGCGGGTGAGCAGAAATATCTCGACCCTCTCGTCCTCGAGGCTCCTACCGGTAGCCAGGTAGTAGCCGGCTTCGGCAATCCTCAGGACCCGGTCGGTATGGTCGGCACCGTCCGGGCTCAGGGCGGGCTCCTGAATATCCAGGACCGCCGGCAGGTCGACCAGTATTTGCAGAAGCTCTATCTGGGTGTATGTGACGGGAGCAGGCTCCTCGACCGGCCCGGCGGCCCAGACGAAAGCCTTCTCGAAGACGTTGTCGTCCTCGTCGGCCTCCTCCACGACATTGGCGGGGTCGATGACTATCTTCAGGGTATGCAGGCCGTCGGCTATCGGCCCGACGGCGGCCGATAGGCCCCAATCGATCCACCATTGGAGGTCTCCCGCATCTGTATCACCTGGGAATTGAAACGTTTGGACCGCATCACCATCGAAATAGACATCTACGGAGAATAAGCCCCGTGCTTTGGCAGAACTTAAGTTACGGATGACAACGTCGAGGTAGGCTGGCAAGTCTTCAGAAAGAGGACTATCCAACAATGTGCCTGTCTCAGTCGAAATGATGACAGGACTGTCCCATCCAAAAACCCATGCAGGCACCAGGTTGGGTAGCGTCAGAGGTGCGGGTGCGGTCGGGATGGGTGCAGCTACGACCTGTGGTTTGGGCGGCACCGGGCCCGTGCCCCAGGTGAATTCCTTCTCGAAGACGTTGTTTTCTTCGTCTGACTCCACCACCAGATCGGTGGCATCCACAATCAATCTCAGGGTGTGCATGCCCGGTGCGAGACTTGTCGTTTCCAGCAGTCCGTCCCACTCCTGAAAACTTACCCACCGATCTGCAAGCATTCCATCCAAATACCGCTCGAGAACCGGGACATCATCCAGGTAGACATGGACCCAAATATTCTTCGGAGCGCTCGTCAGGCCCTGGTTCTTGATGGTGAAGCGGATGTAAGTGGGCAGGCTTACCGATAGCGGCCCGGTTACGGTGTCTCCCGAGTAGGACGTGGCTATCAGGGGTCCGCCCCAGCCCGGGGGGGTGAATGGCACGATGTCGGGCAGCCTGGCGGCGATGGCCGTCGCTGGGCCGGGATCTTTTGGAGGGTCCCATACGAAGGTCCACTCGAAGACGTTGTCGGTCTCGTCGGTCTCGGGCACAATGCCGGTCGGGTCCACCACCAGTTTCAGAGTGTGCCGGCCAGCCTTGAGTTGTACGTAGGTCGTGAGCCGGTCCCACCCGGTTACGAAGGAGAAGTAGTTGACCGAGAGCCCGTCGTGGGCCCACCTTTCCAACAGCACGTCGTCGAAGTAGAGGTCTGTGAAGAATGGGTCGTTGATCGTATACGGTCCGGTGTTGGTGATGGACCAGCTGATATAGGTCTGGCCATCCACAGACAAGTCGGTGTTCATGGTCGTGCCGGCGCTGTTGGCTGCGATAACCGGGCTGACCCAGCCAGGCCGTTGGGAAGGCGTGAGATTACCGGTGGCCGGCCGCACGGGGGTGGGCGACAGTGTCGGTATGGGAGTATAAGTGGGAGCGGGAGTTGTGGTGACGGTCGGCGTGGCGGTAGGCAGTTGCGTCGGAGTCGCGGTCGGAACCGGTGTAGGTGCCGGCGGAGGCGTGGCGGTGGGTGATGCCGTGGGAGCCGGCGTGTGAGTGGGCCGTGTCGTGGCGGTCGGAGCCCGCGTCGGCAGCGGCGTGGCGGTGACCGCCGGTGTCCGGGTTGATGTGGGAAAGGGTATATGGGGCGGCATTGGCGTGACCGTAGGCCTGGGGGTAAGTGTTGGTGTAGGCGTTGGAGAAGGCGTTGGTGTAGTCGTTGGGGTGGGCGGCGGCACAGTAGCGGTCGGCGGCGGTGACGTAGGGACCGGGGCCACCGGGGGTGCGGTAGGAGACGGCGTGGCGGCCTGTGCGACCACCGGGACCGATATGGCCATCGCCGTCGGTGGAACGGGCGTAGCGGGCCGGGGCGGCGGCGAAGAGCAGGCGGCGAGTAATGACAATCCGACACCGGCGATCAGCGGAAGGCCGGTCCTCCATCCCAGGTACGCCTCCACCTGGCCGGCCGCTCTCAAGATTTACGCCCGGTCAGGACTATCGAGAACGGCACTCGGCATAACCTCTCGTACTGGGACTCCCAGAACTGTCCCCCGTAGGGTATTTCGAGTCTCTCAGAGTCGGTCATGGTCTCCAGCGCGTAGGGGAATGGCTCGAGGACACGCTCCACCCGGAAGCCGCAGGAGGTCAGTAGCCCGAAAAGCTCCTGGACGGTGTGGTAGAAGGTCATGGCGTGACCGCGGCCCGCTCCCTGTAGGTCACCCCACAGCTCGACGGGCGGGTTGAAGTAGTCGGTGACCAGCAGGGCTTCTTCGGCCTGGTCCCACTCGAATGCGGCCAGTGGGTGAACGGTGCAAACAACCAGCAGTCCACCTTTTTTCAAAACACGGTTGCACTCGGCGAAGCAGGCCGCCAGGTCGGGAACGAACTCCCATCCGAAAGATGAGATGACGATGTCGAAACGACCGTCGGCAAACATACCCAGCTGTTCCATGTCGCCGCGGGCGAGATGGACCGCCACACTCTCACGTGCGACCAGTGCCCTGGCCGCGGCGAGTTGCTCAGGTGAGATGTCCATGGCAACCACGTGAGCGTTCCATTTGGCTAGCGCGATGGAATTCTGGGCGGCACCGCAGGCCAGCTCCAAAACCCGTTTGCCGCGGACGTCGCCCAGCAGTCTCAGCTCTCGTTCGCCGGGACAGAGAGGGCCGTAGTGGATGTCGTCGAGCGAGATTCTGGTCTCGGACTGGTAGGTGGCGGACATCCGGTCCCAGCCCGATTGTATGGCTTTCTTGATCTGGTCGGTCGGCACTGTGATTACTGTAATGGTCGTAGTGGAGTATGGCCCCAAAGGTTAGAAGTTCGAATCCATTATAAGCGGAAGTTGGAGCAGCGAGGAAATCTATGGACCGTGGTGAAGTGAAGGGGGTACGTCTGCTATATGGAACTCAGGTGGACCCAGCCGCAGGTCTGGGACTCTAGTAGATGATCCTGTATGAACTCGCCAAGGGCCCAGTTCTTCCGCGGGCTGATGTCGACCAGATCTTACCAGCGCTATTCGATGGCTTCTGCTACGAAGACCGGGATGACGCGATCGGTTTTTTCTTGGTACTCCTGATAAGGAGGGTATGCTTCTACCGCGATATCCCAAAGCCGTTGTCTCTCGACTGAATCCACCACCTCTCGAACCTGCATCGAATACACTTCGGTCTTATCGCGGATCTCAACATTTGATTCCGCCTTCAAGTTGTGATACCAAAGCGGGTGTCTTGGCGCTCCTCCCTGAGATGCCACGAGGACATAGCTAGATCCATCCACGACTCTCATCAATGGGGTCTTGCGAATCGCACCAGTCTTCCACCCTCGGTTGGTCACAATAATGACTGGCAGACCCGTTTCCCTCAAGGTCAAACCGTCGGTGCCCCCGCTTCCTTCATATAGTTCAACTTGCTCTGTCACCCAACCCCTGGGACCAGGTATGTATTCGCTCATGGTTACCTTTCTCATTTGAAATGCGCTCAGCCAACCGTAGACAAACGGGCCGACGCTGGACATCGGGTCGATAGACCAATTCAACTATGCGATTGTGTTTCAGGCGGATTCTAGCAGAAGAGAGTGGTTGAAAGGCATATACTAACACGCGAGAAGAGCGGGCGAGGGTGCTGCAATTGCCGAACGTGCCCTTTTGGAAAGTGAATGCTATCCGAAGGCCAATGTTGGGCCACATAGACTGCCAATTATGTCGTCAATTAATGGTCAGCAAAATCAACTGACCCGAGGAAGGACTTCCAGCGGCCCGTACTCCTCGGCTGCTTCGACCAGTGCTCCCACGTGTTCGACGGGCGTGCCCGGGCAGACAGCGCCTCCATCGCTGAGCACGTATCCGCCCAGTGGGCCAAGAACTTCGATACGTTCTTTCGCCACCTGCTTGATCTCCTCCTTGGGGCCATTCAGCATCAACATTGGGTCGACGTTCCCCAACAAATAGACCTTGCCTCCCAGATTGGCGGCTGCGTCTTCTGGTTCGACTTCGTAACCAAAGTTCTTCAGGTGTGTGACGTGCAGATCATTCAGCAGCGATTCATGCAGGTGGGTGCTGTTACCGCACAGGTGCATACCTCTCCCATCTGAAAGGCCATGTCCACCCAGCGCATAAAGCTGGGTGACATAGGGAACGCAGAACTTTTGGAATATCCCTGACGAAGCGAGCTGCGCTGAGTCTTCCGAGATCTGATATTCAGTTCTGGGTCTCGGGTCAACCTTCTGGAAGTTTGCCTCTGCGCCGAGCATTCCCTTCGCAATCTTGTCCAGTAGCTTGTGGCAGGCCTGGGGGAATTCCATCAACCACCAGAAGAAGTCCTCGCCTACCAGATCGACCGCAATCGAGAACGGCCCAAGACCGTTCATTGCTAGAGGGGCGATGTCGATCCGGCCTTCTTGTCCTCCGATGGTGACTTTCGTCTCTCTGGCGAGGTCTGTCATCTCAGCCCACCACTCAAGCGCGGTCCCCCAAAGCCCCGCATCTGGCTCCGGAATCTCGAACCGTTCTATATCTTCCACGTTCTTGAGCGTCGGGATGACTCGTGCCGGGATGTTGTCCAACCAGGCAACTTCTCCCCCGAATGCATGGGAGTCCCTGGCATTTTCAAAGTTAGGGGCGATGGATATCGTGGTGCTCGTGCAGTAGTCTTCGGGGATATTCTCGATGCGGTACTTGGCAAATTGGAGCCACCAGTAGTACTGGGTCTCGGCGTCTTTGTGGAACTCCTTGAAGTCAATGCCGAAGACGGTCATGAAAGTCGAACGGCCGAAATTGCAGAGAACCGGCACCCTATCAGATGAGCGAAACTCGTACCTGGCTTGCATTCTCTGCCGGCTCTTTTCGATCTCGTCAACCGGGTAGTCGATGTCCAGAGTGAATCTCATCGTATCAGTCCATCCTCAGTCCTTCGGCATAATGTTTGAGTCTTAGTTGTGATGCGATAGGAAAGGAGTACACCTGCCCGGACTCGAACCGGGGCACACAGTTTGGGAATCCGCACCCCTACCTGTAATGACCTGCCCCAAAGGTTAGAAGATCGAATTCATTATATGCGGAAGTTGGAGCAGCGAGGAAGTTTATGGATCGTGGTGAAGTTGACCTGCCCCCCGAAAACTGGTCCAGGTGTAATGTTAATAACCTGGGCCGGAGACAGGGCTGACAGGTCCGGCAGGTCTTAGCGCCCCGAGACAATGATCACGGGGTCGCCCCGCTT
>CAZEDC010000044.1:0-22146 GCA_964510985.1 uncultured Dehalococcoidia bacterium
CACCGGACACCGACTTCACCGCCAAGCTGGTGGACGTGTACCCCGGCGGGTACGCGATGAACGTGGCACAGGGGATCCTGCGGGCGAGGTACCGGGACTCTTGGGAGGAGCCGACTCTGCTGGAGCCGGGGCGGGTGTACAGGTACGAGATCGATCTCTGGTCCACCAGCAACTGCTTCCAGAGGGGACACCGCATACTGGTAGAGATCAGCAGCAGTAACTTCCCGCAGTTCGACCGCAACCCGAACACGGGTCACGCGTTCGGGCAGGACGCGGAGCTACAGACGGCCCACCAGACAGTGTACCACGATAGGGAGCACCCGTCCCACATACTACTGCCGGTGATTCCTTAGCGAGTTGTGGCCCCCTCCTTAATCCTCCCCCTGAGGGGGAGGAGATATATCCCTGTCGGGCCGTCAGGAAAAAGGCTTCAGGCCGTAGACCCTTGTATGTGCGGCCCACGCGGGACACCACGTGCGATGCCACCTCATCAACCTACCGAAGGCCGACGTGGGTTTCCTGTTCGCGAATGGACATACCTGACACCTGTGGCAGACCCCTGCGAGAACCCGAGTTGGAATCCCGTGCTGTTTCTTTGCCGTCGTGCCGTCTCCGAATGTGACCATGTTGTTTCCCTCCCTTCTGGTAATAGAGACGTGAGGAGGGCGAGAAAGGATACATCGGATTGCGTCGGGGCAGTTCCCAGGATTGTCAATCGGCGCAGCCCGTCCCCACGAAATCCCGGTCCCGGGGGTGAAATGAAGGAGCGCGGAGCTACTGTTCTCTAACCAGAGACGTAACCCATATCGTCCGTTGCACCGCTCAGGGCCGGCACCCCGCGGTCGGGTGCGATGGGAAGGCATGAGAGGACGTTCCGCTCATCGCCGAAGAGGTCGCAGTTCTCTTCCATCATCTGCTTTAACCGCCGGCGGGCGCGGTGCAGGCGCATCTTGGCCGCCTCGACCGAACACTCCAGCACGGACGCAACCTCTTTATTGGTGTACCCCTGCGTGTCATGGAGAACCAGCGGCGTGCGGAGGATCTCCGGGAGTGTGGTGATGAAATCCTGAACACAGGAACTCATCTCGTCGATCCGCGCCTGCTGCTCCACCGTGAGTTCCGGCTCCGAGTCCCCAAACACTCGATGGTCCGGCTCCAGGCCCTGATCCATGGCCTGCTCCAGAGAGCTGTTCCGTGCCTCACGGGAGCGCGGGCTTCGCAGCCAGTCGAGACAGACGTTACGCGCGATGCGGATCAGCCATACCCTGGGCGAGGCTTCGCCGCGTAACGTCTCCCGCGCCCGATACGCCTTGATGAACACGTCCTGGGCCAACTCGTCGGCTATGGCGGCGTTCTGCACAAATCCGAATATGAAGCGGTAAACGCCGGCGTGGTGGTCCTGGTATAGGCTTTCGAAGTCAGATACCGCGAGGGGCACGACACTCCTCCTTCCAGTTTTCCACCGGTCTTCACCGTCGGGTGGTATGTATCCTTTTGCCGTCGGCTCTCGTCTTTAGAAATGAAAGGAACAATCGAGAGCCCAAACAAAAGGAGGTTGAGATGGCAAAGATTAACGACTACGACACCGATCAGGATAACAGCCGGGACGTGGAGGACGCAACGGCCACGGAGAGCGAAGGCACCGGCCGCAAGGATAAGCCGGGCGGTCGGCCCGGGTGCTGCGGCTCGATGATGGACAGGATGTCTGAGATGTGCGGCCCGAAGATGGAAGAGATGATGGCGCATTGCTTCGGTCCGCTGGGAGCCGAGGAGTCGCCGGAAGAGACGAATAGAGAGGATAGTGCGTAATGGACTGGGGAACCGTTGTATCGGTGCTGGTGGCGATACCGCTGTTTATAGTCGGGATGATGGTGTTGGGCGGGTTGTCCTTCGGGCTAGCTGCGTTCCCGACCAGGGGACACTCAGGGGGTTTTCCGAAGTGCCCGTTCGCCGCCGAGATGAAACGGGCCTTCGAGAATGGAGAGGCCGAGAAGCGGTCGGCCTGATCCCATCGGAGCGAATCCGACGACGGGCCGCTGAGAAACAAGTTGTCGAGGAGGAGAAAATGGACGCGGAGGTGCGGCGAAACACTTGGCATGGGGAGAAGACCAGCAAGTGGGGAGAGTGGTGCGCGGATGACAGCCTCGATTCAGTGGGGTGGGCAGTGGCCTTCATCTGGGGGGGCCTGGTGATGTTGGCTGAGGTCACGGGGTTCGGTGCCAACTTCTCCTGGTGGGATGGGTGGGCCGTATTCTTCACCGGAGCCGGCGTCATCGTTTTGTTGGGGACTTCGCTCCGTTTGCTGGTACCGGAATACCGGCGGAAGCTGGTAGCCGGCCTGGTGTTCGGAGCAGTGCTACTTGGCATTGGCCTTGGCGACGCACTGGCATGGATATGGCCAGTGCTGCTGATCGCCGTAGGGGCCGCCATTATCCGGGGCCTTTACACCGATAGGACGTAGCCCGACCGAGGAAGAGGCCTGCCGGGGCACCGGGGCTCTACGGCCGTTCCCTACCCCGCGTTCGGAATAGCGGTCCCCGGAGTCTTCATCCGGATGCTGTAGACCGAGGTGCGGGCGGTGATGAACATGGTCCGGTTGTCCGGGCCGCCCCAGGCGCAGTTGGCGGGCAGCTCTGGCAGCCGGATAACGCCCAGGTGGTTGCCGGCCCGGTCGAACACCCAGTGGCCGCCCAGGCCGGTGCAATAGACCCGGCCCTCCACATCCACCTTCACACCGTCGGGCACACCGGTCAGGGAGCCCCTGACTCCCGGCGGTCTGTCGCCCGGTTTCTCGGGCACGTCGATACCCATGTCGGCGAAGATTCGTTCGTTGGACAGCGAGCCGTCGGGGCTGACGTCGAAGGCTTTAATGTGCATCCAGTCGCGGGTGTTGGAGACATACAGGAGGCTCTCGTCGGGAGAAAAGGCCAGACCGTTGGGGTCCTCGAATTCCCTGACCTCAGCGGTCACCGTCCCATCGGGGGATATGCGGTGGACACCGGTGAAATCTATCTCCATGTCCGGAGGCTCCAGGCCACCAGCGGGATTGGTGAAGTAGAGGCTTCCGTCAGAGCGGCCCACGATGTCGTTCACCACGTTGAGACGATTGCCCTCCCATCGCTCTGCAATGGGCGTGATGGCGCCGTCTTCCTCCATTCGAGTGATCCGTCGGTTGTCCCCCTCGCACATGACCAGGCGTCCCCTTAGGTCGAATGTTAACCCGTTGGAGCCGGCACTGTTCTCACGCACCACCTCGGGCTTGTCGCCAGGGACCAGCCGGAGGATAAAGTTCCGGCTAACGTCCACGAACAGAAGATATCCGTCGGGGTGCCAGAGCGGTCCTTCGGTAAAGCCAAATCCCGTCGCCAGGCGCTCGGGTTCCGGCGACTCGACTATGTCTGCGATGTTATCAGCCACGACTGCCTCCCGGAATTTATTGTGGAACTATCCGAATAGAGAGGTGTAAAAGCCACGCCCTTAAAGGTTTCTGTTTCCGGGGGCACATCCTCCGAAGGATTCTGAGATGATCGGTAATTGAAAATGTCCCCATCGAAACAACTCGGGATACCTGGGAGTCTGGCCCGAAGTTGTCAGCCTGCGGGCGTGGATGCGCAGGCGTTCATGACGGCCAGGGTCGAGTCCACGCCCGGACGGGCGGCTACAACCCGGACAATGGCGACGTCAAGCCCGCGGGCGAGGTCTCGGAACGCCTGGGCGGCGCCGACGGCCGTCCCGTAGTACCCGACCTTCAGCAGAAGCTCCGGAGGGAACGCGTCGGCCACCTCTTCGTCCGAGGCCCCGCGACGGCGCATGTCGTCCAGGTCTGCCAGTGCCTCGGTGAATCCCATTCTCTCGAAGTGGGCGCGGTACCCGAAGGCCCGCTCCTTATCGGTGGGTATGGTATCGCCGAGGGCGTAGCCCATCACCGCTGTGGCGAAGGCCCGCCTCGCCGTGTCCACGTCGTCGTCAACGCAGACACGGATGTATTCGGCCACCTTGACTTCGGCCGGGTCTCGGCCCGTTCTGGCGGCGCCCTCTGTGATCCGTTGGCGGCTCCATTCGATCTGGTCCAGGGTACACCAGTTCAAGGCCGCACCATCGGCCAGCTCACCGGCCAGCCTGAGCATCTCGGGGCCAAGCGTCCCCAGGTAGACCGGCGTTCGCGGAGGAGGCTCGATGGCCAGGGTGGTCTGCATCAGGGTCACGACGGAGCCCCGGTAGTTGACTTCCCCGCCCGCCAGCAGGGCGCGCATGGTGGTCAGGTAGTCTCTCATCAACGCCAGCGCGGAGAGCCGGGGCAGTCCCAGGGCCTTACGGGCCTCGGGCTTGTAGGCGCCCCCGGTGCCGATGCCCAGGATGAAGCGGCCGCCGGTAAGCTGGGTCAGCGTACCGGCGCTCATGGAGAAGGCCACCGGCGTACGGTACATGACCGGCGATACGGCGATGCCGGTGGTCAGGCCCTCGGGAACGACCTCACGCGTGGCGGCCCAGCGCTGGGCGCAGACCTGGAAGGAGTCCTGACCGGTGCCCTCGGGCGTCCAGATGCCGGCGTACCCCAGCCTTGCCGCCTTCTGGGAGACATCGGCCTGCTCTGGGAACGAGAGGTTGAGGCTGGCGTCCAGTCCGATACCAATTTCCATTATTCAGTCTCCATCAAAGGGGCCGGTATTCGGTCAACGAAATTAGCTGGTGAGGGCACTTCGGAGCCTGTCGGCGATGACCTGTTCGTCGCCCTCGTTGAGGGTGTGGACGTTGATGACGAAGGTGTCGACGCCCTCGGTGTAGAGCCAGATGCGCGGATTACCGGCGTCTAGCTCGTCGGCCACCTGCGGGGCAGTCTTACCGATGGTCTCCGGGTCGATGACAACCTGAAGCGCTGCTCCGGGGTAGAGTGACTGGTGGTAGGTCGTGCCCACCTTCCGTTTTTGGCTGATCACCTTTGACTGGAGGGTGGGTACGCCTCTCAGTCCCTCCTGGATTGTGGACATCCGGCGGTCGTATCCGAGGATCCGGTCCTCGTGGTTCATGGAGAACCACCTGTCAAGGGCGGCCACGGCCCCGACGATTTCCTGCCGGTCCAGCTTCATGGCCCTCCCGAAGGCGTTGTTGCCGTCGAAGTGGAACGCGATGAAGCCGTTGGCCACTGCCGCGTCCACCAGGTCCTTCCTGCCGCTCAGGATTCCGCTGGAATGGGGCGCGCCGAAATACTTGGCGCCGAAACACACGAGATCGGCCGTTTGCGCGAGTTCGCGGAAGCGCTCCAGGGGGTAGATCTGGGAGGCTGCGTCGGCAATGACCGGCACGTTGTGGCGATGGGCTATCTCGACCGTATCCTCCAGTGAGACCACGGAGCTGTCCCAGTCGGCCTGGACGAAATAGGCGACCGCGGCCGTATCGGGACCGATGGCTTCGTCCAGCTGTTCCGGGGTGCAGCCCTCCTCATTGCCTACCTCGATGAGCTTGCAGCCGGGCAGGGTGTAACAACGGTCGAAGCTGTAGCGGTGCTTCTTCTGGATCAGTACCTCGTTCTTCATGCCGGTGGTGTCCGGCAGGCGGGCGATCTTGTCCGGGTCGGTTCCCGTCACGCAGGCCGCGGTGCTCAGGGTGAGGGCGGCCGCGCAACCCGAGGTAACATAAGCGGATTCGGTCCCCAAAACACCGGCAATGAACTCCCCGGACTTGGCCAGAAGCTCCTTCATCTCAACGAAATTCAGGCCGGCCTGGTCCATGGCCGCCTGTACTTCCGACGGCGGAGTGGACCCGCCCAGAACGGTGGCGTTCCCCTGCGCGTTGATCACAGGCCTGATACCCAGGCTCTCGTAGATTCCACCGCCCCCGAGTATGGTCATGGCTTCCTCCTCCTACCGCGGATCGTTTTGTTGTTCTCGAGTTCTAAGAAACAGTCTTAATAAGGGAGGTATTTTACACCCACCCACCCGCCCTCATGGGTTTTAATCCTGCCCCGACATGTCGGGGAGACCCCCTGGCCCCGATAGGTCGGGGCACATCCCTGTCAAGAATTTTGAGATAATTACTAATGTCAGAGCAGCCGGCGCCCTCACCCTTGGTGAGTGACAGCGGCATTATATGGGCGTCCTGATCCGGCGGCAAGACCGGCGGGTCCGGTCATGGAGCGGCCGGGGCGCCGGTGAGCCCGCCGGGCCGTTGACCGCTATTTCCCGCTGATGGTAACACCGGCCATGTCTTCGATAAAGGTCGCGATGGCCGAGTGGTCGTTGTCCCCTTTGTCGTGGTTAATCAGCGCGCCCAACATCTGCTGCACCAGGCTGGTGACAGGAAGGGGGACGCCCAGGTCCTTGCCGGTCAGGATCGCGTTTTGCAGGTCCTTCTGGTGTAGCCTGATCCGGAACCCGGGCTTGAAATCGCCGGCGATCATCATGGGGGCCTTGGCGTTCATGACGTTGCTGCCGGCTAGGCCGCCCTTGATGGCCTCGAAGACCACGTTGGGGTCCAGCCCGGCCTTTTTGGCCAGGACCAGGGCCTCACCGACGGCCTCGATGTTGGCCGCGACAACGATCTGGTTGGCCAGCTTGGTGGTGTTGCCGGCGCCGTAGCCGCCACAGAGGACTATGCTGCCGCCCATGGCTTCAAGGACACCGATATGGCGGCCGAACACCTCTTGCTTCCCGCCCACCATGATCGCCAACGTCCCGGCGATGGCGCCGGGCTCACCGCCGCTGACGGGTGCGTCGAGGAAGTCCACGCCCTGGGCCTCACAGGCCGACGCTATCTTCTGGGATGAGCCCGGAGCGATAGAACTCATGTCGATGACTGTAGCGCCGCTGGAAGCGCCCTCCAGAACTCCGTTTGGTCCCAGGATAGCGGCCTCTGAGTCGGCCGAGTCGGGCACCATCGTGATAACCAGCGACGCCTTCTCCGCCACCTCCCTGGAGGACGAGGCCGGCGTAGCGCCGTCGGCCGTTGACTCCTCTATGGAGGCTCCGACGACGTCGTAAACGGTCACCGAATGGCCCGCCTTTATCAGGTTGCGTACCATCGGCTTGCCCATGATGCCCAGACCGATAAAACCTACGTCTATTCCTGCCACTGTGTTCTCCTTTCGATCCTTCGTCTGACGGCATCGCGGAGGGCCGTAGAGTGAGTTGGTGGAAAGAGCCCGAACCAAGGCGATGCAGGCCCATTATTAGTCAACCGGGGGTGTTGGTCAAGGGGCGTTGGGTATGGCAGGCCTGGACGTGAAAGCGGTGCATCGGTTGGCTGGGACGTCACAAGAGGAGAGAGTCGAGGCCACCGCCCAATAGACGCCGATGTTCGACACCTTGTTAAAGTCCGAGGATAGAGTCCGAGCCGCAACCCTCAGATCACAAACAGTAGACACCAATCGCATTCAAGACCATCACGGAGCACAGACGAAGACCCCGGAGTTCCGGGGCCTTTGTGTTGCCAGTCGCGTGATGGATTTACGCGGGATATGCCACCGGAGCGGGACTCCGTCTTCGGGGACGCCGCCTGCGAGGGCCGTTTGGGTTGTTCTGGTTGGCCGGTCGTGGCTGGGTCGAATTGGCAACCGGCCGCGCGTTTGGCCCTTGAGGGCGCCGGCCGTGGCTCTGGGCCCGCTCACCGTAGCGATGATGCGGGGCGTTTCGTTGGTGTTTCGGTCGGCTCCTCGAAGCCTGGAAGTCCGGGTTGAAGCCGCCGTAGTCGAAACCGGGCTGGCGTCGCCTTTCGATCCGCGCTCCCAGTACGGATTCGATATTCCGCACCAACACCTCGTCCTCCGGCAGGGTTAACGTGAAGGCTTCGCCGTTCTGTTCCGCTCGGCCAGTGCGCCCGATGCGGTGGATGTAGGCGTCGACCGTGTTGGGCATATCGAAGTTGATGACGTGGGAAACATCTGACACGTCGATGCCTCGCGAGGCCACATCGGTGGCGACCAGCATGTCGTACTTGCCGTCACGAAATCCGTTGATGGCCTGCTGACGGCGGTTCTGTGCCATGTTGCCTTGCAACGCGGCCACTCGATACCTGGCGCTCTCCAGGTCCGCGGCCAACCTGCGGGCGCGGTGCTTGGTGCGAGTGAAAATCATCACCCGTCCCGTAGCCGTCTTTTGCAGTATATCCAGCAACAGCCGCTTCTTGAGAGCGTCCGTCACCGGATAGATGGCGTGAGAAACCGTCCTCGCCGGCGCGATGATGCCTATCTGCACCGTGGTCGGGTCTTTGAGGATGTCATTGGACAGGGCGCGAATATCGTCGGGCATGGTGGCGGCGAAGAACAGCGTCTGACGCCGTTCCGGCAGGTGGGTGATGATGCGGCGGATGTCGGGCAGGAAGCCCATGTCGCACATGGTATCGGCCTCGTCCAGCACCAGCACCTCGACTGTTGAGAGATCGATGCTGCCATCGTTGACGTGGTCCAGCAGGCGGCCGGGGCAGGCGACGACAATCTCGGCTCCGCGATTCAACGCCTCGACCTGCGGCCCCTTGCCCACACCGCCATAGATGGCGACGCTGCGTATCCTGGTATTCTTCCCCAGATCGACAGCCGTCTGATATGTCTGCTCCGCAAGCTCGCGGGTTGGAGAGACGATGAGAGCGCGCACCGGTCCCAGGGGCCCTGTAATCAGTCGCTGGAGAATCGGGAGCAAGAAGCCGGCGGTCTTGCCGGTCCCGGTCTGCGCCAGACCCAGAAGGTCGCGCCCTTCGAGAGCGACAGGAATAGCCTGCTCCTGGATAGGGGTAGGAGTTGTGTAGCCCGCGGCCTTGACGCCAGCAAGCACACGTGGATTGAGGTTCAGTTGTTCGAAAATCAGTGAGGGTTCTCCTTGACTCCATTGAGCCAAGTCACACCCTCAGCCCGATGATACGTCTTCTGGCAGGCCGTCCTGCCGCTGGTAGAGCGAACCAAAAGTTCGCCTCTGTATGTATCCACTATACCATTTGAAACACGGTCGGAGCAATAAAACTATGTGCGCTGAAACCTCCCCAACCCATGTAAAGGCTGTTGATGACAGGCTCACAGAGCGGCTTGTCCCCGTCGTTCGTCGTTCAGGCGTATGCGGGCCTTCGCAAAGTTTTGATCTGGCATTTTCCATGTCAAGTTGATCCGCGAAATGGGCCGTTGAATGCCCTAAGCGCCCCATTACCAAGCCGTTCTGTGATATAATAGAGTGTTCATAGGTTATCCAAAAACGGAAAGCTCCTTTTTGCCCACCAACCCATCCTCAAGGGTTATACTCAGGGCACATCCCCTCAGCAGGCTCTCCTGACCCCCCGTCGCCCCGATCCATCGGGGCAATCCTCCGGGAGGATGTTGAGATGATTAAAAGGGGATGTTGGATATGGAAACCGTCGGCTTTAGAGAGCCATGGTCGGTTAATCCCGGGATACTAGAGAGTCGGTCGTTATCAGCGGTCCAAGGCCCACGCGAACTATATCCTCATCGGAACCCGAGATCGCCTCGGTCGTCCGCCGCCGTCTGGAGGAGCGAGAAGAGGCGCTTTCGCCCTACGCCGCCAGGTCCAGTCAGAGCCGGGGGCGCGGCGTCTCGGAAGACCCCTCCCCCATTCGTACCGAGTACCAGCGCGACCGCGACCGCGTCATCCACTCCAAGGCCTTCCGCAGGCTCAAGCACAAGACCCAAGTATTCGGAGCTCCCCTGGGCGACCACTTCGTTACCCGGCTCACCCACACCCTGGAGGTTACCCAGATTTCGCGGACCATCGCCAGAGCGTTGAACCTGAACGAAGACCTGGCGGAAGCCATCGGCCTGGGCCATGACCTGGGCCACACGCCGTTTGGCCACACCGGAGAAGACGAGCTAAACAGGCTCCATCCCAAGGGTTTCCGCCACAGCCAGCAGAGCCTGAGGATCGTGGACCAGTTGGAGAAGGAGGGTGAGGGGCTCAACCTGACATGGGAGGTGCGTCAGGGTATCGTCTCGCATTCGAAGCCCAGAGGCGACTTCCTGGACGAGAGCCTCGTAGACGGACTGACCCTGGAAGGTCAGGTGTGTCGAATCTCCGACGCCGTGGCGTACCTTAACCACGACCTGGCCGACGCCTTCCGCGCCGGCATCCTGGATGAAGAGGGTCTTCCACCGGAGGTGGGGCGCGTACTTGGAACCCGCCACTCGGAGCGCATCAACACCATGGTGACCGACATCGTCACCAGCTCGTGGGCCGTCAGCGGCCTGTCCGGGGCCGAGCCCCAGGGGCCGCCCTCAATGTCCATGAGTCTCGTGGTCCGGCAGACCATGAACGCCCTGCGCGAGTTCATGTTCCGAAACGTCTACGAGCCCGAGGAGAAAGGGGAGGAGGGTCAGGCGGCCCGCCGCATCGTCCGGCTCCTTTACGAGCACTTCAACGAGAACCGGACGGAGATACCGCCCGAGTACGGCCCGAGGAGCCGGTCCGAAGACGATGCCGTGGTGGACTACATATCCGGCATGACCGACCAGTACGCCATCAGAGTTGCCGAAAAGATTCGGCCCGGCATAGCTAAGGTTTTCCGGTCAAGATTGGTATAATGCCGGGTATGACTCCCACAGACAGGATACGTGTCCGGACCGTCGAAAACCATGTGCGGCTGATACGGGAACACCTGGAGGCCATGCAGCGCGACCCCCAGGGCCTGGAATACGACCCCTGGAAACGAGAAGTAGACGCCCTCTGGAAACGGACCTTCACCGAGATAAACCGGATGAGCCCAATCCCGCAGCAGGCCGCGCTGGAGTCGGTCAAGGAGTTGTGGATGACGTACATCAACCACTATGACGTCATCGGTCGAGCGTCCCAGGCCTCGTAGGATGAACTGGCGTTCTAGTGTCCTGAGTCAGAGATTCGCTGAATAAGCCCGCAGCACCGAGTTGTCATGTTGAACGAAGTGAAGCATCTGGGAAAAGGCAGCCCCACCGCCAGATTCTTCGCTCCGCTCAGAATGACATGAAGGTGAGGATCAGAATGACAGTAGTGGGTGAGTCGGGGTCAGAATGACATGTTGTAGCGGTTTTCTGACTCGCAGTTCTAGTCGGCCGTTATCGGATTCGGAGCAACCAGGCGAGGAAAGGGGCAGTTGACAGGCACCGCATCGGATATGGAGCGACGAATAGAGCCGGACCTCGGACAGGCCCGACGGACGGCCGACATGGCTCACGCCGTGGTGATCAAGCTGCGGCAGATGGACCTGCCACGGGACCTGGACGAGGACCTGGCCAGCCTGAGCACCGATCTGGGCGACCTCTGGAGTTCGCAGAAGCTCCTGGCCGAACGCCTGGAGAGTCTTCTGGACTCGCCTCACGATTGGGAGGCTGTTGGAGACTACCTTGTCGATATCAGGGCCAGCCTGGACCACACCGTGTGGCACCTGAAAAACGTCCGCAAGCCCCTGAACCGGATCGCAACATACGCCTATCGAAAAGGGCTGGACGGACCTGCCCCGGGTGAGCCTATATGAGCGTCGTAGACGAGGTAAAGGCACGACTGGATATAGTCGACACCGTCTCGGGCTACGTGGCCCTGAAGAAGGCGGGGCGCTCCTTTAAGGCGAACTGTCCCTTCCACACCGAGAAGACGCCATCGTTCATCGTCAACCCCGAGAGGCAGAGCTGGCGCTGTTTCGGCGCCTGCGCCACCGGGGGTGATGTTTTCTCCTTCGTCATGCGCCAGGAGGGACTGGACTTCGGCGAGGCCCTTCGGCACCTGGCCCAGAAGGCCGGCGTGGAACTCTCAGAACGACGGGACGGCGACCGGTACGATGCCCTTTTCCGCATCAACCAGGCGGCCGCCGATTTCTATCGCGGGTTCCTGGAGTCCGACCAGGGCCGTAAGTGTATGGCCTACCTGGACGAGCGCGGCGTCGATGCAGGAGCGCGCGAGCGGTTCGAGTTGGGACTGAGTCCACCGCGATGGGACGGCCTGAAGTCTCACCTGACGACCCTGGGGTATTCCGAGGAACTGGCCGTCGAGGCCGGGCTCATGCACAAGGCGGAGGACGGAGGCACGCGCGACTTCTTCCGGGGCCGGCTGATGTTCCCGATACACGACCGGCGGGGCCGCATAGGCGGGCTCGGCGCCAGGGCGCTGGACGACTCGATGCCCAAGTATTTGAACACTGCAAGGACCTCCGTTTTCGACAAGCGCGGCACACTGTACGGCCTGCACCTGGCGTCCGAAGCTATCCGGGAGAAGAGCGGCGGCATCGTGGTGGAAGGATACATGGACGTCATCACGGCTCACCAGTTCGGCTATACCAACGTCGTGGCCTCCATGGGAACGGCGGTCACAGGCGAGCAGGTGTCGCAGCTAAAATCACTGGCCAGGAACTTTGTGTTGGCGTTGGACCCCGACGCAGCGGGGCAGGAAGCGACGCTGCGCAGCCTGGAGTCGTCCTGGCGGGTGCTGGGCCAGGACGCGGACAGAGGACGGCGATCGTCGGTCGGGGTACTCTATCAGCGTGAGCCGTTGACCCTTCGCATCGCCGAACTGCCGCCAGGCCGTGATCCCGACAAGCTGATCAGAGAGGACTCCGCGGAGTGGGAGCGGCTGACCGGCGAGGCGGCACCCTTGATGGACTACCTCATCCCGGCGCTGGCCTCCCGGTTCGACCTGACCACGGTGCAGGGTAAGTCGCAGGTGGTGGAGGCCCTGTCACCCATGCTCAGCTCTATCGACCCGCTGGAGCAGGACCATTACATGCGCATGCTGGCGGGCAGCCTGGACGTAACCGAGGACGCCCTGAAGGTCAGTATGCGCCAGATCCGGGAGAGGGCCTCAACCAGGAGACGGAGGGCGTCGCGGCCAGTGGAGACCGAGGTAGTCACGTCTGCATTGTCGACGAGACCCGAAGACACGCTGGAGGACTACACGCTGGCGCTGCTCCTGAACAGACCGGAGCTAAAGGAGCGAACCCGTGACTTCGCCCCCGAGCACTTCCACAAAAGTGAGTACCGAGAGCTATTTACGAGGTGGCTAAGCTGCACTACAATAGATGACCTGCGGGAATCGCTGGATGAGTCATTACAGGGGCATCTGAGCTATCTTGCGGAAAAGGAGTTGGCCCCGGGCGACCAGAAGGCAAGGGAAGCCGGACTGGAACAGTGTCTCCGCCGCCTCGAAAGGCGCCACCTGCAAGAGCTTCAAGAGAGCCTATTGGCGTCGGAGGACAGCAGCCAGCCACCCCCAAGAGACATGGAAGACGCCATCGCAAGCGTCAACGCCCGCATCAAAGAGTTGTATTCCTGATGGAGCTGAATGCCACGGGGATCATTAGGTATGAAACGAGGTTCAGAGTATGAGTAGAGGGTCCGCCGACGGCGAGAACACCGACGAGCTGCTGAGAGGCCTTGTTGTGGGTCGGGGAAATACCACCAGGGACATCATAAGGATCGGTAATCCCCGGGAAGACGGGATTGTCGCGTCGGACGACGGGGATGCAGAGGCCGTCAGGGGCAGGTCCCGTAAGGGCGATGACCCTGAGGAACTCAATACGGCCCGCAGAACCCAAACCCGTCGACGTGGGCCCCAGTCCAAGAAGGAACGCGAAAACCAGTGGGAGCACGACCTCGGAAGCGTCGAGATGATCGACGATCCGGTCCGCATCTACCTGCGAGAGATAGGCCGGGTGAGTCTGCTGAAAGCCGCCGAAGAGCGCACCCTGGCACGTAGCTTAGAGAACAGTAAATACCTTCAGAAAGTGAGGGACGAACTCACCTCGCCGGAGGAACGCCCGCCCAGGGCATGGGCATGCATGTGCCACTTCCTGCAAAAGGTCTGCGATGCAGAGCCCCTGGTCGATGCGATCAGCAGGTTCCATGGCATGGAAGGTAAAAGGACCCTGCAGGAGGTGATGGCCGACCCCCAGATGCGAGAGGTCCTGGACGGAGTGCTGCCCGAGGATATGCTCAACTTCCTCGCGGAACTTCTGAACAAGGAACCCCTGGAGGTGAAGGCCGATATCCAGGCCCTATCCCTGGACAGCCGCCTGCTGACCAACGAGGTACTGGTGGTACTGGACGACCAACCGACGATGAGCGAGCTGAGAGTTCGGTTGAGCAAGAAAGAGTTCAACAAGGGCATGGAGTCCTACGAGTTCGTCTTTCTGAACCACCTGGAGCGGATCAAGGAGGAGGGCGTAAAGGCGCAGCGGCATCTGGCCGAGGCTAACCTGAGGCTGGTCGTGAGCGTGGCCAAGAAGTACATCGGAAGGGGTATGTCCCTGCTGGACCTGATCCAGGAAGGCAACATCGGGCTCATACGGGCGGTCGAGAAGTTCGACTACCGAAAGGGGTACAAGTTCAGCACATACGCCACCTGGTGGATCCGGCAGGCCATAACCAGGGCCATCGCCGACCAGGCGCGGACCATCCGGATACCGGTGCACATGGTCGAGACGATCAATAAATTGCTGCGTGTTACCCGCCGTCTTGTGCAGGAGTACGGTCGTGAGCCCACCAGCGAAGAGATAGGCACCGGCATGGAGGTGGTCCCCGAAAAGGTGCGGGAGATCCTCAAGATCTCTCAGGAGCCGGTGTCGCTGGAGACCCCCATAGGCGAGGAGGAGGACAGCCACCTGGGCGACTTTATCGAGGACCGTGGCGCCCTGGCACCGTCGGAGGCCGCATCCTACCAGCTGCTGAAAGACCAGGTCGATGACGTCCTCTACACCCTGAGCGACAGGGAGGCCCGGGTGCTTCAGCTCCGGTTCGGTCTCGAAGACGGCCGGAGCCGTACGCTCGAGGAGGTGGGCAGGGACTTCGGTGTCACCAGGGAGCGGATTCGTCAGATCGAAGCCAAGGCGTTGAGGAAACTACGCCATCCGAGCCGGTCTAAGAAGCTCAGAGATTTCCTCGAATAACACCCGGCGGTTGAAAGGGCGTGCGTGGGAGACCAGGTACGTCCTTTTTACTTTCTACGGGCTTGAGAGGATGGTCGTGTCCATGGCACCCTCGAGTGGTGCAACCCTCGCCCAGGCCGTGGACTTGAATCGCTCTAAACAACAGGCATGAAAAGGGACGAAGAATTGACGGTTGCGCCCAGAGCCCGGCAGCAGACCGACCCAGAGACGGTCTCCACCACACGGCCCAAGGTAGCGGTGGTGTACACCACGCCGGAGACCGTGCTCGAAGACATCGGTCGCGCCATGCGCCTGGCCGAGTATCAGGCGCATCTGCCGGTGGAGCCCGCGACTCTGCTGAAGATAAACATATCCTGGCAGCACTACTATCCGGCTTGCTCCACTAGTCCCTGGCAGCTGGACGGGGTGATCCAGGCACTTCAAGCTGACGGATACAAAGAGCTTATTCCCACCCATAACGGCACGGTGGTGGTGGACGCCACCGAGGGTGAGGTGAGCAACAAGCACAGGGCGGTGCAGGAGAAGCACGGGCTGGAGGGGGTCCACCTGGAGACGGTGAAGTGGGTCCGGTACGAGCCCAAGGCCGAGATGCTGGTCCTGGACAAGGTGTATCCGGAGGGAATCTATATACCCGAGATGCTGGTGGGGAAGAACATCGTGCACCTGCCGACCGTCAAGACCCACGTGTTCACCACGGTAACGGGTGCGATGAAGAATGCTTTTGGCGGTCTGTTGAGCCACCGGCGCCACTGGACCCACTCGGTTATCCACGAGACTCTGGTGGACCTGTTGAACATACAGAAAGAGATACACCCAGGCATATTCGCTGTCACCGACGGGACCTTTGCCGGCGACGGGCCGGGCCCCCGGGCCATGAGGTGGCACGCCAAGAACGTGATCCTGGCCAGCGCAGACCAGGTCGCCATCGACGCCGTGGCGGCCCGCCTGATGGGGATCGATCCCCTGTCCATCAAGTTCATCCGGCTGGCCCACGAAGCGGGCTTGGGCTGCGGTGACATGGACCAGATAGAGGTCGCGGGCGAGGATATCTCCGAGGTGAACTGGCGGTTCCGGGCAGCCCAGAACACCTTTGCCAGCCGGGGCCAGAAGCTCGTCTACTGGGGGCCTCTGAAGCCCCTGGAAGGTCTCCTCCTGCGGTCGCCGCTGGTACCCTGGGCCTATTTTGCATCCAACCTCTACCACAACGAGTACTGGCTCCGGTTCATCGGGCGCAAGCGTATTCGAGAGGCCATGAAGACCGGCTGGGGTAAGCTGTTTCAAAGCTACTAGGAATCCGACTCTGAAATGCGCTTGCAGACTGTCATTGCGAGGCCCGACGAAGGAGGGACGCGGCAATCTGGCCGTGGGGTCCTCCCCTCCTCCAGATTGCTTTGTCGCCCCGACAGGTCAGGGCTCCTCGCAATGACATTAACGGCGGGTTTTGCCTGTGCAATCCCAGGATTTCCCTGGTCGCGGCGGGTGGAGCGTTGACAGTGCGGGAAGCGCCACACTAAACTCGTCCTGGCTACCAATGGCCTTTATATCCGAAACCGAATCCTCAGAGACGGAGAGTCCTGACTGATGAGACTTGTCATAGTCGCCTGCGACGTAATGCACCGAGAGATCTCTTACTGCGTATCCCGATCGAAGAACATCGTGGACATGAGGTTTCTGAAAAAGGGCCTGCACGACATCGGCCAAAAAGGGATGTCTCAGAGTCTGCAGGAGGAGATCGACCGGATACCTCGCGGCGAATACGAGGCGGTCCTGCTCGGCTACGGCCTGTGCAACATGGGCATCCGCCAGCTCTTCTGCGACGAGTTGCCCCTGATAGTCCCCAGGGCCCACGACTGCATAACGATGCTGCTGGGCTCCAAGGAGAGGTACCAGGAGACTTTTGACCAGGAGCCCGGGACCTATTACAGGTCCACCGGATGGATCGAACGCGACAGCCCGATGATTGGCGCGGACGGGAAACCTATAAGCGTCATGACGCAACTGGGATTCAACCAGACTTACGAGGAGCTGCTCGCCAAGTTCGGGGAGGACAACGCCCGGTATATCATGGAGACGATGGAGGGGTGGGGAGGGACCCACAACTACAACCGGCTGGCTTATATAGACGCGGGTATAGGCGAGTTTCCCGAGCACGAGAGGCAGGCGAGAGAGGAGGCGGAGGAGAAGGGCTGGGAATACGAGCGGATGCAGGGGGATGTCGGCCTGCTTCAGAGCCTTGTGGACGGTGAATGGGACCCGGAGAAATTCCTGATCGTCCAGCCGGGAAAGACGATCATGCCGACCTACTTGAAAGACATAATACGGGCCGAAGGCCGCAACACGGATTCGCCTTAGACGCGGGGTGTGGCCCGCCCTCCTAAATTCTTCGCCCTTCGGCGGAAGAACTCAGGATCAGTCGACGGGCGGAGCATTTCTGTTATGCCGGTGACCGTTGGCCTGGCAGACACACCCGAACGCACCAATTTCCTGGTAGTACCCTGGTCCGCGATACTCTAGGCGGGCTGTTGGCGGGATGGCCTCCGGCTGGTCAAGATCAGCGGGACCCCAGCGAAGCACGTGCCCGACAGGACGGCGAAGGCGAGACGGTAGCTCTCGAATATGTCGAACATCCAACCCACGAAGATGGGTGAAAAGATGGTGAAAACGGTGGTGAAGGTCATTAAGATGCCCATCAGTGTACCGAAGGACTTCCTCCCGAAATAACGGGCCTGGATGACCGTCCTGGTCGGAACAGTCGCGCCGAAACCCGGCGCATATAGCAGAAGGAACACAATCAAGTGCCAGTACTCGCTGGTCTGCGATAGGACCAGGATGCCGGCGGCCTGGAACCCGTACCCCGAGGCAATGATGTGGCGCTCGTCCAAGAAGTCCGACAAGAAGCCGCCAACCCACCGCCCGCCTAAACTCAGAAGGGTCAACAGTGTGACCGTAAATGCGGCCGTTCCCCTGGAGAAACCGTAACTCTCCTGGGCGGGGATCAGGTGCACCATCAACCCGGACATGGCGAAGAAGC
Source organism: uncultured Dehalococcoidia bacterium (assembly GCA_964510985.1). Taxonomy (GTDB): domain Bacteria; phylum Chloroflexota; class Dehalococcoidia; order Lucifugimonadales; family CAZEDC01; genus CAZEDC01. Next base: position 17,867 of record CAZEDC010000044.1, read on the forward strand.
CAGTGGTCATGGCAAAGGCCAGGAGCCAGAAACTGGATGTCCCAAGCGCCTCCTGTACGGTGTAGTCCGCCGGAGTTGCAGGCCGCCTGCCGCCGGCGAACCGGAACCGCCTCGGCTCACGGCGTTTCTCAGCAGCGGCGGCAATATCACCAGGCGAGTCTCCATCGGGAAGCATCCCGTAGTCCTCGGGGCGACCGCGGAGCACGAGGGACAGGGGTATCCCGATGACCCAGGTGCCGATCCCGACGAAGACTAGAGCATCCTGCCAGCCATGCTTGTCGATGATCCACACCACCAGCGGTACCAGCGTGCCGGCCAGCCCAGCGCCGCTGGTGAAGAGGGCCATGGCCCGGCCCTGCAAACGGACGAACCAGTTGGCGACGGTGGTGGTGATGACGATATAGGAGCCCAGGGACATCCCCAGCGCCAGGACCGCCATCGCGCCGTAGAGAGTGAGCAGGGAGCTTGTCCGGCTCAGCAGAATAAATCCGATGCCGGTGATTGTAGTGCCTATCAGCATCACCCGTCGGGGACCGAACTTGTCAACAAAGAAGCCGACGAATGGTGCGAAGGCCCCTGTTTCAGACTGCTGGATCGAGAAGGCCACGGACGTGGCTGCGCGGGAAAAGCCGAACTGGTCGGCAATAGGGTTGAAAAAGGCGCCGAAGCCGTACCAGAAGGTGCCCGCCGTGTAGTAGTTGTATAGCAGTCCGGCGAGCGCCACCCACCAGCCGTAGAAGATGCCGCGGACTCTAATCATCGCGATGTATTGCCTGGGAGTACAGGTACACAGGGCCTGTGGGACCAGGGGGCGAAGGTAAAACAGGAGTACCCCGGAAGAGCTGAACCCGCTTTCTTTCAGCCGCCCCGTGCGGAAAGGTGGGGGTGGACGCAAACTCGGGTGTCAGCGATCCGACTGACCTGAATCCAACCGGCCGGCGGGCCAATGAACTCGCTCGCACGATTACCCCTTTGCGCATTCCGGGTAGTGACTGTGCCTCGGACCGCCCATTGCATCAGGTCCTAACGTCAGGGCCGAACGTACGAGGAGGGCCACGGTCACGTGCAATGAGAACACTCAAAGACATGGGAGTCAAGTCTTGAACGGGAGCACTTTAGGGAGGATACGCGAGTGTTCCGTCCGGGGCCGGAAAGTGGTTAAAACCTATCTCAATACGGGAGGTGAATTACGCCCACCCGCCCGCCCTCAACGGTCGTTATTCCTGGGGGAACATCCCGCAGATCCCCTGGCAAAGGAGGACACCCCCTCTGCACTCCCCCGAGAGGATGTTGAGATAACTACTAATTAGCGGGGGTTTGATCACCGGCGGAGGTCACACAGGCTTGCTCAGTGTGAACCCCTTTTCACCTGAGACGCGTTGCTCGTTGGGCTGAGCCACGATAACGCCGGCGGCCGTGCCGTCATGCAGGTCGGCGTTTACCTTCCATGTAAGCTTGACCTGCTCCCTGGGCAGTCCTGTGGTGGTGAAGACGATTTCGTCGTATTTCAATCTCCGGACGACCTGGACCAGCGAACCTTCCCAGTCCGAGGAGCCCGCCACGGGCTTATCGAAACGGACGGTCACCGCCTGACCTTCTCTATCCAATAGAAACGAGATGGGGTGTGCTTCATCGTCTCCAGGCACGACCACCGTACCCTCGTACTTATCCCGGCCGACCGGGATGTTTTTCCCTTTAGTCGAATCACTGCTCATGGTTATCTCCGTTGATGCCTCCATTAAAAACCTCACCCTACTTCGGCAGGCTCTGCGAGGGGTCGGAGTCCGACACGATTCATTGTAGTGTGTCGGACAGGACAGGCTCTGTATCCCCCTCTCCCTGACGAGGGAGGGGAGAAGGTAAACCTGGGGGATACCCCCGGGCCCCCACCAGAGGGTGTTGCACCCCCTCTGGACTCCCCCTATCGAAAAGTATTGTTAGAGTCTCTAAATTATACTCAAGCCTAAATCGGATTTCCGGTCGAAGATACGTGTTAGCTGAGTCGCTCGTACCCGCCGTTCCCCTCAAAGTCGCGGGCGGTGAAAACTCCCAGGTCTCGGCCCTGGTGCACGTGGATGATGACCTCCTGCCGTGTAATGCCCACCGAGTCCATCAGCTCCTCATCCACGGTGTCGATCAGGTCCTGGATCCTCTCGGTCGTCAGGCTCTCGGTGACGTTCAGGGTCGCGTGTATCACGGAGGCGGTAAAGTGGATGTCCACGCGACCAACAGCGGTCTCGTCCTCCAGGACCGTGTAGCACTCCGAGTTCGGAGTCCGGCACTCACGTTCGAATAAAAAGCTAGCCATTATCACCCGCCTGCTCTGTCATCCGGTGAGGTCTCTCAGGTCCGGACCTGTCCAGTGCCTAAAACTATCCACTTGTAGGAGGTCAGCTCACGAAGGCCCATCGGGCCCCTGGCGTGCATCTTATTGGTGCTGATGGCGACCTCGGCGCCCAGTCCGAACTCTCCGCCATCGACAAACCTGGTGGACGCGTTGACCATGACTGCGCCGGCGTCAACCTCGTTCAGGAACCGCATAGCGGCCGAGTAGTCTTCGGTCACGATGGCCTCGGAGTGGCCCGAGCCGTGGTTCTCGATATGGGCAAGGGCTTCGTCCAGCGAGTCCACGATCTTGACCGCGGCGGTCAGCGACAAGAATTCCGCGCCCCAGTCGTCATCCGTGGCCGGTATTACGTGCGGGCTTTCCAGCGGACCGAGTATGGTTAAGGCCCTCCGGTCGCATCTCATCTCCACCCCGGCCTCGGCCCACCGGCCGGCGATCAGCGGCAGGTAGGTCGGCGCCAGGGCCGAATGCACCAGCAGGGTGTCCAGCGCGTTGCAGACCGAGGGCTTCTGGACCTTGGCGTTGTCGACGATCTCGACCGCCATCTTCGGGTCGGCGGCCCGGTCCACGTAGGTGTGGCACACTCCTATCCCGCCGGTGATGGCCGGCATGGCCGCTTCGGCGGCGACTCGGTGCACCAAATCCTGGCCGCCCCGAGGGATAATCAGGTCGATGGCGTCCTTCATGCCCAGCATGTGGCTCACCAGGGCCCGGTCCGTGGATTCGACGAACTGTACCGCGTCCCTCGGCACGCCGGCGTCGGCCACGGATTCAATGATGAGCGCGGCCAGGGCCGAGTTGGAGTGGATGGCCTCCTTGCCGCCCCGCAGGATCACGGCGTTACCCGACTTGAGGCACAGGGCCGAGATGTCCACGGTGACGTTGGGCCGGCTCTCGTATATGGCGCCTATAACGCCGAGTGGCACGCGGACCTTGCCGACCTGCATGCCGTTGGGCATGGTGCGCATGTCGAGGGTCTCTCCGACCGGGTCAGGGAGTGCAGCGATGTCCCGGACGTCGGCGGCGATTCCCTCCAGCCGTTGGGCGTCGAGCAGCAGCCGGTCGAGGACGGCCTCGGTCAGACCGCCCTGCCTTCCGGCGTCGCAGTCCTTCTCATTGGCGGCCAGTATCCGGTCCTGCTGTGAACCGAGGGCGTCGGCGATGTTGAGAAGCGCACGGTCCTTTACGGTGGTGGACAGCTTCGCAAGCGCACGTCCCGCGTTACGTGCGGCTTTCCCTTTACTCTCCAGTTCGTCTACTGCGGTCTGCATATTATCTCCATGGTGGATCCAACCTACAGTATCACCATGTTGTTGCGGTGTACCACCTCGTCGCCGAACTGGCGCCCCAGCAGTTCCTGTATACGGTCTGACCGAATGCCTTTTATCTCGGCCAGGTCCTGGGAGTTGTAGTTGGTGATGCCGCAGGCTATCTGGGCGCGGGATGCGTCGAGGACGGCGACGATGTCGCCACGCTCGAAGGCACCCACGACCTCCGTGACGCCTGCCGGGAGCAGACTGCGGTTGCGGTGGCGAAGGGCTCCGACGGCCCCCTGGTCCACCAGGATCTCGCCCCTGGTGGACAGCCCGCTCAGCATCCACCGTTTGCGTGACTCCATCTTTGTGGTACTGGACGGGAAGAAGGTACCGATGCCCTCTCCTTCGGCCAGCCTGGGTAGTACGTTTCGTTCCAGTCCGCAGGCGATGACCACGTTGACTCCGGACGCTGTGGCCAGCCTGGCGGCATCCAGCTTGGTGGCCATGCCGCCTCTGCCCTTGTTGCCCCAGGACGGCCCTCCCAGGGTCTCGATCTCCTCGTCGAAACGCTCGACTACCGGGATCAGGTGGGCGTCGGGGTTCAGGTTGGGGTCGCTGGTGAACAGGCCCTCGATTTCTCCCAGCATAACCAGCAGGTCGGCGTCCACCAGGTTGGC
>CAZEDC010000045.1:0-33117 GCA_964510985.1 uncultured Dehalococcoidia bacterium
GATGGCGACGATGTCATCGGGCTTGATCAGACCGTCAAGCCCGGCGGCATCGAATACAGTGAGCATTTTCGCGATCAGGCTGGTCTCGGGCGTCTCGGAGCGAGCGTCCATGAAGTAAACGTTGGACTTCTTCATCGTTCCACCTCAGCTAGACGGGCCGTCGGCTATAGTTTGCAGACTGTACCGGCAAGGGGGTCGGTCGAACCCGCGCTGGGACTTCTCCCACCGGCGGCGCGCCAGAATAGAGTGAGATTAGCATCGAGTCCACGGCTTGTCAATGCGTTGCACGGAGCGGGATACTCCTATTTACCGCCGCCGCCGCCGGACATCGTCAGAATGGGAATTGTATGGGACCAATACCGTCGATGTCCCTCGATTCCATTTCCACCGGACGGCGTTTAGAATATTTTCTATCGGCGAAACTGTATGCAGGAGAACACCCTTTGGAGGAAGCCCCCAACGTATATCGGCTCACTGTGGGCGAGGGCGAGTTCGCGGGCGTCTATGCGCCCAACGTGTACCTGGTGGTTGGCGATGACGCGGCTGTTTTCATCGACACGACCAACGGGACAGAGGAAGAGGTCCGGGCACATCTCGGGCTCTGGGACGGCATGGACAGGCCCCGCATCGCCGCCATCGTCCTGACCCACCGTCACCTGGACCACATCGGTGGGGCTGCCCACCTGTCGCGTGACACCGGAGGCGAACTCTACTCCAGCCCGGGCGAAAGACAATCCATCGAGCATGCCCTAGATGATGTCCGGATCGGCAAGACCGTGAACGACGGCGAGACGCTCAGCCTGGGCGGGACAACCCTGGAGTTCATCCACACGCCGGGACACACGCTGGGCAGCCTGTGCGTGTACCATAGAGAGCAGGGCATCCTCTTCACAGGGGATACGATACTGGGGACCGGTTCATCGGCGATAAGCCCGGACCACGGTGACATGCGGCTCTATATGGAGTCGCTGCGAAAGCTTCTGGCCTACGATGCCCGCGCGGTCTACCCAGGCCACGGCCCGGTGATAAGCGATCCGCCGGCCAAGATAAGGGAACTGATCGAACACAGGACGGAACGGGAGCGTCAAATCCTGGACCTCGTGCGAAAGGGCCGTGACACGGTGGAGGAGCTGTTTGACGACATCTACCCACGGCTGGATAGCCGCCTGCACGATGCGGCCCGAGGCCAGGTCCGGGCACACCTGGTTAAGCTAGAGCGCGATCGCAAGGTTGTATTGCCTGGAGACGGTTCGGTAGAGCCCACGGAGCCCGGAAGCGATCCAAGGCTGTAAACACAGGAGAATTCATGATCGAGCCAGACAGGTACGAGGTATTAACGTTCGACTGCTACGGCACTCTTATCGACTGGGAGACCGGTATCCTGGGGGCGCTGAAACCCGTCCTGTCCGCTCACGGTATCGAGCTTGAGGGCTATGAGATACTCCGGCTCTACTCCGAGGCGGAGGCGAAGGTCGAGTCCGGGCCTTTCGTGAAATATCGAGAGGTTCTGTCCCGAGTCGTAACTGAAGTCGGCGAAACCCTCGGGTTTGTCCCCTCCGGGAGCGAGGTCACCTGTCTCGCCGACTCTCTTGGGACCTGGCCCCCCTTCCCCGATACCGTTGCGGCACTACGGAGCCTCGGCAGGCGCTTCCGGTTGGGTATAATCTCCAATATCGACAACGATCTTTTTCAACAGTCTGCAACCTTGCTGGGAACCGATTTCGACTGGGTGATAACCGCGGAGGACGCCTGGGCCTATAAGCCGTCCCATGACAACTTCAGGCTGGCCATGGATCGGATCGGCGTCCCATCTGAGCGGATTCTGCACGTGGCTGAGAGCCTTCGCCATGACATCGTACCGGCCGGGGAGATAGGCCTCGACACCGTGTGGGTGAATCGAAAGTGGGACCGCGAAGGAGTCGCAACCGCATCCGGCAACATCGAGGCCTCCAACGCACAACCGGACGCCCAGGTGCCGGACCTCAGTACATTAGTTAGCCTATTGACTGCGGCCGCCTGATAGAAAAAATTCTGACACCGACTCCCACGGCCGCGAGTAACTTACCGATGCGGCCAGGATACTGAAATACAGGAGCGCTAAATGAGCTTTCCCAACGTCGACCTCTTCCCCATGACCGCGGGGCTCAACGACGAGGACCATCTGGTTCTGGGCGGGTGCGATGCCACGGACCTGGCCTCGGAGTTCGGCACGCCCCTCTACGTACTGGACGAGACCACGCTGAGGGAGATGTGCCGCAGCTTCGTGGGCGAGTTCACCGGCCGGTACGCCGACACCAGGATCGCCTACGCTTCCAAGGCCTTCGTCAATCCGGCGCTGGCCAGACTAGTGGCCGAGGAGGGCCTGGGACTTGACGTTGTTTCGGGCGGGGAGCTGGCGGTGGCCCAGGCAGTGGATTTTCCGGCCGATGCCATCTACTTCCACGGCAACAACAAGAGCGTGGACGAGCTGAAGATGGCGCTGGCCTACGGCATCGGCCACGTCGTCGTGGACAGCTTCCACGAGCTGGCCGTCCTGTCGCGGTTGGCCGAAGATTTAGGCGCCACTCAGAAGATCATGCTGAGGGTCTCGCCGGGCGTGGACCCTCACACTCACGTTCATACCACCACCGGTATCCTGGACAGCAAGTTCGGTTTCTCAATCGAGACCGGCGACGCTGCCCGTGCCATACGCCAGGCCCTGGAGTCCCCGGGAGTCGAACTGGTGGGGCTGCACTTTCACCTCGGTTCGCCCATCTTCGAACTCGAACCCTACTCCATCGCCATCGACACGGTGCTGACGCTGGCGTCTGAGTTCAAAGACCAGGGCTTCGAGCTACAGGAGTTCAGCCCCGGTGGTGGATTCGCCATTGGCTACGTCCGAGAACAGCCGCCGCCGCACATCGGTGATTACGCGGAGGTGATTACGGCGACGACCAGGAGGCGCTGCGCCGACCTGGGGCTAGGAGAGCCGCGGCTGGTGGTCGAACCCGGCCGGGCCATCGTCGGGCGCGCTGGCGTGGCCCTCTACCGCGTCGGCGCCATCAAGGACATACCCAACGTGCGCAGATACGTGTCGCTGTACGGCGGAATGGGAGACAACATCCGACCGGCCCTCTACGACGCCCGATACGAGGCCGTCGTCGCCAACCGCATGTCCGACCCGCCACGGGAAACGGTGACCCTGGCTGGCAAGTTCTGCGAGTCCGGCGACGTGCTGGTCAGGGACATCGAGATGCCGGTCATGGAGCCAGGGGACCTGGTCGCTGTTCCATCTTCGGGCGCCTACGCCCCATCAATGGCCAGCAACTATAACCTGAACCCCAGGCCGGCCATTGTAATGGTCCAGGACGGCGAATCACGCCTCATCCGCCGCCGTGAGACCTACAGCGACCTGATGCTCCAGGACGTTTTCTGACCCTGGACGGCAACGGTTGAAACGCATCGACGGCTGGGCATTTAAGGAAAGCTCCGCCGGTCAACCGTTAGCGTTAGCCCACACCCGGTCCATGGGTCGCGGGTTCCTTCCCGACGCCGCCTGGACCGTTTCGACTCCGCCGGGAACCCTTCGTTGAATCCCCTTCGAGGCTGGTGTTATCGTAAGATTGTAGATCCGGTAAAAAGAGGTGGTCGGTGGCGGATTACTACCAACAGGAGCCGAGACTTAGAAGCCGTTTCTCGCTAAACCTGGCGGGTGGACAGGCCCCCGTCACCTGGGCGTTGCTGACCGTCAACGTCCTCGTCTGGCTGGCCATGGAGTACACCGGCAGCTCAGAGGACACCGACGTTCTCCTGGATTTCGGTGCCATGTTCGGGCCCCTCATCGCCGACGGGGAGTACTGGCGGCTCTTCACGGCCATGTTCCTCCACGTAGGCCTCATGCACCTTCTCCTGAACGGCTTTGGGCTGTTTGTCTTCGGAAGGGTGGTGGAGCGGGTCTACGGCTCGGTGCAGTTCGCGGTCATCTACCTCCTTGCCGGTCTATCCGGTGGCGTGGCCAGCTACCTGATCAACTCCATCTCGATTGGCGCGGGAGCCAGTGGCGCCATATTCGGCGTGCTGGGAGCCTTCGCCGCCTATTTCTTTGCCCACAGGGAGGTGCTGGGCGAAGCGGGACGGCAGACCCTCTGGGGCATCCTGGTTATGGCCGGGATTAACCTGACGTTCGGTTTCAGCACCCCTGGCATCGACAACTGGGCCCACGTGGGCGGACTGGTTGGCGGGTTCGCGGTCGGACTGGCATTCATTGCCCGGCCGGCGATGCCGCCTAACGTGTTCAGCTTCCCCAGCCCTCCGACGCTAACGAGCCGCATCTCCCCCAGAGTGTGGCTGCTCCCACTGATGGTCGCGGCCATCGTCGGGGGCACCTGGCTGGGGACAGTCACCTTGCCCGACAACCCTGACTCCCACCTGTACAGCGCCGAGAGGCTCCTTGACCGGCGGAGCTACGACGAGGCGCTTGACGAGATCGCTACGGCTCTCCAACTTAACCCTGGTTCCGGTCGCGCCTACCTGCTGCGGGGCCAGATACTGGCGGACCTTGACGATGTGGCCAGGGCCCGGAGCGAGCTTTACAAAGCCATCGCCATAGCCAGGCAGACGGGAGACCGGGATACCGAGGAAGACGCCAGAGAACTCTTCAACGGTTTGTCGTCGCGGTAGTTGTCGGTTGAAACGGACACGACGGGAGGGAGGACGGTATGCTCAAACTGGGATGGCTTTCCACGGGCCGGGGGGAGGGCTCCAGGGGCTTCCTGACCCTCATTCAGGATCACATAGAGTCGGAGACGCTGGACGCCAGGATCGAATTCGTATTCAGCAACCGTGAGCCGGGCGAGGCCGAGGGCAGCGACATTTTCTTCGAGCTTGTCAGGGGGTATGGGTTGCCTCTGGTCACGCTTTCATCAAAGCGGTTCAGAAAAGAGCACGGCGGTGGACCCATGTCTAAACACAGGGTACCCTTTCACGCAGAGGTTATGAAAAAGCTCTCCGGTTTCAGTCCGGACATCTGCGTCCTGGCGGGGTATATGCTCGTCACCAGCGCGGAGATGTGCCGGCGCTACCCAATGGTCAACCTTCACCCAGCCCTGCCCGGCGGCCCAGCGGGGACCTGGCAGGAGGTAATCTGGGAACTCATAGAGCAGCGGGCCGACGAGTCGGGCGTGATGGTCCACGTAGCCACCGAGGTACTGGACTCGGGACCGGTGCTGACCTATTGCAGCTTCCCGATACGGGGCGGAGTCTTCGACCCGCTGTGGCGCACCGTGGAGGAACGCACGGCCCAGGAACTCCAGTCTCAGGGCGAGGAGCAGCCGCTCTTCAGAGCCATACGGCGTGAGGGGATGCGAAGAGAGGTGCCGTTGTTGCTGGAGACGTTGAAATCCCTGGCCGGTGGGCGGCTAAAACTGGCTGATGGGAAGGTTGTAGACGCCCGCGGCGTAATGGTCGAAAAAACCTGCTTGAACGAGGGAGTCGAGAGGTTTCTGAGAGAGGGCGGGACCTAGGCGGACTTCTGCTCTCTGGCCGGCATGGGTATTACCTCGCCGGACTCAGTCAACAGTGTGGCGTCGGCCTTACCCAGGATGGCGTCGGTGTCGATCACGCACTTCCTGATGCCGGACATGCTGGGCAACTCGTACATTACGTCCAGCAGCGTCTGCTCCAGGGTGGTACGTAGCCCGCGCGCCCCGGTCTTGTGCTTCATAGCCTGCTCTGCCGCGGCCTCCAGGGCTCCCTCGGTGAACGTCAGTTCCACGTCGTCCATCTCGAACAGACACTGGTACTGTTTGACGAAGGCGTTCTTGGGCTCAGTGAGGACACGGATCAGGTCCTGACGGTCCAGGCTGTTCAGGCTGACCACGACCGGAAGCCGGCCAACGAACTCGGGGATGAAACCGTACTCCAGCAGGTCGTCGGCGCTGACGTACTGGAGAAGGTTCTCGCTGGTCCCGGACTCCAGGCCGCTTGAGGAACTCTGCTTGAATCCGATCGTCTGCTTGTCCTTGAACACACGGCGGTCTATTATCTCGTCCATCAACTCGAAAGCTCCGCCACACATGAACAGAATGTTGTCTGTCTTGATCTGTAGGAAGTCTTGGTGGGGGTGCTTCCGGCCGCCCTGGGGCGGCACGTTGGCGGTGCAGCCTTCGATGATCTTGAGTAGCGCCTGCTGGACGCCCTCTCCCGACACGTCCCGCGTGATAGATGGGTTGGGGCTTTTGCGGGCTATCTTGTCTATCTCGTCGATATAGATAATCCCTTGCTCGGCGCGAGATATATCGAAGTCGGCAGACTGGATTAAGCGAAGGAGTATGTTCTCCACATCCTCCCCGACGTACCCCGCCTCGGTCAGCGAAGTAGCGTCGGCGATGGCAAACGGGACATCCAGGATGCCGGCCAGGGTCTGCGCCAGGTGGGTTTTGCCTGAACCCGAGGGGCCCAGCATCAGGACATTGGCTTTCTGGAGTTCGATGTCCTCGTACTTCCGGCTGGACCAAACTCGCTTGTAGTGATTGTAGACCGCGACACTGAGTACCCTCTTGGCCCTCTCCTGGCCCACGACGTACTCTTCGAGTTTTTGGTAAATCCATTTAGGATTCATGCCCTTGGCCATCAGGCCGGAGGGGTCTCTGGGGTGGCTCGGGGTCTCTTCGGCGATGATCTGATCGCAGAGGGTCACGCATTCGTCGCAGATGAACACCCGGTCCGGCCCCGCGATAAGACGTCTGACCAGGGTCTGCGCTTTACCACAGAATGAGCACTGGTAATCTGTGCGGCCGCCCGTGGATGAAATCATACCTGTTTACGATCCCGTCGGTGTCGCGCGCAATCTAGCTGTCGGTTGGAGCCGACGCCAGCACGTCGTCTACGAGCCCATACTCTTGCGCCTGCTCTGCGCTCAAGTAGTAGTCACGGTCGGTATCCCGGGCAATCTTCTCGTATGGCTGCGAGGTGTGCTCCGAGATGATCTGGCGGATCTTGTCCTGCATCCGCAGGATCTCCCTGGCTGCGATCTCGATGTCTGATGCCTGGCCCTGGGCTCCGCCCATGGGCTGGTGCATGTGTATGGTTGAATTGGGAAGAGCATACCGCTTGGAAGGTGCCCCGGCGCACAGGAGTACGGTGGCCATACTCGCCGCCAGACCCACGCATATCGTCGAGATGTCCGGGCGTATCAAACGCATCGTATCATATATCGCAAGGCCCGCACTGATAACACCACCGGGAGAGTTAATGTACACGCTGATATCGCGTTCAGGGTCCTCTCGGTCCAGATAAAGTAGCTGCGCAATGATGTTGTTCGCCACCTGGTCGACGATGGGGGTTCCCAGAAAAACAATCCGCTCCTTCAAGAGGAGGGAATATATATCGTAAGCCCTCTCTCCCCGGGTACCGCCCTCTACCACCATGGGGATCAAGCCTTCAGGCCTCTCTATCATCTCCGCTGTCTCCTTCTTCAGCCTCGTCGGTCTCATCTTTTTCCTCGGTTGGCACACCTTCAGGCGCGGGTTTCGGCGCGGCCGGGACCTCGCCTCTGGCGATGGCGCAGAGCCTGTCCACGGTCTTGTCCGCGACAAGCATGCGCCGGACCGAGTCCTTCATTTCGTCGGACACCTGCTGCTCCTGGGCCGTTTCCGATAGCAGCGTCTGGACCCGCTCGTCAACCTCCTCGTCGGAGACCTCTGTCTCTTCCAGTTCGGATACCCTGGTTAGTGCGAACGTCCGCTTTAACCTCTCCACCGCGGCGTCTCCCATCTCTCCCCGCACCTCCTCCGCCGTCTTACCAATGGACTGCAGGTAATCGTCGGTCCGGATGTTGACGCTGCGCAGCATCCTCTCTCGTTCATCTTCCATGTGCTCGACTTCGTGCTCAACCATCAAGGGGGCAAGCTCTATGGTCGCCCCGTCCAGGAGGGCCTTCACGGCCGATTCCTTATACTCCTGGGCAACCCTTTGCTCTGCCTCGGTCTTAACCCGCTCCTCCAGTTCCTGTCGCAGTGCGTCTATGCTCTCGTAGCCGTCGCCGACGCTCTTCGCGAATTCCTCATCCAGTTCTGGGAGTATCCGCTCCTTGATCTCAGTCACCGTGACGGAGAAGTGTGCCTCTTTGCCGGCGATGCTCCCTTCGCCGTAGTCGTCGGGCATAGTTACCGTAAACTCTTTCGGCTCATCGATCACGATGCCTTCCAGGTTTTGTGCGAAGTCGGGGATTGAGCGGTTCCCGTCTTCGTCGAGGAAGAACACGGTGTCCTTGTCGTCCAGTATCGTGCGGCCATCGATGGTGCCGGCCGCCGACATGGTTACCGTGTCACCCATTTTCGCGGGCCGCTCCACCGGTTCCCAGGACGCCATTTCGGTCTGCAACTGCTCCAGCCGGCTTTGAACGTCCTCTTCGGAGTACTCCGCCTTCTCCTCCGGGATTCTAATGTCGCCGTAATTCCCAAGATCGATATCCGGGGTCAGCGGCACGGTGGCTTTGAGCTTGAAGGGCTCCATGTCCAGCAGTTCAATCCTCGGCAAGCCGGCGGCATCCACGTCCTGCTCTGTTATGGCCCGGCTCGTAAGCTCCGGGAGCATGGTGTCGAGAACCTCGTTGAGAAGACTCTCTCTCCCGACAACCTGCTCGACCCTCCATCGAGGGGCTTTGCCCTTCCGGAATCCAGGTATCAGGACCTGCGGAACAACGCGCCTGTATCCGCGGTCCAGGTATTTCTCCAGGTCCTCGTCCTCAAGCTCGATATTGAGGACAGTCTGCCTGTCAACGGCTTCTTCTTGGGTGATCTTCACCGACGGCTCCTGGGGGAATCAATCGCTTAGATGATTATAGCATGGTGATATTCAATGCAAAAGGATATCACCTGCGGGGCAGTCTGTGCCATGCGATGGAGAGAGAACGAGTTGGAGTCCGATGCCGGCCCTCTCGAAACTTGACACGGGACTGAAATGTTGTTTGCTAATCGACTGGTTCCTAGTGTGGCGGAGGCGGCTTTTTCCATCTATCGATCACCCTCAAAGTTCGCTATCGCCTGCCTTCATCGTTTACACTTAAGGTGTGTCTCTGGATCGGAGAGGAACGAGGATGTCGCAGAAATATCAGGACGAAATAGAAGAGATTTTAAAGCAGGCCGGCGAGATCGCGCCTATCCGCAAAGGACCTGGCCGGAAACCCAGTATCTGGAACCCGGTGCTGCCCTATATCCAACGGGCTCTCGGGGGTGAGACACGGTCGGTATTGTCGGGCAGGATGATGCTCGCCGCTGCCGGGCTTTTGGTCCTGGCACTCATTTTCAGCAGAACTGTCCCCGGTATCGGCAGTCTATTGGCCGTCGTCGGTGTTCTGCTCCTTATAGTCGGTTACTCGATGGTGTTCATGAAGCCGAAAAAGTTCGAGAAGCGCTGGCGTGGGCGGGTGGTGGAAGACGAAGAGCCGTGGTGGAGCCGCTTTCGCCGAAAGCCCCGATAAGCTAAGACGATAGCCTGGTTCCCGGACCACGTTCAGATTCAAAAGAGAAGGGCCTCGTGGGTGCGAGGCCCTTCCTGTTTACCGGAGAATATTGGCTGCGCCTGCCTAGACGGCGCACTCTCCTTCGCCGCGCTCCACGATGTACTTCACCGTCTTGTCCCAGTCCATGTAGGTCCCGATGGTCTCTCTGTTGAGTTCCGGGACATCCTTGAACTCCGCCATTATTGGCTCGAACACATCGACACCGACCCTGGACACGAAGTCCCGGAACGGCTCGCCTTCGTTGCGGCGGTCCTTGTAGAAGCCGATAATCCTCTGGAACGCCTCCGGCATCCGCTTGGCCGGCACCTTGGTCTTGACACGTTGGCCGAACCGGACGTCGGCGTTGTCGTAGCTTCCACCAAGGAATAGCTCGTACGCCGGCACCTGCCCGCCCGGACCTTTCATCGCAGCACCGTGGAATCCGATATCGGCCACGTGGTGCTGGGCACATCCATTGGGACAGCCGCTCATCTTCACGTGCATCTGGCTCACCAGCGAATCGTCGCCGTCGGCCTCCGTCAGCACGTTGGAGAGGGCCCGGCCCAGGCCCATAGGGGACGTGATGCCCAGCTTGCAGCTATCTGTGCCAGGGCACGCCACCACGTCAGTGATCTGATGGGCGCCCGACTCCCCGAGGCCGATCCGGTTCAGCTCCTGCCACACCTCGTAGAGCGCCGTCTCGGGCACCCACCTCAATGTCAGGTTCTGCTGGTGAGTTATGCGGGCCCGGCCACCGGCGTATTTGCGCGAAATGTCGGCCAACTCGTGGAACTGCTCGGTTTGAATATCCCCCAGGGGCAGTTTAACGGTGACCGCGCGATACCGCTCTTGCTTTTGGGACTCGACGTTAGTATCCACCCACCGTCGGAACTCCGGATCGTGGCCGTTGCTCTGGTAGCCGCTATCCAGAGGGGGGGCATTCTTGGACTCGTCTTCCAGGAACAGCAGGGCGGTGGGGTCGAAGGACCTCTGCGCCCAGGGCTGCTTGAGTTCTTCTTCTACCAATATCCTGAACTCGTCGATGCCCATTTTGTCGATAAGGAACTTGATCCGCGCCTTGCTGCGGTTCCTCCGCATCTCGTCGGAGCGATGGAATACGCGGAGAACCGCCTCGGTTACCCTCAGGTAGTCCTCTACCGGGACGAACTCATACAGTGTCGGCGCCAGGCGGGGCATAATAGCGGTCCCGCCGCCGGTTACCATCTTGAAACCGCGTTTACCGTCCACTATCTTCGGGATGAACCCCACGTCGTGAATAGGGGTCATGGCGCAGTCGCCCATGCAGCCGGAGAAGGCGGTTTTTATCTTCCTAGGTAGTGCCTGAGTAAATGGGTGTCTAACGAAATAACGCGAATACGCCGCAGCATACGGTGTAACGTCGAAGGGCTCCTCATTGCATACACCGGCCATGGCACAGCCGGTCACATTGCGCACCGTGTTGCCGCAGGCTTCCCGAGTGCTCAGTCCCGTGTCTCCAAGGAGACGCAGGACCGCTGCGGCGTCTTCCAGCGGCACATGGTGGAACTGAAAGTTCTCCCTGGTCGTGACGTGGCCCTTGTGCAGTGGAGCGAACCTCTCCGCGAACTCGCCCAGCGCATCGAGTTGATCCGCGGTTACGCCGCCGAAGGGGATCTTGACCCGCACCATATGGACATCCGGCTGGCGTTGGCCATAGACGCCCTGCCTGAGCCTGAACGGCAAAAAGTCGGTCTCGCTGAATTCACCGGCCTGGAATCGTTCCGCCTGTCGCTCGAAGTCATCGATCTCCTCCGGCAGAATCTCGATGACTCGCTGCGTCCGAGGCTTCCACTTGGTCTGTGTCATACCTTGGGGCTCCTTGTGAGATTTTCCGAGGTGTTAAATCGTCTCATGTTACGGTCTTGGCTGAACTTGGCTGAAAACAAAAACCCCGCTCACATCACAGTCTGAGCGGGGCGCAGCAATATCTGCGTGCGGTTCGCTGACCCCTACGGCCCATTTCTACAGACGCAGTGTGCGCCGGGTATCTCTCCTATCATGATGGAGGATACTTTAGCAGTCCTTATAGCCGCTGTCAACAATTCCGAAAAGGTTTTACTGTTTTAGTTGCGTAAATGCATATTTATTTGCCCCTGTATCCGTAAGCACCCTGGACCAGACCTTCCCTCCGATCAGAGGGAGAGTGGTTCCGCCTGGCCGTCAAATCATACCAGGCTGTTCGGCATCTAAATTAACGAACAGCCCCTAGCAGCGAAGGTTGATGAGTCCGCGAATTCGTTATAATCGTATTGGTTATCGTCGGCATCTGATACCTTCACAATACTCAAAACGCAGGGCCACGGGTATTTCTCATATCCGAGGCAGGTACCCAAGGGTGGGGAGGAAGTGAAGTGAACGATACGTCTACATTAATAAATCGGGCAGGCGAGGTGGACCGCGCCAGGATCTGGCGCGGGTTCGTGTTTCCGGTGCTCGTGGCCGCCACGTCGCTGACGATTGCTTTCGTCGGGGCCATCCTGGTTGGCGACGATAGAGGCGGCGATGGCGTAAACCGGTTTGTCGAGGCCCTGTCCGGGGACTCCCAGTCGTTCCTGGGGAGCATCGGATTTCTGGGATTCGCCTTTGCGGCCGGTCTCGCCGCCGCCGTCAACCCCTGCGGCTTTGCCATGCTGCCCGCTTACATGGGCCTGTACCTGGGGTCGGACTCCGATAATCCCGACTCTGGCAAGTCTGTAATCCGGCCCCTGGGCAAGGCGTTGTTAGTTGGCGCTGCAGTTACGGCCGGTTTCATTGTGCTGTTCGGCGCGGCGGGGACGGTCATCGGTGTCGGGGCCCGCTCCGTCCTGGCCGACGTGCTGCCCTGGTTTGGCCTGGCGATCGGCATCACCCTGGCCATCGTCGGCGCGTGGATGTTGGCCGGCGGCAAGCTCTACTCCGGGCTGGCGCAGCGGGCGGCGTCCCACATCGGTGACCCCAACCAGGTCAACGTCCGCGGTTACTTCATGTTCGGGCTGAGCTACGGCACCGCGTCCCTGAGCTGCACACTTCCGATCTTCCTCACGGTTGTCGGCACCACCTTTGCCGTTTCCAGCATTGGTACGTCTTTAAGCCAGTTCGTACTTTATGCCCTGGGAATGGGAACGGTTATCATGGCGCTAACGCTGGGGATGGCGCTGTTCAAAAGCGCGATGGTGGGCGCTCTGCGCAAAGCCCTTCCCTACATCCAGCCCGTGGGGACCTGGATGATGATAGTGGCGGGCACCTACATCGTGTTCTACTGGCTGACCATCGGCAACCTGCTGATCTAGACCCAGCCGCGAGTTCATTGTAAAACCAGGAACCCCCAACTCGTTTTGGGGGCTCCTACATTCGAGCGATAGTTGACTTCCGACCGAGTGCCTGTTGAGGTCCTGGCCTACTCGATCTCACAGTACCCAAACCGGGTTGCCATCAGTAGTTTTGGTGCTTAGTGTCGACAGCTTTGCTCAGAAGGCGGGCCTCGGCCCTCCTGTTTGACCCCTGTACTCCCTGTTGCTATACTTGCACGCTGTCTCGGAGGGGCATTATCAGTGATGCGGTGTCTGAACTGCGGATTTGAGAACCTTGAGACGTTGCGGTTCTGCGAGGGTTGTGGCTCGAACCTGAAGGTAGAACCGGACTCCTTGGACGTAGGGGCGCCACCACAGGAAACACCTTCGGCACCACCGGGCCAGACTCCCTTACATGGCTCGACCTTCGTCGGGCGTGAGGCGGAGATGGGGCGGCTTCAGGCAGCCTTCGACGGTGCGTCCTCGGGTGACGGCTCCCTGTTCATGGTGGTGGGCGAGCCGGGTATCGGCAAGACCACTCTCTGCGAGCAGTTTGCGGCCTACGTCCAGGCCAACGGCGGCACGACCCTGGTAGGCCACTGCTACGAGGAGGGCTCTCTTTCCTTGCCCTACCTGGCCTTCGTCGAGGCGATGGGTTCGTATGTCGTGGAGCGTGACGTCGACGAATTGAAGGAGGAGCTGGGGCCCGGCGTGGGTGACCTGGCGAGGATAGTGCCCGAGGTCCGAGACCGGCTGGGTGTCGAGCCCACACCGCCGAGCGACCCGGATCAGGACCGGTACCAGCTTCTCCAGGCCGCCTCCACGTTCTTGCGTAACGCCTCCAGCGCCCAGCCCCTGCTCATCGTGTTGGAGGACCTGCACGATGCCGACTCGGGCACTCTAGACATGCTCAATCATGTGGCCCGCAATCTGTCCGGCTCTCATCTGCTCATGGTCGGCACATATCGCGACGTGGGAGTAGACAGGGCCCATCCGCTGTCGGGCGCTCTAGTGGAGCTGAGAAGGGTGTCGGCCTTCGGGCGTGTAGCGCTGCGAGGCCTTAGCGCCGACGAGGTCCACCGGATGATGGGCGGCCTGGCCGAGCAGGAGGTGTCGGGGGGCCTGGTCGAGGCGGTGCACCGTCAGACCGAGGGGAACCCTCTGTTCGTGCAAGAGGTGCAACGGTACCTGGAGGAGGAGGGCTTGTTGGCAGGTGAGGACGCCCGCTGGCAAGCCACCGGCCAGACTCCCCTGGAACTGGGAATACCGGAGGGTCTGCGAGACGTAATCGGCAAGCGTCTGACGCGGCTGAGCGAAGAGTGCAACCGGGTGCTGAGCATGGCCGCGGTGATCGGACGGGACTTATCGCTCCAGGTCCTACAGGAGGTTGCGGCCCTACCGGAGGACGAGTTGTTCGCTACGCTGGAGGAGGCACAGAGCGCAGGTATCATAGAGGAGCGCTCCTCAGTGGGGGCCGGTGTAGGGTTCCGGTTCGCCCACGCCTTATTCCGCCAGACGCTGTACGAAGAGAACTTCGCGCCGCGGCGGCTCCGGCTCCACCAGCAGGTGGGCCGGGCGCTGGAGGAGGTGTACGCTGGGCATCCCGAAGAGCATGCGGCGGAGATGGCTGAGCACTTCGCCCAGTCCACCGAGAGGGAAGACCTGGAGAAGGCGCTGAAGTATGGAGAGGTGGCTGCCGAACAGGCCATAGGCGTCTACGCCTACGGTGAGGCCGCGCGGCTGTTGGCGCAGGCCCTCCAGGTGCAGGAGGTGCTGGCTCCTGACGACAGGGCAAGGCGGTGCGACCTGCTTCTGGCACTGGGAGGGGCGCTGACGCCGGCCGGTGAGCCTCGGCGGGTCTATGACACCGTGGCGCCTGAGGCCTTCGCCCTGGCCGAGGCCATGGACGACTGCATCCGTCTCTCGCGCACCTGTGTTATAGCCCTCGACGCAATTAACCGGTACGGCGCAGGATGGAGATGGCGCAGCCCAGAGTTCCGCCGGTGGGCCGAGCGCGCCGACGAGTACTCTGAGCCCGAAACGACGGACCGTGTCTCTGCCGATGATTATATGCACCTTGCCTCTCTTGCCGAAGACAATCTGACCGGGGCCAGAGCGTTCATAATCCACGCGATAGAGCTTGCCCGAAGGCTGGACGACGCTAACTCACTCTTTTCCGCTAGCTTCTCCTTCCTTTTTGGCATATCAACTCCGCCGCTGCTCGAAGAGGAGCGATGGAGGCTGGTAACCGAGATGGAAGGCCGAGCCACCGTCGGAGTCACGCCCAGGACGCTGGGCAAGTGGCTCTTTGCAGGTGCGATGGTATCCCTGGACTGGGGTGAGCGTGGCCGGGCCGAGGTCCTGTTGGGAGATCTAGGCCGGCTTGCACAACGCTCTGGTGACGCCGACCTGCTTTTCCGTTCTCTTTTCGCTCCGCTATTCTCCGCCTTCCTCGACGGGCGCCTGACGGAGGCCTTATCGGTCATAGAGCGCCTCAATGCCTGGGCGGACGAGACGGGGTCCCCAGGTATTGGACGGGTGTTGGCCTTGTTGTACGGCTATCGACCCTTCCTGCACGTGGGCCGGGGCGGAAGAAGCGATAGCTACATCGTCCGAGTCCGTCGGGGTGCCATTCCTATCCGGGCCACCAATTGTGGCGAGTGCCCACCTGGGACCCTCCGACCAAGCTGAGGACAGTCTCCGGCGTTTCCTGGCCGAGCACCCCGTTTTTGAGGGCGTTCCTACATTTCTCCTTGTCTGGTTGCTGGAGATCGCGGTGCTGATCGAAGACCGTGAGCTATGCTCGGTCCTGGCGCAGCGGCTGGCGCCTGCCTCCTTTTTGAGTATCGGGCATTACGCCTGGACCTGCCCTGCGCGTCACCTCGGTGCCGCCGCCGCGCTGCTGGGAGAGCCGGACAAGGCGCGGGCATACTACCACGAGGCGCTGGAGGCGGCGGGCAAGATTCGCTTCCGCCCCGAGATAGCCCTCATCCGTTTCCAGCTCGCGGAGTTGCTCCTGGACCATTACCGCGATGATCGCGCCGAGGCCGTGGAGCATCTGGACTTCGCCATCGGAGAGTTCCGGGACATGAAGATGCAGCCATCGCTGGAGAAGGCGTTGGAGGTACAGGAGAGACTCGCTTCCTCTGAGGGCGTCAAACCCTCGTACCCGGGCGGCCTCACCGAAAAAGAAGTCGAGGTCCTGCGACTCATCGCAGACGGTAAGACCAACCAGGAGATCGCTGGCCAACTCGTAATCAGTGCGAATACGGTGGCCCGTCACGTCAGTAACATCTTCACGAAGGCCGGCGTCGCTAACCGCGCGGAAGCGGCGACCTACGCTGGGCGACAAGGTCTGGTTTCGTAGCGAGACACTCCAATAGGCCACGTTCCCTTTTAGAGGGCAGGTTCAAACCTGCCCTCTTCATATTTCCTCCTGACCCGCTCACCCCACACGAACTTGTCTCTGATTTCAATTGCCTGTGTCACTTAGATCACGTTGGGTCCACGGCGGCTGCAATACCGGGCGAACGGTTGCCAACCATATTCGACCTGGCGTTCTTAGCACCGCTCTACACCCCTCAATAACAAATCCTGACCATCCTCTGGTCACTGCGAGCTTCTCCGTATGGTCACTGCTCACGCCTATCCCCGCGTGACTAACAAGTTCTGACCATCGCCGATGTCGTAAACCAGACTATGTGAGTAACAATATATTGGTATACGGACTAGATAACCACTAATACAGCGTATACAAAAGATAGCAAACCTTGTGGATGACGATATCGTAGCTTGCGAGCGACCATTAGGTCACCAACAACGCGGCGCCCTTGACCGCACCGAGGTGACCAAATGGCCAACACCGATACGCTCCGAAGTCTCTTCCTCGCTGCTCTCAGAGTCCTCACAGTCGCTGCCTTCTTTCTACTCAGCCCCGACTTCTCTAGCGACGCCGACGCCTCTGCCAGCGGTCCTGAGCGCTCCCAGAGGTTCCAGGAAGTCGAGAATGTCCTCAGTACTATCCCGACCGGGCGAGCCGCTCTAGAGGTCCTGTACCGATACGACGTTGAGATGAGGTTCGAGTCGGGCCCAACTTTCTATGATCGTAACGAGAACTACATCGTGATCAACTCGAATACCGACATCGTTGCCGCAGCCTTGCTCTTGGTTCACGAATCGGTACATGCCAGTAGCACGAAGGAAGGAAGGGTAGCTAACGTCAAGAAGCTTTCGCGGGAGATGTACATAGACGGAATAATGAGGGAAGAGGCGGAAGCAGAGGCTACAGTCATCGAGGCAGCGAACGAACTCCGTATCACTGGTGTCGCAGTTCCGCAAGCCTCCCTTCTAGAGGACCACTACGTAGAGGCATACGAGAAGGCCGTAGAGCTGGCACGAGATGACAACGAATCGGCGAGCGATGACGTTCTGCACGAAGTGGGTCGAGCGGCCGGGATTGCCGCCATGGTTGACGACTTCCACAATGGAGTGGTCGTTAGCGGGACGACTGGTACCCCCTACCCCGTGGTGAACGGGGACATCTGGGACAAGGTGAATCCCGTCGTGGTAGTGAAGAATTAAGTCTCGCAGGATTAAGTCTCGCAGGATTTGGTCTCGCAGGACTTGGTCTCGCAGGACCGATAGGGCCGTGTCGAATCTTAATCCAGGGGGATTAGGGGAGTCTGAGTCCGATTCGGATCTGGTGCCGCCGGTGGCGGGCCAAGAAGCCGTTTGCCTTTCCTTCGATAGCCGCACCAACTACGTCTACGCCGCCGGCGGCCGTACTGGCAGAGTTTACGCCTACTCCGCGGTCACCGGATTGGTGAGCACGCCGATCCCCTCGATCTCCACCTCCACAGTGTCGCCGGGTCTGAGGTCACCGGGCGCTCCTGGCGTTCCGGTCATGATCACGTCGCCGGCCTCCAGGGTCATCACGCGGCTCACGAACTCAATGATGGTCGGCACGTCGTGGAGCAGGTCGCCGGTGTTGGAGTCCTGGACGGTCTTGCCGTTCACCCGCGCCGTGATACGGAGGTTTCCCGGATCGACGTCCGTGGCGATAAACGGCCCTATAGGGCCGAAGGTGTCCGAGGACTTGGCCCTCCACCATTGCAGGTCGTTGCCCTGCCAGTTGCGAGCACTGACGTCGTTGCCGCAGGTGTACCCCAGGACGTAGCTCAGCGCGTTGGCTTTGGTGGCGCTTTTGCAGTGCCTGCCGATGACTATGCTCAGCTCCGCCTCCTCCTGTATCTTCTCAGACTCGATAAGGGCCTGCGTAGGAATCACGATGGTGTCGCCCGGGCCTATCACGCACGTCGTGGCCTTTAGAAAAGGTTCGGGGACCTTGGGGGGCTCCCGGTCTCCCAGGTGGCTCTTATAGTTCAGGCCGATAGCTACAACCTTGCCCGGTACCACCGGAGCCAGCAGCTTCACCTCAGACAGGGCGTGTGTGTGATCGGTTACCTGGTAATCCCCAAAGGGCGGCCCACTCAGTTGTTTGACGACGTCGCCTTCAACCACGCCGTAGGCGATCTCACCGTGAGCCTCATACCTGGCTAATTTGCTCATCGCAGTACCTCCCTATTCAGTAGTTGCAGTATCTCAAAAACCCCAGTTGCGCCAATAGTGTACTCCATTACCGAAGGAGGCGACTAGGGGACTCCGGATGGACCGAACGTTCCTGGGTCACCGGGCAAAACAGGCGTGGCTTTGACCCACCATAGGAAGGCTCCTGCCAGCATCCCGTCCGATTCAGCGTCCGCGCTCGTCGCCCCAGAGGAGGATGTGAAGCCGGGTCGAGAATCGGTAACCCCGCTCCACGCATACCTGGGCCAGCCACCCGGCCCGCATCGTGACGGCCTCGACCGTCACCCCCTCGGGCATCAGGACAACCCGGCCGGGGGGGATATCATACCTGTCCACCAGACCGGCGACCTCCTCGACGTCGGCGGGCTCGACAACGACAAACTTAAAATAGGCCGAGTCCAGATCTCTGAAGCTCTCCAGGGCCGCCGGTGTCTCCCGCCGGTCCGCGGCGACGCCGGAATTGACGAGCTTGGGCGAGACGTTCCACTGGGACACGGTCTCCACCATCTCCCGGTTCGGAAGGAGCGTGCCGTTGGTCTCTACCTCGCAGTATACCCCCCGTCGTTTGAGCGAACGGACCAGCGGGGCCAGGGCCTTCTGTTGGATCAAAGGCTCGCCGCCGGTGATCACCAGATGGGGGCACCGAAAGCCCAGGATGCGCTGTTCGACGTCCTCGGCGTCCAACGCGACGACCTCCCTGTCGTAGTCGTGGTTATCCCAGTCCCATGTGTACCTGGTG
Source organism: uncultured Dehalococcoidia bacterium (assembly GCA_964510985.1). Lineage (GTDB taxonomy): Bacteria > Chloroflexota > Dehalococcoidia > Lucifugimonadales > CAZEDC01 > CAZEDC01. The sequence goes on from CAZEDC010000045.1 coordinate 19,115, forward strand.
TCGCACCAGGTGCACGCCAGGTTGCAAGTCGACAGCCTGAGGAACACAGAGGGCGTCCCTGCCGTTACACCCTCACCCTGGATGGAGTGGAATATCTCGGGCTCGCCAGACGGTCTTCGGCTGGTTTTCAGCACCTGTTGCATGGCCTAGATGGTCTCAAAGGAGTTCAAATGGGGTGATCGCCTACCCGGCGAAATTCCCTGCAATCGGCCAACCGCTTCAAACCCTCCCAAGCCTGACCATGAGCGGGTCGGGGATGCCGGCCTCGGTGAAACCCTTGGCCCGGAGGATGCAGCTATCGCACGACCCGCAGGGGATTTCTCCGCCCTTGTAGCAGCTCCATGTGTGCTCCAGGGGCGCCTTTAGCCTGATGCCCAGCTCCGCTATCTCGGCCTTGGAAAGCTCGATGATCGGGGTCTCTATGGCTATCTGCACGCCGTACTGGGTCCACATCTTGCTGCCGTGCTGGAGCGTCTGTCTCATCTGGACAAAAAACTCGGGACGGCAGTCCGGGTAGCCGCTGTAGTCAATCGCGTTGGGCGCCATGTAGAGGTATGCAGCCACCTCCTCGGGCTTGAGTCCACCGACCTCTATGGCGTGCAGCACCTGGCTCTCCAGGTACCCGGCCGACAACGCCAGAAAAATGGTGTTGCGCAGCGGCACGTAGGTTATTGGGATGCCGAACCCTATCTGGTCTTCTGGCCGGTCTTTCGGTATCGGAAAAAGCTCGGGACTGGTCAGTGCCGAGTACCAGGCCACCTCCCCCAAAAACGAGATGTCGATTAGCTTGTGTTCAATCCCCATTAGCCCGGCTATCTGGCGGGCGCACTCGACCTCTTTGCTATGGGTCTGGCCGTAGCGGAACGTCAGGGCGGTCAGGTGTTGGACTCGCTTTTGTGCGTAGGCGGTTACGGTGGTCGAGTCCAGGCCGCCTGACAAAAGGGTTACACCGTAGCTTTGCATAATAGTCTCACAGGGTTTGTCCGGGATGGGGCGAGGACCGGCGATCTACCCTACGACTTCTCGTATCTGGAGGTCACCGAGGTGTGCAGTCCGCCGCGCGGCTTATAGTCCAGTGTGACGGTCATGCGCAACGGCCGGCATACGGCCACCAGGTCGTTCAGCATGCGATTGGCCGCGTGCTCCTGGACGATGCCCACGTTCCTCCACGTCAGCAGGTAGTATTTGAGCGATTTGAGTTCGATGCACAGCCGGTCTGGAACATATCTTACCGTAAGCGTGCCGAAGTCGGGGAGACCCGTCCACGGACACACGGCGGTGAATTCGTCCGTGTCAATGACGACCTCTTCCTCCTGGCCCTGATAACCGTAGTCGAATGCCAGGAGGCAGTCTGAGTCGATGGCGGCCTCCGAATCTGCCTCGAACCGCTCGTTGAGGGCTTCATACTGGTCCCGTAGCTCCTGGATGCTGGGCATCCGTTCACCTCGCTATGTAAAGTGGTCCAAGCGGCGGTACCGCTGACGTTGCGGCCACCGTCGGAATCTAGCGGCAGAATAGATGTTCAGTCCCTGCAGGCTTGAGTGATTCATCCTGCCGAAGTTCCGGTACCGCTATACCTACCCATCCGGCGTCGCCTGGAAGACGGGACGGGGGTGCCCTGCCGCTCTGGGTCAAGTATCCTTTATACTACAGTTACCCACCCAGTATGAAAAGACACGGTCGCCTACACCGCTACGGCTGGAGGTCATCCTGATGCCAGGCCAAGTTCCCCGTGGGTCGAGGGCGAGTGCCACTCCGCAAGGTGTTTGATGGACCCTGGACCCACAACTGACGACCGGCCCGAAGCCGACGACGGCGCCGATAACCTGGCGATCGAGGTCTCGGGTCTCAGCAAGGCCTTCGGCCGGACCCCCGTTCTACGCAATCTCGATCTCAAAGTGCCGTGGGGAGAAGTGCTGACCATTCTCGGCCCCAACGGCTCGGGTAAGACAACGCTCATCAAAGTCCTAGCGACGCTTACCAAGCCGGATATCGGACGCATCAGCGTGGCCGGCTCGGACATCGCCCGCGCCGGGCAGACAGTGCGCAGGAACATCGGCGTCGTGACCCACGAGACCTTGCTGTACGACGACCTCACCGGCTACGAGAACCTGAAGTTCGTAGCTCGGATGTTCATGCTCGACCGTATCGAGGAGAGGATCGAGTCGGCGGTTGAGCGGATGGGTGTTAAAGCCCGGCTGCAACAGCGGATCGGGACCATGTCTCACGGCTTGAAAAAGCGCTTTAGCATCGCCAGAGCCCTTCTTCACGACCCACTGATTCTCATGATAGACGAGCCCGAAAGCGGACTCGACCAGGAGGCACAGGCGTTGCTGGAGGCTGTCGTGTCGGACCGGACCAATCCCTTCCGCACGGTGCTGATGACCACGCACAACCTGGAACGAGGCCTGGCCATGGGGCATCGCACCGCCATTCTGGTGCACGGGAAGATTGCCTTCCATGAGTCCGTGGAGTCTATGGGAAGAGCCGCCGTGAGAGAGGCGTACAACCGGCACTCCGGTGCCGCCGATTGACCCCTTGTCTGCTCTGCCGGCAAGTCGGAGAAATATCTGAAGGAACTGAAGGAATTGGAGGCGACCGCTAATTGATAGCCTTCCTGGGGCCGGTGGCGACCCTGCTTTGGAAAGATGTCCTGCTGGAGTTGAGGACCAAGGACATCGTGGTGTCCGTGCTGGTGTTCGCCTTGCTGGTTATCGTCATCTTCAATTTCGCACTGGGCCCGACTGCGGGAACGGTCGCGTTGGTGGCCCCGGGAGTACTGTGGGTGTCCTTCACGTTCGCCGGTGTGCTTGGTCTCACCCGCTCTTTTGCATTGGAAAAGGACGGGGGCGGCCTTAAGGGACTCATGCTGGCGCCCGTGGGCCGGGACGTGATCTACTTCGGTAAAATGCTGGGTATCTTTCTGTTCATGACCGTGGTGGAGATAATCGTATTCCCCATCTTCGCCGTGCTGTTCAACCTCCCCCTCGTCATGCCCGAGATGATACCGGTCGCCGTGCTGGCCACGTTGGGGATAGCCACGGTGGGCACGGTGTTCTCCGCGATGGCGGTCAACACCCGTTCTCGTGAGGTTATGCTGCCCCTGCTCTTTTTCCCCGTCGTGCTGCCGGCCATCGTGGCCGCGGTTGAGGCTTCCGGGGTGATCATCCGAGGCGAGGGAGGCGGCGATCTCACCCGATGGATCCCGCTCCTTGCGATATTCGACGCCATATTCCTGGTCGTCTGCCCCCTGGCCTTCAACATGATCGTGGAGGAGTAGGTAAAGAGGGGTGACGACGCGTCTCGGTGGACGGTTTAAACGGCTTTATATCGGTGTGTGCGGGCCTTCACAAAATTGACACTGGGAGCGGCCACCTGGTATATTTTTGAGGTCCAATGAACTCAAAAACCCAAACGAATCCAAGCCTGAAACGTCCATCAGAGACGGCTATCATCGGCGATAAGGTTGGGTGGTGAGGGCCCAAGATTCACCAGCTGCACCCACATCCTCAAGGTTCCCCCACGTACGACATTAAAGGGTTGACACCCCTGCTCCATACCACTCATGCTCTAGATGGATGGCGGTCGCTTTCGACACCCGCCATTCAAAGGCCTGGAGGCTCCAGTTGAAGAAGAACGACTTCGTGGTCCGATTCGCCGGAGAAGGCGGCCAGGGTGTCGTCACTTCGGCCGAGGGTTACGCTCAAGCGGCGGCGGGCGTCGGTTACCACGTCCAGACCTTCGCCACCTTCCCCTCTCAGATCATGGGCGGCCCGACCTGGACTCAGACCAGGATATCCACCTCCAAAGTCCTTAGCTCCGGAGACGAGTTGGACGTACTGGTCGCATTCAATCAGGAGGCCTATGCGTCCCATAGAGACCAGGTCACCGAGGGCGGTGTCATCATATACAACTCGGAGGGATTCGAGTTGGACTCCGGCGGCAAGAGCTTTGGAATGCCCTTCGACGAGCTGGCTAAGTCAACCGGAAACACACGCGCCGCAAACATGGTGGTGATGGGCGCTCTGGCGTTCCTGGTGAACATGCCCCAGTCTATACTAGAGCAGTTCGTGGCCGCCAGGTTCACACGCGGCCGTCCCAACGACGAAGAGATTATCCAGTCCAATATTCGGGCGCTTACCCTGGGCCGGAACGAGGCGGCCAGAAGTGGATTCCGCCTGGAAGAACTGGCCCCACCGCAGATGCCGGAAGGGGAGCAGATTCTGGTCAACGGAAACACCGCCATCGCCCTTGGCGCCTACGCCGCAGGAATCGAGGCCTTCATCGGGTACCCCATATCCCCGGCCTCGTCAATCCTGGTTTGGATGGAGCAGCGCCTGGTCGGGCCGGGAAGGTTCGCCTATCAGGCGACATCTGAGATCGAGTCCATCAATGCGGTGCTCGGCGCCTCCTACGCCGGGAAAAAAGCGATGACCGCCACGTCCGGACCCGGCTTATCCCTGATGGGCGAGGGTCTGGGGCTGGCATGGATGGCGGAACTTCCACTGGTAGTCATCAATGTCCAGCGGGGCGGGCCCGCCACAGGTCTGCCAACCAAGACTGAGCAGTCAGACCTGATGATAGCCCTGTATCCCGCTCACGGTGACATCAGGATGCCGGTGATCGCTCCAGGCAACGTCGAGGAGTGCTTCCACGGCGCTATCGCGGCTATTAACTGGGCCGAGCGATACCAGGGCCCGGTGATACTGCTCAGTGAGCACGCGTTGTCCGAGCGCCAACAGAACATCGCCAAGCCCGACCCCTCCAAGCTGGTTATCGAGGACCGCCAGGTTTATCGAGGGGCCAACGGGTTTCAGCGATACGAGAGTTCGGAGCTGATGCCCATGCCTGTTCCCGGGCATGCGGGAAGCTATGTCGCCAACGGCAGCGAACACGACGGAATGGGCGATACGACCCACCTGGGCGACCGCCACATACAGATGACAAATCGGCGGTTCGGCAAGCTGAAGCTGCTGGAAGACGGCACCTACGAGAGTAGCAACAGCGCCGCTCCCATCGCGATAATGCCCTGGGGAGGCTCCAAGGGCCCTGCGCTGGAGGCGTACCAGCGCTTGGCGGAGGAAGGAGAAGATCTGGCCTGGCTGTACACGATGTTCCTGAATCCGACCCCACCGGCCCTGCTGGACGAGCTACGTCAAAAGGAGCTGGTGCTGGTCCCCGAACTCAACTACCAGGGGCAATGGTCTAGCGTCCTCCGGTCACAGGGTGTGAAGGCTGAGTCCATTGCACAGTACGCCGGTCTACCTTTCAAGGTGAAAGACCTGGCCAAACGTATATCTGACAGAGTCCGAATCGAGCGAAAAGAGGGCGTGCCGGTATGAGCGCCAAAAATCCGGAATACGATTTCAAGTGGTGCCCCGGGTGCGGGGACTTCGGTGTACGCCGTGCGCTGGAAGGCGCTATCGAACGGCGCCGAGTCGAAATGGAACTGCCTATCGAGAATAATGTAGTCGTGGCCGGCATCGGCTGCTCCGGCAATCTGGTGCACCTTATTGAAGGCACGCAGCCCTACGGCTTCCACGGCATACATGGCAGGACCCTCCCCATCGCCATGGGTATCAAGATGGGCCGCCCCGACCTTAACGTCGTTGTTGTGGCCGGCGACGGTGATTTCCTCAGCATCGGGATGGAGCACATCGCGCCCCAGGCCGCGCGAAACCTGGACGTCACCGCCGTAATCATGGACAACGGCGTCTACGGGCTGACAAAGGGCCAAAGTTCACCCACCACCGTGTCAGGCCATGTCACCAGCACAACCCCTTATGGCAAGGTCGAAGATGTTACGTATCCTCTGCGACTCTACCTGACCATGGGCGTTTCGTTCGTGGCCTCAGGCATTTCCAGCAAGGTTAAAGACCTGTCCCAGTTAATCACCGACGCCATGAACCATCGTGGGTTCTCCATTGTCCACGTTCAGTCCCCTTGCACGACCTACAATGATACCTACGAGCTGCTAAAGGGCAATGTCAAAAACGGGATCGACCCCGTCGCCTGGGACCTCCCGGACGACTATGACCCCACTGACATCGAAGCAGCGCACAAGACAGTCAACTCCGACGGCGTACCCCTGGGAACGATCTTCCGCGACGACCAACGGTCCAGCTTCGACCAGCGAATAGCCGCGATAGCAGAGAAGGCAAAACCTCGGGCCGTTGACAAGGTAATCGCTTCATACAGCATCTGATCGGCGGACCTTTTGAGCGAATGATCCACTACAAGCGCCCCGGCTGGTGTCGGGGCGTTCGCGTTTGCTCGGGTTGCGACCGGTGCAGGCTCGGCCGTCTCCTCCTTTCCTTTCCGGACGGGTCCAGACCTCCACCGCGTACATCGGGTGGGTATGTGAGACTGGAAAAAATTCATGGCGCACGCTGAGCCGGCCTCGGCGACCGCAAGGCTCCCCCTGCTGGACCGTTTCCTGACGCTATGGATATTCCTGTCCATGGGCTTCGGCGTGATCCTGAGCTATTCGGTCCCGGGTGTGGACGACTTCATAACCTGGTTCCAGGTTGGCACTACCTCCATCCCTATAGCGATCGGGCTTGTTCTTATGATGTACCCGCCGCTGGCCAAGGTGAAGTACGAAGAGCTGGGGCACGTCTTTCGCAACTGGCGGCTGCTGGGCCTCTCGCTGGTTCAGAACTGGCTCATCGGCCCTGTGTTGATGTTCTTCCTGGCCATCATCTTCTTGCGGGGGGAGCCCGACTACATGGCAGGGCTGATCATGATCGGCCTCGCGCGCTGCATCGCCATGGTACTCGTCTGGAACGAGTTGGCCAAAGGCGACTCCGAGTATGCGGCCGGGCTGGTGGCGCTGAACTCGGTGTTCCAGATCCTATTCTACTCCGTGTACGCCTGGGTCTTCGTGAGCGTCCTTCCAGAGCTGTTCGGCCTGGAGGGAGCAACCGTGGACGTCACCATAGGCCAGATCGCCAGGAGCGTGCTTTTCTACCTTGGAATACCCTTCTTCGGGGGCATGCTGACCAGGTTCACCCTCATCAGGGCCGGGGGGAGGACCTGGTACGAGGGAAGGTTTATCCCCAGGATCAGCCCGATCACCCTGGTCGCATTGCTGTTCACGATAGTCGTGATGTTCTCCCTCAAGGGAGACATCATCGTGGAGCTTCCACTGGACGCCGTGCGAATCGCCATCCCCTTGCTGATCTACTTCGTGCTCATGTTCCTTGTTTCGTTCTACATGGGCAAAAAGATCGGGGCGGACTACTCGAAGTCGGCGACCATCGGCTTTACGGCCGCCAGCAACAACTTCGAGTTGTCCATCGCGGTGGCGGTGGCAGTCTTCGGCATCGGCTCGGGGCAGGCCTTCGCGGCCGTCATCGGGCCTCTGGTGGAAGTACCGGTGCTGATCGGCCTGGTGAGCGTTGCCCTGTACTTCCAGCGGAAGTATTTCCAGACCGTAACCGCCTAGACCCTCCGGCGCGCCCCGGCCTATCCTAGCGGGTTCGAGACGGCAACGCGACCACCGCGGAACCGGGGGTGGTCTTCTCACCCTTGTGGTTCTCCAGCCAGATCTCGCACTCGACGAGTTGCTCACCGTCCTGGACGCATTTTTTCTTGACCACCCCATTTGCGTAAATGGGAGTGCCGGGTGTGTCCATGCCCCTGTACTGGACGGTGAGCTTCTTGAGCGTTCCCGAAAGGCCGATCCAGTCCGTCATCAACTGGCCCAGGAAGGCGTTCTTCAGGGCACCGTGGAGTATTACGTCGGGAAGTCCGTTGGCGCGTGCGAACCCCTGGTCGTAATGGATCTGATAGTAGTCCCCCGACGCCCCGGCGTACATCACCAGCTGCTGGGTCGTGGGGTTCTTCTCCAGGGTGGGCAACACCTCGCCCTCCTGCACGTCTTCGTAATATCTCTGGTCTGTCATCAACCCCTACTCCATCGACTCGGGGCAACTCCCTGTCCCGGCCGCGTCATGGGCCCGCCCCGCCACTATTCGGGCGGCTGATATCCGATGCTGGTCGTGCGCTCCAGCGCCACCACCGCGCCGAACTGGTTGACATACTTCGTCTCTCGGATGATGAAGAGCATGTTTCCCAGACGTCCCTGGCGCTCGTAGATGTTTGCTATCTTGGTTGTCACGGTGATCCGGTCTCCCGGATGCACCGGCTCGGAGTACTCCCACTCGCTGCCGCCGTCGAGACCGGCGGAGTAGGGGTTCTCCACTTTTATCTTGTCCGGCCCGGATATCACCGAGCGCAGGAAGGTAGGAGGGGCGACGATTCCACCGTGTCGGGTCTTCCGGGCGGCCCGCTCATCGTTAAATACCGGATTCGGGTCTCCGATAGCCTGGGCGAACTTGATTATGGCGCCCTTCTCAACCTGGTGGGTTACGGGGTCCGACTCGACGCCGACGGCGTCGCGCATCTGCTGTGTAATGACCGAATCATTCGACACGGGGCTGCTCCATAAGCTAGGTTCGTGAGGTACTCGACCGCCGCGCCAGTGTACGGCGGGGTTGAACCGGTGTCAAGAATCCCACGGAGGCCGCTCGTCGGCGCCCTGGCTGCCGGACCGGTTAACAGTGCTACAATGGCCTTGATCTGGCCCTCGTACCGGCGGTAAACATATGGGAACCGGTCTCAAAGAAGGAGGCGATCGATGCAGTTTGTGGAGTATGAACGGCGGGGCGCCGTCGCGGTCATCCGCATGAACCGTCCAGAGCGCGGGAACTCTCTGGGCACAGAAATGGTGACGGACCTACTGGAAGCTCACGCCCTTTTCAGGGACGATTCAGAGGCCCGGGTGGGAATATTGACCGGGACAGGCAAGTTCTTCACCGCTGGCCTGGACCTGAAACAGGTGGCGGAGACCAACTCCCCCTTTCTCGATCAGAGGTTCAGAGGCGTTTTCAACCCGGACGACCTCCCTAAGATCCTTATCGCCGCCATCAACGGCTGGGCCGTCGGCGCCGGTATGGGCCTGGCCCTGGAGACCTGCGAGCTGGCGGTCATGGCCGAGGAGGCTAAAATCTTCCAGGCACAGATCACCATCGGCTATCCGGTGGGCTGGACCTTTCGGCAGACCCACGCCGTGACACCGGTGCAGGCGGCGGAGATCACCCTTGGCATGCACATCACCGGCCAGAGGGCCCTGGAAATCGGCCTGGTCAACCGGGTAGTGCCCCTGGAGAAGCTGATGGACACGGCCATGGAGATGGCCGAATACGTGGCGGGCCTGCCAACGAACGCGGTCCTCGCCGCCAAGGACATGCTGAGGAGGGTCACGAACCCCGTTTCTCCCGAGCTGACCAAATACGCCCGCGAGATGGTGGAACGGCTGGCCCCGTCAGAGGATGGGATGGAAGGTGTCCACGCTTTCGTGGAGAAGCGGAAGCCGTCCTACGAGGGCCGTTAAGCGGCGTAGAGGCCGGTGATCCGCCAGTCTGAATAGTGAGACGGCCTCCTGGTCGAGGGAGGGCTCGATGCAGTTCGTGGATTATGAACGGCTAGGCTCCATCGCGGTCATCCGCATGAACCATCCGGAACGGGGAAACGCCCTGAGTTCCGAGATGGTGTCGGACCTGATGGAGGTCCATGCCATGTTCAGGGACGAACCCGAGACCAGGGTGGCCGTCCTGACCGGCGTCGGCAGGTTCTTTTGCGCGGGCCTGGACCTCAAAGAGGCCGCGGCCAGGGGCAGCCCTTTCGTGGACCCCAGGTTCAAAAACGTCTTCGACCCCAACGACCTCCCAAAGCCGATCATCGCCGCCATCAACGGCTGGGCCGTCGGCGGTGGGATGAACCTGGCGGTTGAGACCTGTGAGCTGGTGGTCATGGCCGAGGACGCCAGGATGTTCATCGGCCAGATACGGCTCGGTTACCCGGTGGGCTGGCCGTACCGGCAGACCCATGCCCTGACGCCAATGCAGACCTCCGAGATCACATTGGGCCTGCATATCACGGCGCAACGGGCGCTGGAGATGGGCCTCGTGAATCGGGTGGTCCCGGGGGAGCAGCTCATGGATACCGCGTTGGAGATCGCCGAGTACCTGGTCAGTCTTCCGCCTCTGGCACTCCTCGCCGCCAAGGACATTCTCAGGAGGGTCACGACCCCCGTTTCACCTGAGTTAACCAGCTACGCCCGCGAGACGGTCGAGCGTCTCGCTCCCTCGCGGGACGGCATGGAGGGAATCCGGTCGTTTGTAGAGAAGCGAAAGCCCACCTTCGAGGGACGCTAGTAACTGGTTGTAAAAAAGAGCGCCACGATTCTCCGCTCGTGGTGAGCCTGTCGAACCATTCGAGCAGAAGGAGAGTCCCGCTCATGTCCTTCGACAAGCTCAGGATGAGCGGGAACGCAGTTTGTGTGCGTCCGCACGTTGACTTACGACATTAAACACTCGGAGCCGGGAAACGGCCGCCGCGGGACGAAGCCGCGAACTCTATCCGTCTCCGGGCTTCCAGCACTTCAAAATGCCACGGGCTTCCAGGTCGGCGACCTCCTGTTCGGTGTAGCCGACCTCCCTGAGTATCTCGGCGGTATGCTGGCCCAACAGCGGAGTAACACGGGAGGGAGGCTCGGTGGAACCGGGAAATACGACCGGTTTCTTTGAGTAACTCAGCCGCCCCAGCGTCGGATGGTCGTGCTCGACTATCATGTCGTTGGCGATGACCTGGGGGTCTGAGAAGAACCCGTTGTCGTAGTCCTCTACCACCGACGCGCATGGTACGGACGCAGCCTTCAGGCGTCGGAGCCACTCCTCCCGGCCTTGGAGCGCAAAAGCCTGGGCCAGCTCCAGGGCCAGGTTTTCATCGTTGTCAACACGCCGGTCCGGAGACGAGAATCGCGCGTCGCCGGCCAGGTCTTGGCGACCCAGGGCGGCACATAGCGAGTCCCACTGCTCGCGGGTCTCAACCGCCAGGTAGAGCCAGCCCTCCGCGGTCTCATACAGCCGGTGGAGGGCGCCGAGGCCGTACTGGCCCTTGTCCGCGAGTCTTCTCGGCTGCCTATCCTCGTACCCGGTGAACCCCTCGGACCCGAGCAGGATCCCGGCGTTCAGAAGGTTGGTCTCCACACGCTGACTGACACCGCTGCGCTCCCTTGCAAACAAGGCCAGCACCGTCCCCAGGGCCCCCAGCATAGCGGCGGCGTAATCGGCCGGCCCCAGCCTCCCAAGAAAAACGGGCGGGTTCTCATCCCCTCCTTGCGCTCGCTGTAGACCTGTCAGAGCCTGTGCCAGTGGGTCGAGACCCGGACGGTGGGAGTACGGGCCGGCGGAGCCGTAGGCGCTGATATGGGTGTAGACCAGGCCTGGATTCAGTTTCTCCAGTTCCTCGGGGCCCAGCCCCAGCCGGCCCGCGGCGCCGGGGCGCATGTTCTCCAGAATTACGTCCGCCGAAGCGGCCAGCCGCTGAACGACCTCCCGGCCCTCGGGCTCCTTCGCGTTCACCGAGATCGACCGTTTGTTCAGATTCAGATAGAAAAACGGCGGTGCGCCCGTCCGGGAGATGTCGCCGCCGGGCGACTCCAGTTTTATGACCTCGGCCCCCATCTCCGCGAGAAACCTGCTGGACATGGGGCCGGCGATCACGTTGCCGATCTCCAGCACCGTTACCCCTTTGAGGGGAGGGTCGCAGTCGTCGGGGTCAACCGCCCGGGACTCCGTTGCGGGAACGGCTTCTGCCCTGAGCTCCGAGAGCACATCGCAGGTATCCTGCCCCGGCGCAGGCGCCGGTCCTTTGACCAGGCCGGGCGTCTTCAGGAGCTTGACCGCCAGCCCCATCTGCGACATCCTGCCCACGGACGGGTCATCAAGCTCTATGACCATATCGTTGAACAGGGCCTGCGGGTTGACCATGGCCTCTTCAACGGTGCTGGAACGAGCGTACGGGACATCCGCCTCCTCCAGGAGGTGGGCCCACTCCTCATAGGGCCTGGTCTTGATAGCACCGGTCACGATGTCGAAGACCTCAGCTCGGACTCCACTTATCGGGTTTCCTCGCCAGTCGCCTATCTTCGGATCCAAGAGCTTTTCCCGTATTCCCAACACATCGACGGCCTTTTCGACAAACCCCCCGTGAATGCAGGCAAGCTGTATCCACTCTCCATCGGCGCATTCGTACAGGCTGTAAAACGGAGCGCCGCCGGCGGTTCTGTTGGCGAACGCCCAGGGCGACAGGTTCTCCCCCGACACCTTGGGCATCGTGGACAAGCAGCCCGCCATCAATGAGGTCTCGACCTTTCTACCCAGGCCGGTCTTCTCCCTCCAGTAAAGGGAGGCGACAATACCCTGTGCGGCCAGCAGACCGGCCCCCACGCCGGGCAGGGGATGGACCACATGGACTGGCCCCGGCCGGAACGACGGCTGGCTGGCGAGTATGCCCGCTCGGGCCATGACCAGGTCATCGTCTGCGGGTGCGTCCTTGAGCGGCCCTTCGGTGCCGTAAGGCGTGATCGAGCAGTGCACAAGCCGCGGGTTTATGGCGGAGAGCTCAGTGTAACCGAGGACGGCCTGTTGAGGGGAGGAGGGAGGAAAACCCTCAATCAGGACATCGGCCCTCCGCAGTAACCGCTCGAATACAGGATTCATCGCGTCTGTGTCGCAATCCGGCCGTTCCGGGACGGCCCTTGCAGTCAGATCGAGTAAAATACTCTCCTTGCCGCGGTCCCAGACAAGGTAGCCCGGCGCCCCGTGTCCACGGTCGCCGTCGGGCGGTTCGATGCGAATGACCCTGGCCCCGTTGTCGCACAGGAACATGGTGGCGATGGCGCCGGCCATGCCCTGGGTCAGGTCCAACACCGTTATACCGTCTAGTGCGCTACCCAAATCGGCTCTTCTCCGTCGAGTGGGCGGTAACGAAAACAATCGTACGGCACGGGTCAGGCTCCGCGAGAGGGCAATGATACCACGGCGTAGCCCGGCGTCGTCTTCTCCCCCTCCTGGTTCTCCAGCCAGACCTCGCACTCCACGATATTCTCGCCACCCTCGACATATTTCTTCTTGACCACGCCCTTTGTGAAAACGGCCTTGGTCGGTACGTCCATGCCGCGGTACTGCGCGTCGAGCCTCTTGAGGGTACCGTGCTCCCCGAGCCAATCCGTCATCAGTTGCCCCAGAAAGGCGTTCTTCAACGGACCGTGCACGATAACGTCCGGGAGGCCGCGGGCATGCGCGAACTCCAGGTCATAATGTATCTGGTAGTAGTCCGAGGTCGCCGCCGCGAATCTCACCAGCTGCTGGGTTGTAGGGCTCTTCTCCAGGGGGGGTATCTCCATACCCTCCCGGACATCCTCGAAATAAAGCTGACCGGTCATGGGTCCTGTCCTTATAGCGGTTCAGGTCTGCCTACGGTCGTCCTTCCGGCGGCTGATAGTAAATGGCCGTTCGGCGTCGCAGGGCGGCCACCTGGTCGAACTGGTTGACGTACCTGAACTCCCTGACCACGAGCAGCATGTCTCCCAGGCGGCCCTTTCGTTCGAATATGTCCGAAATCTTGGCGTTGACCGTAATGCGGTCGCCGGGACGTACCGGCTCGAAGTACCGCCACTCGCTGCCGCCCTCGAGGCTGGCCGGGTATGGGTTTGGGAACTCGGCCCCGGCCGGGGCCGATAGCAACGAGTCGAGAAAGGTGGGTGGGGCGATGAGGCCCCCGTATCGAGTCTTGCGGGCGGCCTCTTCGTCGTTGAAAATCGGGTTCGGGTCGCCGATGGCCTGGGCGAATTTCATGATAGCTCCCCGCTCCACTTCGTGGGTCACGGATTCCGACTCGACGCCGATGGCGTCAAGCATCTCCTTTGTGATAACCGACTCGCCCGGCAAGCCACTGCTCCTCGTGATGGGATGGCCCTTAACTCGGGCGCGGGGCCAGCTTAGGGTCGGGCAGCAACGGTATCAAGAAATATTTAAAGCGCTTGCATCTAGTATCTATCTCACAACCCTCGCCAGTGGGGTGCAGAGGGGGACGCCCCCTCTGCCAGAGGGTCTGGGGGATGTGCCCCCAGGAATAAAAACCCATGAGGGCGG